>JAACTG010000124.1:39420-43751 GCA_009993585.1 Sphingomonadales bacterium
CCGCCGGCGCAAGCGGGACGCGGCGCGGCGCCGCGAGCGCACCCGATCTGTCGGCCGCGGCGATCGATGCCAAGCGCCGCTTTCATGGAGCGATGGCGGCGGCCGGTCCCGGCCTGTCGGATATCCTCTGGCGCGCGGTGTGCGACAGCCAGGGAATCATGGCGGCGGAAAAGGCGTTGGGCTGGCCTTCGCGATCGGGACGGCTGGTGCTGACGCTGGCGCTCGATCGCGTCGCGGGCTTCTACGGGGTGCGATGAAGACGGAACGGCGCGGCGCGCCCGGCTTGACCGATGCCCGGCGCACCCCACATGAACGGGTGACGACAGCCATCGAAAGGTCCCGATCATGAAGCTCTATTATTCGCCCGGGGCGTGCAGCCTCGCCAGCCACATCGCGCTCATCGAAGCCGGCGCCGACTACGACAAGGTCAAGGTCGACCTCAAGCAGCATGAGACCGAGGCCGGCGAGGATTTCTATGCGATCAACCCGCGCGGCTACGTTCCCGCGATCGCGACCGACGATTTCGGCCTGCTGACCGAGAATCCAGCCGTACTGACCTATCTGTCCGATCTCAACGAGCCGGCGCTGGCCGGCGAGCAGCGCTATCGCCTGCTCGAATGGCTCGGCTATATCGGTACCGAGATCCATAGCGGCTATCGCCCGTTGTTCGGCGGCGACAGCGACGACCGCCAGGCCAAGGCAAAGGACAGCCTCACCGCGAAATATCGCCAGGTCGTCGCCTTGATGGACGGATCGGACTGGCTCGTCGGCGCCGCGCCCTGCACCGCCGACAATTACCTGTTCGTCACGCTGCTGTGGGCCGACAAGTTCGGCATCGACCTGCCCGATGCGCTCAAAGCCTATAAAAAGCGCAATCTCGATCGCGCCGCGGTGGCGCAGGCGATGCGCGAAGAGGGGCTGATCGAGGACGGCTGACGCTGGATCGCCGGCGCCGGCTATGGCATCGCTCGATGTCATGAAGCGCACCGTCATCGCCTATGCCATCGCGCTGGCCGCCATCGCGGTGTTGCTGCAATGGCTCGATTTCCGCTACGCCGCGCGCGACTTTTCGCTCGAGCTTTATCTTGCCGTGCTGGCGCTGGTGTTCGTCGTCCTCGGCATCTGGCTCGGCGTGCGGCTGACCCCGGCGCCCAGGGCGGCCGCCTTCGAGGCCAATGAAAAGGCGATTGCGGCGCTCGGCCTGACGCGGCGCGAGCGTGACGTCCTGGCCGGCATCACGCGCGGTCGGTCGAACAAGGAAATCGCGCGCGACCTCGGCATTTCTCCCAACACCGTCAAGTCGCAGGTCGCCAGCCTGTTCGCCAAGCTCGGCGTCGGCCGCCGCGTCCAGGCAATCGAAAAGGCGCGCGCGCTGTCGCTGATCCCATGACGCGATGCATTTTTCCGCGCAACCGGGTGAAATGCGCGATTTCACCCGTTCGGGCGATAGAGGCAAGCCCGCGACCGAGGTAAGGCGCCAAGGTCAATCTGCGAGGATAGAGACATGAAATATGCATTGATCTACGGTACGATCGCGGGCGCTGTCATCATCGCGGTGATGGTTGCGATGTTCGCCATCACAGGTCCCGAGGGCGCCGGCGGCAGCGTCTGGATGGGTTATCTCGTCATGATCGTCGCGCTGTCGCTGATCTTCGTCGGTGTGAAGCGGTTTCGCGATATCGAGCAGGGCGGCGTCGTCAGCTTCGGCAGGGCGTTCGGCGTCGGCTTCGGCATCGCGGTCGTCGCGAGCATCGCCTATGTTCTCGCCTGGGAGGCCTATCTCGCGATCAGCGGCGTCGACTTCATCGGCAGTTATGTCGACAGTGCGATCAAGGCGCTCGACAGCGAGGGTCTGAACGCTGCCGAGCGGGCGGCCAAGGTCGCCGAACTGGAAACCTTGCGCAGCCAATATGCCAATCCGCTGTTCCGCCTGCCGATGACGTTCATCGAGATTTTCCCCGTCGGGCTGGTCGTCGCGCTGCTTTCCGCGCTCATCCTCAAGAACCCGAAGGTGTTGCCCGCGCGAAGCGCCGCCTAGCGGTCGAGGCCTTCGACCTGTTCGGCAAGCTCGAGCCAGCGCAGCTCGGCCTCGTCCTTTTCGTCGCGCAATGCGCCGAGTTGGGCCGACAGTTTTTCGAACAGGTCGCTGTCCTTGGCGTAGAGATCGGGGTCGGCAAGGGCGGTCTCGACCTCGGCGATGCGCGCCTCGATCGCCTCGATCTGACTCGGCAACAGGTCGTAATCGCGCTGGTCCTTGTAGCTGAGCTTGACCCTTTTGGGCGGCGCGGCAGCCGCCGATGCGGGCGCGTCCTTGCCCTTGCGCGCATCCTTGCCCGCGGGTCGTTTGGGGCGACGCTTCGCTTCCCAGTCGGCATAGCCGCCGGCGACGATATCGACGTCGCCCGATCCGTCGAGGCCGAGCGTGACGGTGACGGTGCGGTCGAGGAAGTCGCGATCGTGGCTGACGATGATGACGGTGCCGTCGTAATCGGCGATCACCTCCTGCAGCAAATCGAGCGTTTCGAGGTCGAGGTCGTTGGTCGGCTCGTCGAGCACGAGCAGGTTGGATCGCCGCGCGAATTCGCGTGCGAGGACGAGGCGGGATTTTTCGCCGCCCGACAGGATCGCGACCTTGGTATCGACCAGCCCGGGGTCGAACAGGAACTCCTTGAGATAGCCCTGGACGTGCTTCTTGACGCCGCGCACCTCGATCCAGTCGCCGCCCTCGGCCACCACGTCGCGCACGGTCTTGTCGCCCGACAGCAGGTTGCGCTGCTGGTCGATGACGATGCCGTCGAGCGTCTTGGCCCGGGTGACCGTGCCGCTGTCGGGCGCGATCTCTCCGGTGAGCAGCTTGATCAGCGTCGTCTTGCCGGCGCCATTGGCGCCGACGATGCCGATGCGGTCGCCGCGCTGGATGCGCAGCGAAAAGTCGCGGATGATCGTGCGATCCCCGTAGGACTTGCTGACCTTGTCGGCGGTGATGACCGACTTGGTGCGGACGTCGTCGCTGGCGATGCCGAGCTTGGCCGCCCCCGGCGGTCCCATCATCGCGGCCCGCTGCGCGCGCATTTCATGGAGCTTGGCGAGGCGGCCCTGGTTGCGCTTGCGCCGCGCGGTCACGCCGCGTTCGAGCCAGTGGGCCTCGAGCTTGAGGCGCGCGTCGAGCCGGTCGGCCTGCTTCGCCTCGTCGGCGTAGATCTTTTCGGTCCACGCCTCGAAGCCGCCATAGCCGACCTCGAGGCGCCTGAGCTCGCCGCGGTCGAGCCACAGCGTCTGGCGCGTCAGCCGGGTCAGGAAGGTGCGGTCGTGGCTGATGACGACGAACGCCCCCTTGTAGCTTTCGAGCCAGTTTTCGAGCCAGTCGATCGCCGCGAGGTCGAGATGGTTGGTCGGCTCGTCGAGCAGCAGGACGTCGGGATCGCTGGCGAGCGCGCGGCAGATCGCGGCGCGGCGTCGTTCGCCGCCGCTGGCGCTGGCGGCGTCGCGCGCCAGGTCGATGCCGAGCTGGTCGGCGATCGCCGCGACCGCGTAATCGGGCGGGCCGTCGGCGCCGTGGATCGCGAAATCGTGCAGCGTGGCAAAGGCGGAGAGATCGGGATTCTGTTCGAGGATGACGACGCGGGTGCCCGGCACGATCGTGCGGCGACCCTCGTCGCAATCGAGGCTGTCGGCGATCAGCCTGAGCAGCGTCGTCTTGCCCGCGCCGTTGCGCCCGATCAGCGCGAGCCGGTCGCGCGGGCCAATATGCAGGTCGAGGCCGCGCAGGAGCCAGCGTCCGCCCTGCTGGAGGCCGAGATTTTCATAGGACAGGACCGGGGGCGTCGCCATGCGGTGCCGCTAGCCGCCTATTCAGGACGCCGCAAGGGAACAGCGTGCAGGCGGTCGGCGTTGGCCCAGTGACTGACCGAAATTTGAAGGAGAATGATATGCGTTTCGCCCTGACCCTTGCCACCCTGGCGCTCACCGCCGTGCCCGCGAGCGCGCTGGCGCAGGTCCAGCCGATGTTGGAGATGCAGGGCGATGCGCCGCTGCTGACGCTCGCCATCACCGAATCGATCGATGCCAAGCCCGACACCGCGACGATCGGTGCCGGCGTGCAGACGATCGCGCCGACCGCGACCGCCGCGTTGCGCCAGAATTCGGCGAAGATGGATGCGCTGATCAAGGCGGTGAAGGCGCGCGGCGTCGACGCCAAGGATATCCAGACGACGGGCATCAGCCTGAGTCCGCAATATGACTATAACAACCGCAGCGACGGCCAGTCGCCGCGCTTCATCGGCTATCAGGTGTCGAACGAGGTGCGCGTCAAGACGCGCGACATCGCCAAG
>JAACTG010000124.1:43866-44091 GCA_009993585.1 Sphingomonadales bacterium
GTGGGGAGTTCCTATTATCGCGGGGGCCCTTCTGTTGGTGGCGGGGTGCTCGGTCAACTCGACGTTCGTCTACAAACCGGGCGGGCCAGCGGCGGTCGGGCCGAAGCTCCCGGTGAAGGTGGCGGTCCTTCCCTTCAAGGACGGCACGGAGGATTTCACCCAGCGCGGCTCAAGCTCGGCTGGCGGGTACATCAACATTGCCAAGGCCGGATACCGCAGCATAAT
>JAACTG010000151.1 GCA_009993585.1 Sphingomonadales bacterium
AGCAGGCCTATCGCGACCTCGCCCAGAAAATGACGGGGATGTTCCGCGATTGCGGCGCGACGCGCGTGATCGAAAGCTGGGGCGACGACGTCCCCGACGGCAAGGTTACCGACTATCGCCGCGCGGTGAAGGCCGAGGATGGCGAGAACGTCGTCTTTTCGTTCGTCGAATGGCCCGACAAGGCGACGCGCGATGCCGGCTGGAAAAAAATGATGGAGATGGAACCCGAGGGGGAAATGCCGTTCGACGGCAAGCGCATGTTCTGGGGCGGTTTCGTCCCCGTGCTCGATACGGCCAAAGGCTGATCGCGTTTCGGCCAGCCCGGCTCGTGCAACACCTGACGCAAGGCGAACGACCATGAATGACAAGCTGACCACCGTCCTGTGGTTCGACGGCGCCGCCGAAGAGGCCGCGCGCTTCTATGCCGACACCTTTCCCGACAGCAGCGTCGGCAGCATCCACCGCGCGCCGTCCGATTTTCCCGGCGGCAAGCAAGGCGATGCGCTGACCGTCGATTTCACCGTCCTCGGCCGCAGCTTTTCCGGGCTCAACGGCGGGCCGCAGTTTACCCCCAATGAAAGCGTGTCGTTCATGGTCCTGACCGACGACCAGGCCGAAACCGACCGCTACTGGAACGCCATCGTCGACCATGGCGGCAAGGAATCCGAGTGCGGCTGGTGCAAGGACAAATGGGGCTATTCGTGGCAGATCACCCCGCGCACGCTGATCGAGGCGTTCAATGCCGGCGGCGACGAGGGCAAGCGCGCGTTCGAGGCGATGATGACGATGCAGAAAATCGACGTCGCTGCGATCGACGCCGCGCGGCGGGGCGACTGACGTGGCGCGCAGGATCACCGGCGCCGCGTTCGTGTCGCTCGACGGCGTCATGCAGGCCCCCGGCGGCCCGACCGAAGACCCGACCGGCGGCTTCGACCAGGGCGGCTGGCTGTTCAAGATCTGGGACGAGGGGATCGAGGACACGCTCGGCTCGCTCTTCTCGGGCGACTACGACCTGCTCCTCGGCCGGCGGACCTACGACATCTTCGCGGCCTACTGGCCCTATGCCGAGGGCGACAACAAGCCGATGGGCGAGGCGTTCGATCGCGCCAACAAATATGTCCTGACGCGCGGCGACCAAGACCTGCCCTGGCAGAACAGCCACCGCCTGCGCGGCATCGACGACGTCGCCGCGCTCAAGCGAGAGGACGGCGCGGACATCATCATCCAGGGGTCGAGCACGCTCTATCCCGCGCTGCTCGCCGCCGGCCTGATCGACACGCTGATCACGATGACCTTTCCCATCACTTTGGGTGGCGGCAAGCGACTGTTCGGCGACGGCACGCCGGTCGATCGGCTCGAGATGACCGATCACACGGTCACGCCAAAAGGGACCGTCATCGCGACCTACCGGCCGGGCGGGACGTTGCCGCCTTACCCGCCCGAAGGCCCGATCCCCTCGACCAGCGATCGCGAGGTCGAACGGCAACGCAGGATCAAGGAGGGCAGCTGGTGATGCTCGAACTGCACGGCCATCCCTTTTCGTCCTATACCTGGAAGGCGCTGATCCCGCTTTACGCCAACGGTACCGACTTCGTTTTCCGCGAGATCGACCAGTCGGTGCCCAAGTTCGAAAGTTTCACCGGCAAGGCGCACCCGGCGGGCCAGTTCCCGGTGCTCGTCGATGGCGAAACGGTCGTCGTCGAGGCGACCGCCATCGTCGAGCACCTTGCCGTCCACCACCCGGGCCCGGCGCCGCTGATCCCCGCCGACCCCGCCGAGGCGGCGGTCGCACGCATGATCGACCGCGTCTTCGACAATTACGTGATGGGCAATGTGCAGCGATTCATGGCGGCCCATTTCGTCGACCGCGACGATCCCGCGGCCGGCGGCCTGCGCGACGCGC
>JAACTG010000152.1 GCA_009993585.1 Sphingomonadales bacterium
CGACACCAAAGAGAAGGACTGACCTCTCATGTTCAAACGCCCCTCGATCCGATACGGCAAGACGCCGCAGCCCGAGACGCCATATCAGCGCGCGGCACAGGTCTGGGACGAGCGCATCGGCTCGGCCCGCGTGCAGGCGAAGAGCTGGCGCTATGCCTTCTTTGGCGCGCTCGGCTTGTCGGCAGCGCTGACCGGCGGTCTCATCTGGCAGAATGCGCGCGGCACCATTGTCCCTTGGGTGGTTGAGGTCGACAAGCTTGGCGAAGCGCGCAGCGTCGCGCCTGCCAATGCGGAGTTCGTGCCAACCGATCCGCAGATCGCCTTCCACCTTGCCCGCTTCATCGAGCATGTCCGCGCCATTCCCGACGATGCCATCGTCGTACGCGAGAACTGGCTCAGAGCCTATGATTTCGCGAGCGACAAGGGCGCGCTGGCGCTCAATGACTATGCGCGCAGCAATGACCCTTTCGCAGCAATCGGCCGCGAACAGGTGGCCGTCGATGTCACCAGCGTGATCCGTGCTTCGCCAAGGAGTTTCCGGGTCGCATGGGTCGAGCGCCGCTACCGTGACGGCGCACTGGCCGAGACGAGCCGCTGGACCGCAATCCTCGGCATCACCGTGCAGCCGCCCAATAATCCCGATGCACTTACGAAAAACCCGCTCGGCATCTTCATCACATCCATCAACTGGTCAAAGGAGCTTGGCTGATGTCCCGCTCGCATACTCTATCTCGCAAAATCTGGGTCAGCCTGCTTGGTACCGCTTCGCTGTCGCTTGCTTCCTCCGCTTCGGCGACCCCTGCACCCTCGGCTTCGGCCATGCAGACGGCTTTTGTCGCGCTGGCAAAGTTGCGTCCGGCCACGGCAATCCGATCGCATGAGGATATAAATCCCCTTACGCGGCAGACCTCCCCCACTGCCGCGCGCCGCTCCCCTGGCTCTGGAACTGCCCCTGATCCCGAGAGCCAAGTGGGAGCGGCAAACGATGCTGCCCGCATCCAACCCGAGGATGCAGGGTTCCAGAACGCGATCCAGCGCTATGCCTATAGCGAAGGGGCGCTGTTCCAGATCTACGCCAAGCCAGGGCAAGTGACCGATATCGCGCTGCAGGAAGGCGAGCATCTGGTTGGCCCCGGCCCGGTTGCGGCAGGCGATACGGTACGCTGGATGATTGGCGATACGCTGAGCGGATCGGGCGCCACCCAGCGGGTGCATATCCTCGTGAAACCGACCCGGCCTGACATCACCACTAACCTTGTCATCAACACCGACCGGCGCACCTATCACGTCGAACTGCGCGCCAACGCCCGCGTTTACATGGCCTCGGTCAGCTGGTCCTATCCCGAAGACGAGCTGATCGCATTGCGCCGGGCAGAAGCCGAGGCCGTGCGCACGGCGCCGATTGCGGACGGGTTCACCATCGAAAACCTCAATTTTGATTACCGGATATCGGGCGACAAGCCCGATTGGCGCCCGCTGCGCGTTTTCGATGACGGCCAGCGCACGTTGGTCGAGTTTCCACCCGATATTGCGCAAGGCGAAATGCCGCCCTTTTTCGCCATTGGCGAGGAGGGCGAGGCCGAATTGGTAAATTACCGATTGAATGGGCGTTACCTGACCGTCGACCGGTTGTTCCACAAGGCAGAATTGCGCCTTGGCGCAGGACGTAGGCAAGTGCGCGTCAAGATCACCAACCGGGCGCGGAGCGAGTGATGAGCAGCGAGCCTGATCCCGAACGGCCCGTCGACGCCGAATCCATCACCAGCCTGCGCGGTGAGGGCCCGCGCGTCGTCCGGCTGTCGCGCAAGGCCATCGGCATCGCCAGCGCCGTCGGACTATCGCTTGTGGGCGCAGCTTTGCTCTATGCGCTGCAGCCTGCCTCGCAAGGGGGCGAGGAGGAGCTGTTCAACACCGATGGTGTCGCGGTGGCCGATGG
>JAACTG010000090.1 GCA_009993585.1 Sphingomonadales bacterium
GTCCAGATCAAACCGCCCGTCAGGCCCGACAGCGCCACGTCCATGCGACGCGGGCGATTTTCCATGTTGCGCAGCTTGATCGTATAGGCATTGCGCACCGCGCCGTCCGACATCTGGACATAGGGCGGGTTGCGATCCTTCTGGACGGCGATGTCGATCCGCGTGCGCTGCCCCAGCGCAAACAGCATCGCCAGCCCGACCGCGCTCCAGGCACCGAGATAGACGAGCGTGCGCGGACGCAGCAGCGTCTTGAGGATCGGGGTCGGCGGCTCGCCTCGCTGTTCCTGCTCGGCCCCGTCGAGCGTGACATAATCGATCAGGCCGCGCGGTCGGCCCACCTGGTCCATCACGCTGTCGCAAGCATCGATGCATAAGGCGCAGGTGATGCAGCCGATCTGCGGCCCTTCGCGGATGTCGATGCCGGTCGGACAGACCGCGACGCATTGCAGGCAGTCAATGCAATCACCGAAGGCACGGGGATGTTTCTGCGCCTGCTTGACGCTGCCGCGCGGTTCGCCGCGCCAGTGCTTGTACGTGACGGTGAGCGATTTCTCGTCGAGCATGGCAGTCTGGATGCGCGGCCAGGGACACATATAGATACACACTTGTTCGCGCAGGAACCCGCCGAGGATGAATGTCGTCGCGGTCAGGATCGCGACCGTCATATAGGCGACCGGCGCCGCCTCGCCGCTCCAGAAGTCGCGCACCAGCGTCGGCGCGTCGGCGAAATACAGGATCCACGCGCCCCCGGTCCAGAAGGCGATGACGAGATAGATTCCCCATTTCAGCGCGCGCTTGGCGATCTTGCGCGGGCCCCAGGGCGCAAGCGCGAGGCGCCGCTGGGCATTGCGGTCGCCATCGACCAGCCGGTCGACATGCTGGAACAGGTCGGTCCACACCGTCTGCGGACAGGCATATCCGCACCATGCCCGCCCGACCGCGCTGGTCACGAGGAACAGTCCGATCCCGGCCATCACCAGCAGGCCGGCGACATAATAGAATTCGTGCGGCCAGATCTCGATCCCGAACATGTAGAAACGGCGATGGGCAAGATCGACCAGCACCGCCTGGTCCGGCGCATAGGGGCCGCGATCCCAGCGCAGCCACGGCGTTGCGTAATAGATCGCGAGCGTGATGCCCATGATCGCCCATTTCAGGCGGCGGAAATTGCCGCTCACCGCCTTGGGGAAGACGCCCTTGCGCTTCGCGAACAGCGCTTCGAAGTCCTCGCGCGGCGCTTCGTGCGGATGATGCGCGGTCATCGCCTCGGGGGACGCGACCGGCGCTTCGGGATCGGGTTCGAACCGCTGTGCGGGGGGAACCGGATAATGGGGGTCAGGGTCGCTCATCGACCTGGATTTCCGGGTCGCGCGCGACTGCGACGAAGTCCTCGCCGCCGCCTAGCGAATGGACATAGGCGGCCAGCATCTTGATCGTCACCGGGTCGAGCTTTTCGCCCCAGGCCGGCATGACGCCGTAGCGGCTGTTGGTGACGGTGCGCGCGATCGCTTGGCGGCTGCCGCCATAGAGCCAGATCGGATCGGTGAGGTTGGGCGCGCCGAAGGTCCGGTTGCCCTTGGCGTCGTTGCCGTGGCAAACCGCGCAATTGGTCGCGAAGACGTTCTTCCCGCGCCGCGCTGCCGCGCTCGCCGGTTCCTGCCCGCTGACCAGGCGGATATAGGAGGTGACATCGGCGATCGCGCGCGGGTCGAGGATGCCGTCGCGTCCGAATGCGGGCATTTGCGACATGCGCGTTTCGTCATGCCCGGGTTGGCGGATGCCGTGGATCAGCGTGTATTCGATCGCCTTGAGATCGCCGCCCCACAGCCAGTCGTCGTCATTGAGATTGGGATAGCCTTCGCCGCCCGCCGCGCCGGCCCCGTGGCACTGAACGCAGGCGACCTTGAAGATCGACCGCCCGCCCTCGACCGCGGCACGCATCAGTGTGCCGTCCTCCGGCAGGCGTTCGATCGGGATGCGGGCAAGCGCGGCGATGACCGGCGCGCGGCGATCCTGCTCGGCGGCCATTTCGCTTGCGAGCTGGCCGCGGCTGGTCCAGCCCAGCGTTCCTTCGGTCGCCCCGGCGATGCCCGGCAGCGCGGGATAAAGGATGACATAGCCGATCGCGAACACGATCGTCGCGGCGAAGGTCCACAGCCACCAGCGCGGCATCGGCGTATCGAGTTCCTCGATGCCGTCCCATTCGTGTCCGACCGTCTCGGTGCCGGTCGCTTCGTCGACATGCTTGTTATCGGCCATCCGTTTCGCTCCCCTCGGCGCGCGGCTCGTCATCGAAAATCATCGTCGCCGCGCGGTGATTGCGCGCCTTGGCCCCCGGCCGAAACGGCCATGCGGCCAGCGCGAGGAATATGCCCGTCATGATGACCAGGCCCCAGCTGTCGGCGAAATGGCGCAACGTGTCGTAAAGCGTGCCGCCGGTCATCGCGCGGCTCCTGGCGAGCGGACTTCCTGACCCGCCGTGCTCTGGGTGTCGACCAGCGTACCGAGCATCTGGAGATAGGCGACGAGCGCGTCCATCTCGGTCAGGCGAGCGGGATCGCCGTCGAAGTCGCGCACCTGCGCCTTGGGATAGCGGGCGACGAGGTCGCCGGGGTCGGCATCGGCATCGGCTTGCAAGACGAGGTCGGCATTGGCCTTGGCGATATCGGTCGCCGAATAGGGCACCCCGACGCGGCGCAATGCCTTCAAGTGCGCGGCCATGTCGCCGGTGTTGAGGTCGGTGTTCGCCAGGAAGGCATAGGGCGGCATCACCGATTCGGGCACCACCGAGCGCGGGTCGGTCAGATGCTGGACATGCCATTCGTCCGAATAGCGATTGCCGACGCGCGCAAGGTCGGGACCGGTACGCTTCGATCCCCATTGAAAGGGATGGTCGTACATCGATTCGGCGGCCAGGCTGTAATGGCCATAACGTTCGACCTCGTCGCGGAAGGGGCGGATCATTTGGCTGTGACAGGTATAGCAGCCTTCGCGGACGTAAATGTTGCGCCCTGCCTGTTCGAGCGGCGTGTACGGTCGCATGCCCTCGACCTTCTCGACCGTGTTGTCGATCCAGAACAGGGGCGCGATCTCGACGATACCGCCGATGGCGACCGCGACGAAGGCGAAGACCGCAAGCAGCGTGACGTTGCGCTCGAGCTTCTTGTGGCGCGTGATGATGTTCGACATGGGCTCAGCCTTCCTTCGCCAGCACAGCCGTGGAAATGATCGGACGGTCGGCAGCGGGGTCGTAGGCGGCCTCTGTCATCGGCCTTTCCTCGCGCAGATGGCCCAGGATCGTGCGCCAGACATTGACCACCATGACGATCGCCCCCGCGAGGTAGAGCAAGCCGCCGGCCGAGCGGATGACGTAATAGGGCAGCATCGCCGCAACGGTCTCGCTGAACGAATAGACGAGGTAGCCGTCGGCACCGTATTCGCGCCACATCAACCCCTGGGTGATCCCCGACACCCACATCGCGGCGGCGTAGAGAACGATTCCCAGCGTCGCGAGCCAGAAATGCCAGTTGACCATGCGCAGCGAATAGAGCCGTTGGCGCGCCCAGAGCCGCGGGACGAGATAATAGATCGCGGCAAAGGTGATCATGCCGTTCCAGCCGAGCGCGCCGGCATGGACGTGGCCGATCGTCCAGTCGGTGTAATGCGACAGCGAGTTGACCGCCTTGATCGACAGCATCGGTCCTTCGAACGTCGCCATGCCATAGAAGGCGAGCGCCATCACCATCATGCGGATGATGGGATCGGTGCGGATCTTGTCCCACGCGCCGTTGAGCGTCATCAGCCCGTTGATCATGCCGCCCCAGCTCGGCATCCACAGCATGATCGAAAACACCATGCCCAGCGTCTGCGCCCAGTCGGGCAGCGCGGTGTAATGCAGATGATGCGGGCCGGCCCAGATATAGAGAAAGATCAGCGACCAGAAATGGAGGATCGACAGGCGATAGCTGTAGACCGGCCGTTCGGCCTGCTTGGGCACGAAATAGTACATCATCGCGAGGAAGCCGGCGGTGAGGAAGAAGCCGACCGCATTGTGACCGTACCACCATTGCGTCAGCGCATCCTGCACGCCCGCAAAGGCCGAATAGCTGTGCGATCCGGTCAACGCGACGGGAATGGCGAGGTTGTTGACGATGTGCAGCATCGCGATCGTCAGGATGAACGCGAGATAGAACCAGTTCGCAACGTAGATGTGCGGTTCCTTGCGCTTGACGATGGTCCCGATGAAGACCGCGGCATAGGCGACCCAGACGATCGTCAGCCACAGGTCGACATACCATTCGGGCTCCGCATATTCGCGGCTTTGCGTGACGCCGAGCAGATAGCCGCTCGCGGCGAGCACGATGAACAGCTGATAGCCCCAGAAAACGAAACGGGCGAGGTTGGGGAAGGCCAGCCTCGCCCGGCAGGTGCGCTGGACGACGTAGAAACTCGTCGCGATCAGCGCATTGCCTCCGAAAGCGAAAATCACCGCCGAGGTATGCAACGGTCGCACCCGTCCGAAATTGAGATAGGGATCGAAATTGAGCAGCGGAAAGGCGAGTTCGAGGGCGATGAACAGCCCCGCGGCGAAACCCGCAATTCCCCAGAACACCGTGGCGACAACGCCCCAGCGGATGACGTCGTCGTCATAGCGGCCGGGATCGGGCGCACGCAGGATGCCGCGTCCGATCGCGCCGTAATCGGCACGCGATATCGTCACCCACAGCGCCGCCAGCGCGGCCATGGCAAAGATCGCCATATGGATGGCAAAGCCGCTATCGGCGGCAGTGGCGACAGCGGCCACCGCGAGAAACGCCAGCAACAGCCAGCCGCCCGCTCGCAGCGCGAGTGATTCCATGAGACCTTCCCCTCATCAAGATGTCACGAAGGGCATGGGCGCCTATTGCAGGCGCAACATTGATCTCGGTCAAATTGTAAAGATAGTGGCGGCAATAGCCGCCGCGCGGCGACTCAGGCGAGTGCTTCGAGCGCGGCGCGATCGACGATTTCGATCGCCTGGCGCGACGGCAGCCTGATTACGCCGCGTTTTTTCAGCTCGGTCAGCTGGCGGCTGACGGTCTCGATCGTCATGCCCAGAATATCGGCCATCTGCTGCCGACCGAACGGCAGGCGCAGCGTGTCGATCGACCCGCCCGGGGCGGCACAACCGTGGTCGGCGAGGCGCTGCGACATTTCGAGGATGAAGGTGGCCACGCGCTCGCTTGCGGTCTTGCGCGACAGAAGCAGCATCCAGCGACGCGACAGGTCGAGCTCGCCCAGGATCCGCTCGAGCAGCGTCGTCTGGAGGTCGGGATGTTCGCGCGCGAATCCGTCGAATGCTTCGCGCGCGAACAGGCACACTTTCGCGTCGCTCAGGGCGACCACGCTTTGCCCGGCATTTTCGCCGAACGGACGACCGAGAAAGTCGGAGGGGCAGGCGATCCCGACGATCTGCTCGCGTCCGTCCTTGAGCGACGTCGTGACCTTGAGGACGCCGTCGATGACATTGGCGACGAGGACCGACTCCTCGCCTTCCCAGATCAGCGTCTCGCCGGCCTCCAGCGTGCGACGCCGGCCGATCTTATTGAGCGTCGCCAGTTCGGCGTTGGACAAAGCCCCGCAGATTGCGCTGTTGCGGACGATGCAGGTGGCACACGATGTCATGCGTCGCGTCTATCCGACCTTGGCGGTGAGAACAATCGAACCCTTGTTCCGGTCGCAGCTTCGCTGCTCGCATTTCACTGGCGCGCCGTGCGGCCGAGCGCGGGCTGACCCAGCAGGAACGCAAGGGGGATCGCCCTGAGGCGATGGCCGACGCGATTGCCATGTCGTCGAGACCCGCCTAGCCATGGCGCAAAGCGGAGAACTGCCCATGATCGATCTGTCCAGGCTTCAGGCCACCAGCGCCATCACCGACGAGTGGGAATATCCCGCCGCAGATCCAGGGCGGAGCGGGCACCTGCAGGTCGATAGCGAGGCCGATCACCGGCTCTACTGGGAGGAATATGGCAATCCGGCGGGCGAGCCCGTCATGTTCCTGCATGGCGGGCCGGGCGGTGCCTGCGCGCCCGTCATGGCGCGCTTCTTCGATCCGGCACGCTATCGCATCATCCTGTTCGACCAGCGCGGCTGCGGCAAGAGCCGACCGACCGTCGCCAGTGCCGGCCCGACGGTCGCACTCGCGCACAACACGACCGATTATCTGGTCGACGATATCAACGCGCTGCGCGAGGCGCTCGATATCACCGGCAAGATGCATGTCTTCGGCGGCAGCTGGGGCAGCACGCTGGCGCTGGTCTATGCGATTCGGCATCCGCACAACGTCGCCTCGCTGATCCTGCGCGGCATCTTCCTTGGCGCGCGCGAAGACCTGCGCTACATGTACCAGGGCAATGCCGCGACCTTTGCCGAGGCTCCTTTCGCGCTGACCGAGCCGGGCAGCTACATCGCCTATCCCGACGAATGGCGGGCGTTCGTCGAGGTCATTCCCGCCGATCGGCGCGGCGACATGATGCGCGCCTACAAGGCGATCTTCGACATGGCGGCGGCAACCGACGCCGACCGCGCGCTGCAGCTACGCGCGGCGGTCGCCTGGTCGGTCTGGGAAGGGACAATCTCGAACCTGATCCCCAAGGACAGCGATCCCGGCAAATTCGGCGACGCCGAATTCGCGCTGTCGTTCGCGCAGATCGAGGCGCATTTCTTCGCACACGACCTGTTCCTGGAACCGAACTACATCCTCGACCATATCGATCGCATCGCCGCCATACCGATGCATATCGTCCACGGGCGCTTCGACCAAGTCTGCCCGCTGACCCAGGCCTCGCGCCTGATCGAGGCGATGGCTCGTGTCGGCGCATCGCCGGCCAGCTATATCCGGACCAATGCGGGCCATAGCGCGATGGAGCGCGAAACCGCGCTCGCGCTGACCGCGATCATGGATGGGCTCGCGGCGATCGAGTAAAGCTCGGCTTCGGCAGGCGTAGACGAGTCCGGACCCTGCCGGGCGCTGCAACCGCGACCCTGCGATAGCGACTTTGGCCCGGGCTAGTCGGGTGATTCAGCTGAGTGTACAGGCGAACGCAGGGTTTGGAGGTGTCGTGGTTTCTCACAGGGTCTTTGCAACGGGAACTGCGGCACGGGTTCGTGCCGTGTGGCGCGGCCGACGCTTCGTTGTCGAGGCCTGCATTCGCCTGCTGCTCGTCCGGCTGACGCTTTTGACGATGCCGTTGAAAAAGCAGGCGGACCTGCGATCCTTTTCAGGGTCACGAGGCGAATCGCGTTTGCCTTCGCGCGAGGTCACGCAGGTCGAGCTGCAGCAGATTCGGGCGGTGAGCTGGGCGGTGACGAAGTCCGCGGTGCGCCTTCCCATCGGTGCCCGCTGTCTTGCCCAGGCGCTGGTCGCGCGCGCGATGCTGCGTCGGCGTGGAATAGACAGCACAATGCATTTCGGCGTGGCGCGCCCGGATACCGCCACGTTCGAGGCCCATGCCTGGCTCGAAGCCGCCGGCGTCGAGGTGACAGGCTATCCCGTGTCGCCCCAGCTTCATGAGATTGGTTGTCTGCAGACCGAAGGAGCGAGGCGAGTCTAGCCGCCTGCTTCCCGCTCATTCCGCGCCGCGGCGGCGCGACGAAGGAAGTCGCCGTTCGAGAGCGCCCGCAGCAGATGATGACGGTAGCGCCCGGCTATCGCGGCCTGATGCCAACCGGATGTCGGCCAGTCATCGATCATAGCCTGCATCGCCGCGATATCGAGCATCCGATTCGTCTCGGGACACGCGGATAATCGGCCGACCTCGCGCGCCAGTTCGCGTTTCGGGTCGGAAAATCCGGCATGCCAGTCAGCGGCCTGGAGTCCCCGGGCGCGCTCGCGCAGCACCCTTCGCGGGAGCCGGTCGGCCATGGCTCGGCGAGCGAGCGAGGCCGAAATGCCGCCCAACATGAATTGCGCGTCGGGAACGGCGAGGCAGAATTCGACGAGCCGGCGATCCGCAGTCGGGTCTCGTTCGTCGATTCTCCACCGTGCCAGCGCGCCCTTGGTATAATAAGCGACATCGACGCGCTGCAGCGCCGCAAGTCGCTCGCTGCGCGTGTCTTGCGAGCGCTGGGTCATCAGCGTTTCGGTCGATGCGCCCAGTTCATCCCGGCGCTGCCGATTCATGAGGCTGGGACCGATTTGTTGCGGCGCGGCGCGAGCGCGTGTCGCAATGGCCTCGACGAGTCTGGGGCCGATATCTCCTGCCCTGCGGGAAAACGCCCCGACCTCATCGATCAAGCCAGACCAGCCCCCGTCGCGAAGGCGCTCCCGCAGGGGACAATAGGTCTTGTAGCTGAGCGTAAGGTTGCCGGCCTGACCGGTCAGCAAAACCGACAATCCGCGGCTTTGCGCGAGCTCGTAGATCGCGTCGCGCCACACCTGATTGCACAGATTGAGGATCGGCTGCTCGCAAAGTTCAAACACCCAGCCGAGGGCGTCGAGCGGCGAGCGCCCTTCGGTGCCGACCCGGACATGCTCGATATTGCCGTACAGCGATGCGGTCGCTGCGGCGAGCGGACCCTCGTCGAGCAGGCGGCCGGGGGGGCAGCCCGTCGTGGCTGTGTCGCGCGGCACGGCGGTGAAGGCCACGACCTGCGCGCCCGTTTCCGCCTGTAGCCGCGCCGCGGTGGCCGCGACCGATCCGCTGTCGAGGCCGGCGCTGAGATGGGCCGCGACGGGGCCCGACGCGGGAAGGCGGACGCGGACCGCACGGTCGATTTCCGCCCGCATCGCTTCTTCATAATCGCGCGCCCGCGGCAGGCGCAGCGGCTCGGGAGCGGGATTCCAGTGCAGCCTGCTTGTCGCGCCGGCGGCATCGACGACGACGCATTCGCCCATCGCAACCCGGGAAATGTTCACAAAGCAGGTCGAGTGGGGGTCCTGGGGGACAAGATCGAGCGCCCGCGCCAGAAGGTCCTCGTCCGCCGCATAGGGGATTTCGGGCAGGGCGTGCAGGCCCCGCGGCATCGACGCAAAGGCGAAAAGCCGGCGGTCGCGATAATAGCATAGGGGTCGACCGCCCATCCCGTCGCGTGCGAGCAGTCAGCGCCGGCGCTCGCGGTCCCACAGGGCAAATGCATA
>JAACTG010000091.1 GCA_009993585.1 Sphingomonadales bacterium
AATCCCCCCGTCTTCGCGATCGGCGAGACCACGGATTACGACGAATGTCTCGCCTGCCAGTAAGCCGCCTTGCGCCTGCGCTCGCGTCCATCCTGCTGCTGGCAGGGTGCGCGAGCCAGCGCGCCGACGCGGTCGTCGCGAGCGGGCCGGGCTTCTTGCTCGGCCTGTGGCACGGCTTCATCTTCCCGGTCGCCTGGGTGCTCAGCCTGTTTATGGACAACGTCGCGGTCTACGCGGTGCCCAATGACGGCGGCTGGTACGATTTCGGCTATTTCCTCGGCATCGTCGTGTTCGGCGTCGGCGCGAGGAAGACGCGCACCGTCTACCGCAC
The DNA here is from genome assembly GCA_009993585.1 of Sphingomonadales bacterium. Classification (GTDB taxonomy): domain Bacteria; phylum Pseudomonadota; class Alphaproteobacteria; order Sphingomonadales; family Sphingomonadaceae; genus Flavisphingopyxis. Next base: position 332 of record JAACTG010000091.1, read on the forward strand.
GCGCGTCGTCCGCACGAGCATGCAGCCCGAGCGCGAGACGGTGATCATCGATCAATGACCACCGCGCGCGCCTCTAAGCCGTCGGCTGGTTTATTCGGACGTTTCGAACAGGTCGGCCGCGTTCGCCGCGGTCGCGCTCAGCCGCACCGTGTCGCCCTCGACGCTCGCGACGAGGCCGGCGGGGATGTAGTGATGCCTGGCGCCCTGCCCGTCCTGCGTCGCCGGGCTGTCGGACTTGCTCATCTTGATCCGCTCGCCGTCGAGATGGTCGACGGTGCCGAGATGGACGCCGTCGGCGCCGACGATCTTCATGTGTTCCTTGATGTTGCTGTGATCATGATGGCTCATCGTCATTCTCCTTCTGGGGGGTTCACGCGTTCAACGTACCACGCCCCCCATTCGCTCCATAACTCGTAAAAGCCCGGAAGGTTCGCCATGTCCCTGTTAGAAGCCCGCACCCAGTACAAGCCCTTCGAATATCCCTGGGCCTATGATTTCTGGAAGCGCCAGCAGCAGATCCACTGGATGCCCGAGGAAGTGCCGCTCGGCGAGGATTGCCGCGACTGGGCGCAGAAGCTTTCGGACCACGAGCGCAACCTGCTCACCCAGATCTTCCGCTTCTTCACCCAGGCCGACGTCGAGGTGCAGAACTGCTATCACGACAAATACGGCCGCGTGTTCAAGCCGACCGAGATCAAGATGATGCTGACCGCCTTCTCCAACATGGAGACGGTCCACATCGCCGCCTATTCGCACCTGCTCGACACGATCGGCATGCCTGAATCGGAATACGGCATGTTCCTCGAATACGAGGAAATGTCGGCCAAGCACGATTACCTCAACGAATTCGGCGTCGACACCGATGAGGATATCGCGAAGACGCTGGCGATGTTCGGCGGCTTCACCGAGGGGCTGCAACTGTTCGCCAGCTTCGCGATGCTGATGAACTTCCCGCGCTTCAACAAGATGAAGGGCATGGGACAGATCGTCAGCTGGTCGGTCCGTGACGAGAGCCTGCACTGCGAAGGCATCATCAAGCTGTTCCACGCCTTCTGCGCCGAGCGCGGCTGCCTGACCAAGTCGGTCAAGAACGACATCATCGACTGCTGCCAGAAGACCGTCCGGCTCGAGGACGCGTTCATCGACCTCGCCTTCCAGGACGGCCCCGTCCCCGGCATGACCGCGAAGGAAATCAAGAAGTACATCCGCTACATCGCCGACTGGCGGCTGGGCCAGCTGGGTTTCCAGCCGATCTACATGATCGACGAACACCCGCTGCCATGGCTCGCCCCGCTGCTCAACGGCGTCGAGCACGCCAACTTCTTCGAAACCCGCGCGACCGAATATTCGAAAGCGGCGACGCGCGGCGACTGGGGCCAGGTCTGGACCAGCTTCGACCAGCGCAAGAAGGGCAAGCCCGCGATCGACGACGGCGCGAGCGGCGAAGCGGCGGCGAAGGCCGACGAGGGCAAGGACATGTTTGCGGGCGTGGAGTAGGACTAGTCCCAAAGCTCTTTCATAAGTTCGATATGTCGAATCATATTTGAAAGAGCCTTCTCGCTAATGGGCCCCGTAAACCTGATTTCAGCCGTGCATTCTTTCGAAAGCGGTATGCGGATTACGTCCGAATCGTCGGGCGTAATCCGATCCGCCATTTTTCCTGAATCAGAAGGCTGACTCGGCTCTTTCAAGCTTGAAGCGGACTCATCGAAAACTTCAGATACTGGGATTACTTCAAACCTCTGTGGCGAAAATTGGCTCACGAACTGATTTGTTCGACGAAACGACGTAATACACTCGTCCGCTCCCCTGCTCGAAAAACCTAAGTCGCGAATTAAGAACGCGCGAATTGGTTCGTCGACTGTCGGGGTTTTTCCGCCAAAGCGATCTTCAATAGCAGCAAATGCATCAGGTAATCGTGATGCTTCACGCGTTGCTTGCGCATGTTCTGCGGAAGAGCCGGGCTCAAAAATGCGAAGCGCTAAATCTGTTACGCGAGTGTTTTCGCCCATCCCTTCGATGAGTCCAAATTGCCTTACCGAACCGAGTGCGGTTGCACTCGCGCCGCTTTTGCCAGCGAATCCCATTAGCTTGAATGCAGTTTGTGAATCGATCGAGCTCGTATGGACACCCTCATAGATTCTTTTTGCGTAGTTTATTGCTTCTTCCAATGAGTGGCTTGGAAACCTCGGACTGCGAGTTCGGCTTTTGGTCGAAATGCCTGTCATCAAAAACCTCCTTTAAATGCTGTTCAAAATTACGCTAGAAGTTCTAAAAAGTTTGCCCGAAAGTTCATACCAAAGTTTGCACGAAAATTCGACATAAAAAGTGAGCCGGCTTTCTCCTACAAATAACCTAATAATATCAGTGTATTGGTGATATCATCGCTAAATGCCGGGGCGCTTCCGATAAGAGACCTTCGTTTCGGACTTAGCGGCTAGCACTTTTTTTCTCGAAGTGCTTGACCAGTTTCCGGTTCGAGCGTATTTGATGGAAATGCAAAAGGCGGAGTCGCGCTAACGACCCCGCCTTCCTGATAGCCAGAGGCAGTGTGACCACCTCGGCTTATTGGGATGAGTATGTAGACCTCACTCCCGCATTGTGCGGCTCTACATCCTCTCTTGCGTGTGATCAATGGTCACTTGATGCAACAGAAGGAGCCTTAATTATGGCCAGCATCGCAAAATACCCCGTGGGCACGCGTGCCCGTACTGGTGAAACCTGCCCCGAAAGCGGCGTGTGGAAAGTCGAGGGTTCGCCCACGACCACCGCACCGATCGCCAAGGGCAACCGGATGCCGCCCTATGGCGGCAAGGCCGTGACCTGGACTCTGATTCAGCACGCCTAATGTAAGGGGGCGGGTTTCGGCTCGCCCCCTTCTATATCCAATTCGAAAGGTACGGAAAAATGGCACGCTATTATGTCAATAAGAACGGGCAAGCGAACGGTGACCACGAGGTACACGTTTTGACTTGTGCGTTTGTCCCTAACCCTGAGAATCGCATCTATTTGGGCGATTTCTCATCTTGCGGTCCGGCGGTACGTGAGGCTCGTAAACACTACGCGAAATCCAACGGTTGCTATTACTGTAGCCGTTCGTGTCACACGGGTTAGGCTAATCGCCCAAAGTACCACTTTGGGCGAAACCCCTAGCACCATGATCGCCGCCCGCCCGCATAGGGCCGCGCCAGCCCCTCGGCGATCAGCACGTCACCCAGCGAGACACCCCCGCGCGTCACGTCGCGCAGCTTGCGGCCATAGCGGTCGGTGTCGCGGTCGATCGACACAAGCGAGAACGCGCCCGCGTTGAGCAGCGCCTGCAGCCGCAGTGTCGCCGCATCGCCGCGCGCCTGTTCGTCGGCGCACCGCGCCGGGTGCGTCTCGGGCGTGTCGATCCCCGCGAACCGGTATTTCTCGCCCGCCAGCCAGAACGTGTCGCCGTCGACGACGCAGTTGGTCCCGCCGCCGGTGTGGCACAGGCCGAAGCGCGCCGCATAGCCGTCGCCCGGCCCCGCCGCCGGCAGCGCCGTCGCCGCCCGCGCGGGCTCGCCTGGCGCGCGCCCGGCTCCCTGCAACAGCCACAGCGCCGCGACGAACGCGAGCACCGCCGCCAGCGCAACGATCGCAATGAAGCGGATGCCGTTGCCCCTGTCGCGCCGCGCGCGACCGATGGCGACGACGTTACTCGCCCGGCGGCCACGCCGCGCCGCCTGCCTGTGATAGTCCCGGCCCATCGCGCCAGACTGCGCTGGTACGCCTTACAATGCGGTAGATGACCTCACCCACCGAACTCGCCCAAAGTACCATTTTGGGCGAAATCCTTAGGCCAGTTCCATCGCCCCGGCGTCGTAGGGCACGGCCAGCGCCTCAGCCGTCGCCGCATCGCCGTCGAGCCAGGCGTCGTGATCCTCGGCGCGCAGGATCACCGGCATCGCCTTGGGGTGATAGGCGCCGACCAGCGCGTTGGGCGCGCAGGTCAGGAAGGCGAAGCGCGGCCCCTCGCTCGTCTGGCGCCACAGCCCGGCAAAGGCGAACAGCGGCCGGTCCTTCAGCGCGAACCAGACCTTGCGCTTGGCCCCCGGCTCGCCCGTCCATTCGCAAAAACTGTCGGCCGGGACCAGGCAGCGCGCGCGCGCATTGGTCAGCATCGGGCGCCAGAACGGACTCGCCAGGTTGCGGATGTTGACCACCGGGCGCTTGCCCAGATTGGGCGGCGGCGGCACGCCCCAGGGCATGCGGATCAGGCTCAGCGCCGGGCCGCCGGCCTCGGCCTCTTTCGGCCGGCCCAGCAGCGGCGCCTCATAGCCGGGATAGATTTCGTCGAACGCGGGCAGGTTGGTCCCCGCGCCGACGATCGGCCCGAATGTCGCCGCGACCTCGGCGACCGACTTGCGCATCCGGTACAGGGTGCACATTGCGCGCGGTCCCGCCCTCGCCCCTAGCGCCGCGAGCGGCCGAGCACGCGCCACGTCGCCAGCAGCAGGACGACCGAGACCGCCTCGGCGACCATCGCGCCGGTGATGCCCGGGTCGCTCGCCCCGCCGCCGAGCAGACCGATGCCGCGCCCGGCTAGCGCGACCGCGAACAGGCTGGCGGGGACCAGCAGCCAGTCGTGCCGCCGCCGCCGCCCGTCGCGGAACGGCAGCGCGCCGAGCAGCGCGAACACGCCCGCGACGATGAAGAACGCCGACAGGTCGCCGCGGATCGTGCTCGCGCCGAATGCGCCGTCCAGGCCGATGCCCAGATTGTCGGCATACACCCCCGGATCGATCAGCCCGCTCAGCCCCATGACGAGGAAATACGCCGCCCACAGCACCACCGCGCCGCGCAGCGCCACCCGCAGCCAGTTACTTTCGCCCATCGTCCTGTCCCCGCTCGTTGATACCTAGGCGCGCAACCTGCCCGGCGGCGCGGCCACGCGCAAGCGCGCCGCGCCGCCGGACGGTCGGTCGGTCGGTCGGGCGGGTGGTCGGCGGGATCGGGTCGCGGCCTATTCGTCGGGCTGGTCGGGACTGCGGTTCTGGCGGCGCTGGGCCAGCGCGTCTTCGGCGACGCTTTGCGCCTGCTCGTCCTCGCGGCGCTGCGAATCGTTGAACGTCTCGGGCGCCTCGGCATTGCGGCGGTCGGTCGCCGGATCGTTGTTGAGGCCGGTGTCGGCGTCGGCTGGTTTCTGGTCGTCGGTCATGATCGTCTCCTCGGGGGTTTGGCTGATCAACACCCGGCCGGCGCCACATGTTCCGGCAGCGCGCGCGTCGTCGCCGGCAATGCGATCGCGGTCGGGCTCCGATAATGACGCGGCAATCGTTCTTGCGCTTGTTTCGGACGCCAAGAAGCGGCATCAGACGCCCATGTCATCCGACATTCCGCTTCATCTTGGCCAATCGAGCGGCCTGCCGCCATCGCCCGGCGAGGCGGTGCTCGATTATGTTGCCAATCCGCGGTCGGGATCGCTCTATTGCGTGCGCTTTGCCGCGCCCGAATTCACCTCGCTCTGCCCGGTCACCGGCCAGCCCGACTTCGCCCATCTGGTGATTGATTATGCGCCCGACGAGACGATCGTCGAATCGAAAAGCCTCAAGCTGTTCCTCGGCAGTTTTCGCAACCATTGCGGCTTTCACGAAGACGTGACGGTCGGCATCGGCCAGCGCCTGTTCGACGAAATGCGCCCGCAATGGCTGCGCATCGGCGGTTATTGGTATCCGCGCGGCGGCATTCCGATCGACGTATTCTGGCAGTCGGGCGCGCCGCCCGCGGCCCTGTGGCTCCCCGATCAGGGCGTTGCGCCCTATCGCGGTCGGGGGTGAGGATTTTCCGTATTTTTCCGTATCCCTGTATTCATGAAGGATGTGATTTGATGAGCCAGTTCCGTTCGGTTTCCGCCGCCCTCCTTGCCGCCACGGCGCTGACCTTCCTCGCCGGCCCGGCGCTTGCGCAGGATCGCGATACGGTCGATACCAGCGTGCCGACGCAATTGCCGCGCACCGCGGTGCCGCATCATTACGCGATCCAGACGGTGCCCTATGCCGACCGGCTGATCCACTCGGGTTCGGTGCGCATTTCGCTCGAAGTGGTGAAGGCGACGTCGGCGCTGGTGCTCAACGCCGCCGATCTCGATATCAAGACGGCAACGCTCTACGACGCCGCCAATCGCCGGATCGACGGCCAGGTCGCGCTCGACGCCGACGCCCAGACCGCGACCTTCGATTTCGGCGAAACGCTGGCGCCGGGCGACTATACGCTCGACGTCACCTATCTCGGCACGATCAACACGCAGGCGAACGGACTGTTCGCGCTCGACTACAAGAACCCGGCGGGCGCCGACAAGCGCGCGCTGTTCACCCAGTTCGAAGCGCCCGACGCGCGTCGCTTCGTACCGAGCTGGGACGAGCCCGACTATAAGGCGACGTTCGACCTGACCGCGACGGTCCCCGCCGACCAGATGGCAGTCAGCAACATGCCGATCGCCACCTCGCAGGATCTGGCCGGCGGCTTGAAGCGCGTCAGTTTCGACACCAGCCCGATCATGTCGAGCTATTTGCTGTTCTTCGGCACCGGCGAATTCGGCCGCATCACCAAGATGGCGGGTGATACCGAGGTCGGCATCGTCATGGGCAAGGGCAACGAGGAAAAGGCACGCTATGCGCTCGACGCGGAAGCCGAAGTGCTCAATTACTTCAACGACTATTTCGGCACGCCTTACCCGCTGCCCAAGCTCGACAATGTTGCCGGACCCGGACAGTCCCAGTTTTTCAGCGCAATGGAGAACTGGGGTGCGATCTTCACCTTTGAACGCATCCTGCTCAACGATCCCGCAATCACCACCGAAAGCGAGCGCCACGCAATCTTCTCCGTCCAGGCGCACGAGATTGCACATCAATGGTTCGGCGACCTCGTCACCATGGCATGGTGGGACGACCTGTGGCTCAACGAAGGCTTCGCCAGCTGGATGGAAAACAAGACGACGCAGACGCTGCGGCCCGAATGGGGCGCCGATATCGACAGCGTCTCCAGCCGCGAAGCGGCGATGGGCCAGGACGCTTATGCCACCACCCATCCGATCGTGCAGACGATCCGCACCGTCGAGCAGACCAACCAGGCGTTCGACGGCATCACCTATTCGAAGGGCGAATCGGTGATCGGCATGCTCGAAGATTATGCCGGTGCCGACGTCTGGCAGCGCGGCATCCAGGCCTATATCGCCAAGCACCAGTATCGCAACACGCGGACCGACGACCTGTGGGAAGCCATCGAGGGGGCTGGCGCCGCCGGTCTGACGCGGATCGCGCACGATTTCACGCTGCAGCCGGGCATTCCGCTGATTACGGTCAATTCGGCGCAATGCGTCGCCGGCAATACCGAGCTCGTCCTCGACCAGAGCGAATTTTCGCGTGACCGGCGCGCCGAAACCGCCGCCAGCCCGCAAAGCTGGCACGTTCCCATCGCCGCCTCGACCGGGGGCGCGACGGTCAAGAAGATCACCGACGGACGCGAAACCGCGATGACGGTGCCCGGCTGCGGCCCGCTGCTGATCAACAAGGGGCAGCAGGGCTATTTCCGCACCGACTACCAGCCGGCGCAGCTGGCGGCACTGACCGCCGCCTTTGCCGGGCTCGATCCGGTCGATCAATACGGCTTGCTCAACAACGAATATTCGCTCTCGCTCGGCGGCTATCAGCCGATGGGCGAGGCGCTCGACCTCTATGCCGCCATCCCCAGCGACGCCAATCGCAAGGTGCTCGGCGAGGGTCTGGGCACGATCTACGGCCTGTATTCGATGTTCGACGACAATCCGGCGGCGCAGGCGAAGCTCGGCGCGATGATCGACACGACCTACGCACCGGTGCTCGACCAGATCGGTCTCGTGCCGCGCGCGGGCGAGCCGGTGATGGACACGACGCTGCGCCCGACGCTAATCGCCATTCTCGGCGCGGTCGGCAGCGCCCGCGTCAACGACGAGGCGGCGCGGCTATTTGCGGCGCTGGCGAGCAATCCCGATGCCATCGACGGCTCGCTGAAACGCACTTGGCTGTCGCTGATCGCGAGAAAGGCGAGCGCAGCCGATTGGGACAAAATCCACGCCATGGCCAAGGCGGCAACCGGATCGGTCGAGCGGTCGAGCCTGTATCAGCTGCTCGGAGCGGCCGAGGACGAAGCGCTGGCCAGCAAGACGCTGGCGCTCGCCCTGACGCCCGAACCGGGTGCCACGATCAGTGCGACGATGATCGGTTCGGTCGCGGGCCAACATCCCGAGCTGGCGCTCGATTTCGTTCTCGCCCATCTCGACGAAGTCAGCCAGCTGATCGACAAATCGGCGCAATCGCGCGCCGTAGCGGGGATCGGCTCGGGGAGCGACCAAGAGGCGACCATCGCCAAGCTCGAGGCCTATGCCGCCGAGCATCTCGAGCCCGGCGCGCGCAAGCCGGTCGAAC
>JAACTG010000092.1 GCA_009993585.1 Sphingomonadales bacterium
GGAAGCCTCCCTCAAGATAAGATATCATCGAGCCGTGGAAGACCACCACGTTGATAGGCCGGGTGTGGAAGCGCAGTAATGCGTGGAGCTAACCGGTCCTAATTGCTCTTTTCGCACTTGATTGTCCCACCATCAACGACAGTTCTGGAACACCCGTCAGGGTCGCCCAAGGCGTCGTCGATAGGACGGAAAAATCAATCGAACGCCCGATATCATCGATTTTCTGACCCGATCCCGCATTATGCGCCTGCTTCATTGCTTGGTGACCATAGCGCCTGTGACCCACCCGATCCCATCTCGAACTCGGCCGTGAAACCGGGCAGCGCCGATGGTACTATTGCTCAAGCACTGGAAGAGTAGGTCGTCGCCAGGCATTGTAGCCGGCGCATAATGTATCGATCGGGCATACCCATTCGCAATTTCAAAAGGGGCAGGCTTCGGCCCGCCCCTTTTTTCGTTTTCGGAGGCCGGCGCTCGTCGGTCTCATACACTGGCGCGGGGTGGAGCAGTCCGGTAGCTCGTCAGGCTCATAACCTGAAGGTCGTTGGTTCAAATCCAACCCCCGCAACCAGTATTCCGTTCAAAACACGATATAAATAGCCCCGCTGTCGCCAGTGGGGCTTTTGGCGTTTGCGCTTGCGAGCGCTTGAAAAGCCAAGGCTCGGGACGGTGCGATATGGGCTCGTCACAGTCTCGACGCACAAGTGTCATCGCGGAGTCGCACACCCTGCATCGTCAGGTCACGTCTGCCGCCTAAGGCCTCTCCAAGACCGGCGCAGGGGGCGATGGTCGTCGCGTCCTTTCCCCTGTTTCCCGATCGCTAGTCCCCACTAACGCCGGCCGGGCCGGAGCGGAGAGAATATGACCAAGATGAAGACCATGCGCGCCGTCCTCCTCATGAGCGTGGCGGGAACCGTCCTGACGGCCTGCGGCGCGGACGATGTCGCATCGCCGGGCGAAGGCAATATCGTCGTCATCCCGGGACCTACCCCGAGCCCGACGCCGACACCCGGAACGCCGACGCCGACTCCGGGCACGCCGGCGAGCGCTTGCCCGACCGGGACGGTCGATGTCGGCACGATCCAGGTCAGCAGCAGCGATTCGCGTCGCAATTGTCAGATATCGGGTACGATCCGCGGCGCGTTGCGTTTGCAGAATCTTGCCGGAACGATCTATTCGCTGTCGGGCAAGGTGCAGGTCGGCGACGACCGCGGTCCCGACGCCGGCAACCCCAGCGCCGGAGCGCAGCAGGGCATCTTGACCATCGACGGTGGCGTAACGCTGTTCGGCGCTTCGGGTGCGGACTTCCTGCTCGTCAATCGCGGCTCGCAGCTCAACGTCGACGGGTCGTCGACGCGTCCGGTCGTGATGACCAGCCGCAACAACGTGGTCGGCGCATCGACCGACGAGTCGATCGGCGAATGGGGCGGGCTCGTCATCCTCGGCAGAGCGCCGATCGCCGATTGCGCCGATGCCGGCGCGACCGGCGGCACGATCCAGTGCCAGGCGCCCGTTGAGGGAACCTCGGGATCGGTCTACGGCGGCGCCAGCGCCAACGACAGCTCGGGCACCATCCGCTATCTGCAGGTGCGCTTTTCGGGCTTCAAGGTCGACACCAACAACGAGTTGAACGGCATCACCATGGCCGGCGTCGGGGCCGGCACGATTTTCGACCATGTCCAGGTCCATAACAGCTCGGACGACGGCATCGAATGGTTCGGCGGCAGGGTGAACCAGAAATATCTCGTGCTGACGGGCAACGACGACGACTCGATCGACGTCGACTCGGGCTTCAAAGGCGCGATCCAGTTCGCCATCATCGTGCAGCGCCTGAAAGGCGGCGACAAGTTCATCGAACTCGATTCGACCGACAAGCCGGTCGACGCGACGCCGCGAACCGAGATGCTGCTATCGAACTTCACCTTCGTCACGCCGCAGGGCAACGGCCATTATATTCACCTGCGCGGCGGCGCCGACGCGGCGGTCTATAACGGCACGGCGATCGGCGGCGAATGTCTCGACATCGATACCGCGGCCACCGTCCAGGCGTCCGGCGCCGCCACCGACGAAAAGGGCGCGCCGCGCTTCAACTCGGTCTATTTCGCCTGCGGCACACCGTTCGTTAACGACAGCGACGTCACCGCCGCCCAGATAGCGGCGATCTTCAACCTGGGGGCGAACAATACCGCCAACGGCACATCGACGCTGCTGAGTACGTTCATCAACGGTCCCAGCGAGAACGCGGTCACGGCCACCAGCCCGGCCGGACTGTCGAGCTATTTCAGCAACGTCAGTTACATCGGCGCGGTACGCGATGCGAACGACAACTGGTGGCGCGGATGGACTTGCGGCCTGGCGTCGAACGAAGCGTCGTGCCTGACGATTCCGGCAGCCGGCTGACCCTCCCGAGGGAAGGTATCGAGGGGGCGGCGGCGAACGGTGCCGCCGCTCCCCTTTGTCAAAATCGAAGCGGAAAAACCACCATGCCCAAAACGTTCGCCACCGCGTTGCTCCTCTCGACCGCCCTCACCGCGTCGCCGGGCTTCGCGCAGACCGCGCCGCCGTCCTCGACCAGCGCCTCGCAAGCGGGTTCTGCGGACAACCCCCAAGACGTGGAGGAAACCGCCGACGCGGCGCAGCCGGGTGCTGCCGACGCCGCGCCGCAGGATGTCGAGATTTCGGGTCCGGGCGCCACGTACGAAGGCGAGCCGATCATCGTGCGCGGGAGGAATATACCCAACCCCATCCGGGCGACCGCCGAAGTCGTGTCGATCCTCTCGGCGGAGGATATCGCGCGCACCGGCGAGGGCGACATCGCCGGCGCGCTGCAACGCGTCACCGGCCTGTCGGTGGTCGGCGGGCGCTTCGTCTATGTGCGCGGCCTTGGCGAGCGCTATTCGTTGGCGTTGCTCAACGGCGCTCCGCTGCCGTCGCCCGAACCGCTGCGCCGGGTCGTGCCGCTCGATCTCTTCCCGACCTCCATCATCGCCTCGACGGTGGTGCAGAAAAGCTTCTCAGCCAATTATCCCGGCGAATTCGGCGGCGGCGTCATCAACCTGACGACCAAATCGGCACCCGAGGAAGGGTTTTTCACGATCGGCGCGGGGGTCGGCGTGGACAGCGAAACGACCTTCCAGACGGGCTATGGCTATTTCGGCAGCGCGACAGATTTCACCGGCTTCGACGATGGCACGCGCGATCTTCCAGGGCTGTTGTCGCAAGCGATCGCATCGGGCAATCGCGTTGTCGAAGGCTCCAATTTCACGCGCGACCAGATCAAGGATATCGGCGCCAGTCTGGTCAATGCATCGACCACCCTGATCCAGCGCAACGACCAGATCCCGGTCAACTGGTCGGCCGATCTCGCCGCCGGCGATACAATCACCATCGGCGGACTCGACATCGGCCTGATCGGGGTCGCGGGCATTTCGAACAGCTGGCGCACGCGCGGGGGTACGCAACAGGCAGGGACGCGCAGCGGCACCGTCGGTTCGCCCGACGAGGCGCTCTTGCCGTCGTCGGATTTCCGTTATCTGACGACGCAGAACCGCGCCGTCGTCAACGCCATGGCGAACCTCACCTTCGCCTTCGACGAACAGAAGATTCGGTTCGTCAATGTCTTCATCCGCGACACGCTGAAGGAAGCGCGGATCGCGTCGGGCAACAATTTCGATACCGTATCGCCGAGCAGCGAGCGCCCCGATGCGACGCTCAATACCGGCGCGACGAGCTGGTACGAACGCCAGCTCTTCGACAGCCAGGTGGTCGGCGAGTTCAAGCTCGGCAACGTCAGCCTCGACCTGCGCGGCAGCTATGCCAAGACCAAGCGCGACGCGCCGTACGAGCGCGGCTACAGCTACGTCTACAGCGAGATCGCGCACGATTACGTCAACGACCTGCGCTCACCGGGCCAATTTGCCAACATCTCGTTCAGCACCCTCGACGACGAGCTTTGGTACGGCGCGATCGATCTTGCCTACAAGCTGCCCGTGGCGATGCCGGCGACGATTTCGATTGGCTATGCCATTTCCGACAACACGCGTTCGGCGCTGCGCCGGGATTTCGAGTATTTCCCCGCAGGCGCGCTCAATTTCGCCGTTGCGCAGGAGCGTATCGATTTCCTGCTGAGCGATTACAATATCTATGCCTACGACATCCTGCTGCGCGAAACGACGGGGGGCCTGGGCTCTGCTGCCTATGCTGCCGCGCTGACCGTCAATGCCGGATACGGCATGATCGAGATAAAGCCGTTCGACAATGTGACACTCAACGTCGGCGTGCGCTACGAGGACGGCAAACAGTCGGTCACGCCGACGGTGTTGTTCGGCCAGCCCGCCGCCGCCGCGTCGCAGCTGAACCGCGATTATTTCCTGCCCGCAGGCACGCTGACGTGGAATTTTGCCGAAGACATGCAGGTGCGAGTCGCGGCATCGAAAACGATCGCCCGTCCACAGTTCCGCGAACTCGCGCCGCAGCCGTATCGCGATACTGAATCGCAACGTACCTTTTTCGGCAACCAGTTCCTCGTCGACAGCGAGCTGTTCAACCTCGAGGCGCGCTACGAATATTATTTCGGCCGCGACCAGATTTTCTCGATCGCGGGTTTCTACAAGGAAATCGACAAGCCGATCGAAGCGACCGCCGTCAATCTCGGCAGTTCGCTGGTGACGTCGTTCGCCAACGCGCCCCGCGCGACGCTCTACGGCGCCGAATTCGAGCTGCGCAAATACGTGCCGCTCTATGATCTGGGCCAGTTCTTCGCATCGCGTCGCCTGGTCCTGATCGGCAATTACACCTATTCGGATTCGGAGGTGAAGATCGGCGACGATGACACCACGATCAGCTTCACCAGCCAGCCAAATCCCGTTCCGGCGAACCTTGTCTTCGACACGTCCCGCAAGCTGCGCCTGACCGGCCAGTCGAAGCATCTGGTCAATGCGCAGATCGGGTTCGAGGACGAGGACCGGCTGTCGCAACAGACGCTGCTCCTCACCTACGCCAGTCCGCGCGCGACCAATCGCGGACCCAATCTGACACCTGACTTTATCGAAAAACCGGGCCTACAGCTCGATTTCGTGATGCGCGAAGGCGTGAAAATCTTCGCCAAGGAGGTCGAGTTCAAGTTCGAAGCGCGCAACCTTCTCGGCACCGACTACACGGAATACCAGCGGCTCAATGCCAGCGAACTGATCATCAACAGCTACAAAATCGGGACCAGCGTTTCGCTGTCGGCGACCCTTAAACTCTAACCTGGCAGACTGAAACATTTCGGTCATTTAAACGTCAACGCCCCGTCACCCGCGGCTGTCACTGATCGTGCCTTCAGAAGGGGGCGATTCGCAACGACATGCTGAGGACGGTGACCATCGAACGGCTGTCGCGCGTGCGCCAATGGCTGCCGCGCGACGTCTATTTCTGGGCGAAGACGCTGATCCTTGCGGCGATCGCGATCGAACTGGCGCAGCTCGCCTGGACGATCGCGACGCCGCTCGGCCCGGTCGGCGACTGGCGTCCGGCGCAGGCACGCGCGATGGCGCCCGGCGCGCAGGCCGCGCTGATCGCGGTTTTCGATCCGTTCAATCGCGGCGCTTCGCGCGACGAGGCGGTCGGCGATGTCACCGATCTCGATATCACCTTGTTCGGCGTCCGCGAAAATCGCGGAGCGGGAACCGGGTCGGCGATCATCGCGGGGCCCGACGGCATCCAGAAAAGCATCGGCGTCGGCGAGGAGATCATGGCCGGCGTCCGGCTTTCCGGGGTCGCGTTCGACTTTATCGTCATCGAGCGCGGCGGGCGGAAGGAAAAGCTGTTCCTCGACCAGTCGACGCCCGCCGAAGTCGTCGCCGATGGCACGACCTCCGCGCCCCTCGGCGGCGACGCACCGGCATCGGCGGCGGGCGCGATCTCCGCCGCCGCCGCGCGGCAGGGCATTGCGCTTGCCCCGCGCAGCGAAGGGGGCCGCGTCACCGGCATCGTCCTGTCGCCGCAGGGCGACGGCAAGATATTCGCCGCGGCGGGCTTCCGTCCCGGCGACATCGTCACCGCGATCAACGGCCGGCGCGTCACCTCGGCCGCCGACCTTGCCGCGCTGTCGGGGCAGATCGCGCCCGGCGCGCGGCTGTCGATCACCGTCGAACGCGGCGCCGAAACGGTTCCCGTCGCCCTTAACCTGTCAGGCAATCCATGAAGCTCTCGAAGCGCAATTTTATCGGCCTCGCCGCGATGCTGTTGGCGACCGCCACGCCCTCGCTCGCGCTGGCGCAATATACCATCAACATGCGCGAGGCCGACGTTCGCGCCTTCGTCGACGACGCCGCGCGCGTCACCGGCATGACGCTGATCGTCGACGGCCGCGTCCAGGGCAAGATTTCGGTGGTCAGCGAACGGCCGCTCAGCCGCTCGGAATATTTCGAGGTGTTCCTCTCGACGCTGCGCGCCAACGGCCTCGTCGCCATCCCGATTCCGGGCGGGTATCGCATCCAGCCGATCGACGGCGCGGCGAGCCAGCCGAGCCGCGTGACCAACGCGACCGGCCAGCGCAACCAGTTCGTCACCGCGGTCTTTCGCCTGAAGGCGATCGACGCGGTCGGCGCGGTCGAGACGCTGCGCCCGCTGGTCAGTCCGCAAGGCTCGGTCACCGCGAACAAGAACGCGAACAGCCTCGTCATCGTCGATTTCGCCGACAACGTGTCGCGCATCCGCCAGCTGATCGCGCGCATCGACCGCGACAATGCGACGAGCGACATCGTCTATCTGAAAAACGCCGGCGCGCGCGAGGTCGCGACGGCATTGCAGGGGCTTTCGAGCGCGGGCGGAAATGGCGCGGCGCCCCCGGTCACCGTGGCGGCGATCGATTCGTCGAACGCGCTCGCGCTGCGCGGCGATCCCGGCGCGGTCGGCCGTTTCGCGGCAATGGCGCGCGAGCTCGACAGCCGCGCCGCCGACGGCACCGACATTCGCGTCTACTGGCTCGAACATGCCGATGCCGAACAGTTGCTACCGGTCCTGCAACAGCTGCTCGGCCAGCCGGCGACGCCGGGCGACGCGGCACCCGCCTTCATCACCAGCCAGTCGGGCGAAGGCACCGGCGCGGGGCCGGCACCGCAGGCTGCGCAGGTCGGCAACGCGAGCGGCGGCCAGCAATCGACCGGCATCGCGCGCCGCGGACCGGCGATCGTCACGCGCTACGCCGGCACCAACGCGATCATCGTCGCCGCCAATGCCGACGTCCAGCGGCAGCTCAGCGAGGTCATCCGCCAGCTCGACACGCGCCGCGAACAGGTGCTGGTCGAAGCGATCATCGTCGAGATCGGCGACGACGCCGCGCGCCGGCTCGGCGTCCAGTTCCTTCTCGCCGGCAAGAATGCGCCGTTCGCCGCGACCAACTATTCCAACGCGGTGCCCAACATCTTCACCGTCGGCGGCGCGATCGCCAATTACGAACTCGGACGGCAGACGACCACCAGCGCCGACGGCACGACGACCACGACCTATGACAGCCCGCTCGGCCAGGGAGTCACCGACGCCGCGGTGCAATCGGTGCTCAACGCGACCGGCGGGTTCGGCGGCGGCCTCGTCAATATCGGCAAGAACACGGTCTTCGGCGCGATCATCAACGCCGTCCAGTCGGACACCGCGTCGAACATCCTGTCGACGCCGTCGATCATGACGCTCGACAACCAGGAGGCCAAGCTGCTCGTCGGCCAGGAAGTGCCGGTAACCACGGGCGAGGCGCTGAGCACCAATTTCGACAACGCCTTTCGCACCGTCCAGCGGCAGAATGTCGGCATCCAGCTCGACGTCAAGCCGCAGGTCAATGCGTCGGGATCGATCAAGCTGTTCCTCCGCCAGGAGGTGTCGAGCGTCGCCGGGCCGGTGTCGAGCCGGTCGAGCGACCTCGTCATCAACAAGCGCGAGTTCAAGACGGTGCTGACCGTCGACGACGGCGAAATCCTCGCGATCGGCGGGCTGATCGACGAGAACGAGCGCCGCACGATCGAGAAGATCCCGCTGCTCGGCGACATCCCGATCATCGGCGAATTGTTCAAGTCGCGCTCGCGCAGCAAGGCGAAGACCAATTTGATGGTCTTCATCCGCCCGACGATCGTGCGGTCGAGCGCCGATGCGCGCGCTCTCACGGCGCAACGCTACGGCTATATCCGCGGCGAACAGCTGCGCCGCAATCCCGACGAAGAGCCGTCGCTCGACGCGCTGGTGCGCGATTATATGGGCGCCATCCCGCCGAGCGTGGTCGAAGTGCGGCCCGACGATGTGCGCTATCAGGGCGACGGCGCGGTGCCCGCACCGGTCCAGCCGATCGACCTGCCGCAATCCACGATCGCGCCGGACGGCGAGCGATGAAGATCCGCAAGGGCGATGCCGCCGAGGCGGTCGACGCGGCGGTCGTACCGGGCGACGGCCTGCCGGTCGACGATCCGCTGCTGCTCGATGTCGATGTCGAACTGCGCCAGCGGGTGCCGATCACCGCGATCATAGACATCCCCTATGCCTTTGCGCGCGACCGCGGCGTGGTGATGCTGCCGCACGACGATGGCAGTCTGACCGTGGCGTTGCGCGAGGGCGCCGATCCCGCGGTGCTGATCGAGGTCCGCCGTCACCTGGCGCAATCGTTCGACATTGCCTTCGTCGACCAGGCGAGCTTCGAGCGCCACCTGCAGGACCGCTACGCGATCGACCAGAGCGCCGCCGGGCTCGCCGGGGAAATCGGCACCGGCGAGGAGCTCGACGCGCTCGCCAGCGGCATCCCGAGCGCCGAGGACCTGCTCGACAGCGCCGACGACGCGCCCGCGATCAGGCTGATCAACGGCATCATCGCCGAGGCGGTGCGCCAGGGCGTCAGCGACATCCATATCGAGCCGTATGAAAGCGGGCTCATCGTGCGGATGCGGATCGACGGCGTGCTCAAGGAATCGCTGCGCATGCCCGC
>JAACTG010000093.1 GCA_009993585.1 Sphingomonadales bacterium
GTCCGATCCCGATGGCGGCTACCTGGTCCCCGACCAGATGGAAGGCACGATCGATCGCGTTCTCGGCATGCAGTCTGCTGTCCGCAACCTCAGCCGCGTGGTGAACATCTCGGGCCAGACCTACAAGAAGCTGGTCAATATGGGCGGAGCCTCTTCGGGCTGGGTAGGCGAAACCGAAGAGCGCCCCGAAACCGCGACCCCGACGCTGCGCGAGATCGCGATCGAGGCGCACGAGCTCTACGCCAACCCGGCCGCGACGCAGACCGCGCTGGACGATGCGGTGTTCAACATCGAGCAGTGGCTGGCCGATGAGGTCTCGATCGAGTTCGCCGAGCAGGAAGGTGCGGCTTTCGTTGCCGGCGACGGCGTAAAGCGCCCGCGCGGCATCCTCTCCTACGATGCTGTCGAGAACGATAACCACAGCTGGGGCAAGCTCGGCTATGTCGGCACCGGCGGGGCGGCGGGCTTTGCCGCCGAAGATCCCGCCGATGCGGTGATCGACCTGTACTACGCGTTGCGCGAACAGTATCGCCAGGGCGCGACCTTCCTCACCTCCGATCGGGTGATGGGCACCGTGCGCAAGATGAAGGACGGCGACGGCAACTACCTGTGGGCACCGCCCACCGCAGCCGGCGAGGTCGCGACGATCCTGCAGAAGCCGGTGGTCACCGACGACAACATGCCTGCCCTGGGCGCCGGGCAGATCCCGATGGCCTTCGGCAACTTCCAGCGCGGCTATCTGATCGTCGATCGCCAGGGCATTCGTGTGCTGCGCAACCCCTACCTCAAACCGCCGTTCGTGTTCTTCTACACGACCAAGCGCGTGGGCGGCGGCGTCGTGAACTTCGAGGCGATCAAGCTGCTGAAGTGCGAAGAATAGGCGCTTCGCCGAACTGACACGAGGGCGGCGGATTTGCGCCGCCCTCTCCTTCGCCGCCGCATCAGCGGCGGGGTGGGAGAGGCGGGATACCCGGCTCCACCACGAGTGACAGGAGAACCTCCATGAAGATCCACGACCTGCACAGCAAGATCGCCGTGCGCCGCGCCATCAGCCCTATTTCGGTGGCAGACAACACCGCCCAGGTGAGCCAGATTATCGATCGCCAGGGCTTTACCGGCCTGGAATTCGCGATTGCCACCGGTTCGCTCGCCGATGCGGACGCGACCTTCACCACGCTGCTCGAGCATGGCGACGCGGCCAATCTTTCGGATGCGACGGCGGTGCCCGACGACCAGCTGCTGGGCACCGAAGCCGACGCCAGCTTCACCTTCGCCAACGACGACGAGACGCGCAAGATCGGCTATGCCGGCAACAAGCGCTACGTCCGCCTGACGATCACGCCGGCAGCGAACGCCAGCGCAGGCCTGCTGAGCGCGGTCGCGCTGCTGGGCGGCGCCGCGGACGCACCGGTCGTCTGAGGCTGATGGGGCGAGCTGCGGCTCGCCCCAGGCTTCACCACACCATGGCCGGTTTCATCAGCCTTGCGGATGCCAAGGCGCATCTGCGCGTGCTCCACGATGAGGAGGACGTTGGCATCCAGGCGCTGATCGATGCGGCGAGCGAGCTGATCGAGCTGGAGACAGGCTACGTCGCGGTAGAACGCGAGGCGGAGACCTTCGCATTCGATCGGTTCGATCGCGTGCTGGAGCTACGCAAGCGCCCGGTCGATCCCGAGACGATTGTTGTTGGCTATCTGGATACCAATGGCGAGGCTCAAAGATTTACCGATCGCCGAGTCTACGTGAAGCAAGACACGGTTCGCATCGTGCCCGCGCCGGGCCATGTCTGGCCGCGTGCATTGTGTGGGCAAGGTGCGGTCACGGTTAGCGCCACGGTTGGATTCGGCGCGACGGCGGAAGCCGGTGCAGCCGGTGCCCCGGAGACGGTGAAACACCTGATCAGGCTCCTTGTGGCTTACTGGTACGACAATCGCGGCGCAGCCGAGAGCGGCAGCGTGGATGCAGACCTGCGCATTGCCATCCGATCGCTGTTCGAACCCAATCGCATGCTCCGCGTCTGAAGAAGGAACACGATTATGCGCGTGAAAACCGTGCGGCCGCACCGCAACGATTACGAGAACGACCTGGGTAAGCTGGGCTGGAAGCATACCGGCACCGAGTACGAGCACCCGGATCCCGCGGAGGACATCAAGCGCGGGCTGATCGAGCCGATCGGCGAGATAGCGAGCGAGGGTAATCAGACCGATGCGGACGATGAGCGAGAGCCTGAAACCGGCAAAGAAGAGGCGAGGGCGCCTGCTAAGCCGGCGAAGTCTACTGAAACCAAGCGGTCAAGTGGCCGCAGCACGCGCCGCTAGGAGTTTTTAATGTCGACTGCAGGTCAGCGTGACCGAAAGATCGTTTTTCGATCGAACGAGCCTACAGAGAGCGCGACCGGTGAGATGGTGCCGGGACCCGGTGATCCTATCGCGACGGTGTGGGCTTCGCTCAATTACGGCAAGGCGAGCGAGCGGCGCCAGGCTGGTGCCGATAGTGCGGAAGCGACGGCAACCGCCCGAGTGCTTTCGACCGAGAGCACCCGCGTGATCAATGCAAGTCATATCGCTGAGCTGGACGGTGCCACCTGGGACGTCGCCGGCAATGTGCCGTGGCGTCGGCGCCACCGAGACATAACCCTTGTGAGGAGAGCCTGAACATGGCCGACGTCAAAAAGATCGAGGATCGAGATCCACGCAACGTGATGGTGAAGACCCTCAGGGCGCACTCGAACGAACACGGTGCGAATTTCAAGAAGGCGAAGGGCGCAACCTATCTTCACCCGCGACCGGCGGGGGAGCTTGCCGCTGGCATTGTGGAACTCGCCGATGACGAAGCAAGCGAGCAGAAGCCGGCCGCGAAGAAGACCCGTGGCTCTCCGAAACGTCCGCGCCCGACCGCGGCAGCGAAGACCGAGGCGTCCAAGAAGTAAATGCTCGGCTGGTCGCTCGACGGGCTGGACGAAGCGCGTCGCAAGCTGGCGGATGTCGTGCGGCCGATCAATGATCGGCGCATCGGCGAGCACGCGGCGGAAACACTGGAACCGATCGCCGAGGAGGCGCGTCGCCTCGTATCGGTACGATCGGGTGCACTGCACGACAGCATCCTCGTCGCACCGACGGTCGAGTTCACTGGCGAAACGGATGGCCAGAGCGTTTCGGTCGGCGTGCTCGAGGCGGGCGGGGACGGCGTGTTCTGGGGACACTTCGTGGAGTTCGGAACGGTGCACTGGTCCGGCGAGCCGTTTCTCGGGCCTGCGGTGTACCGCAATATCGAGCTCGTCTTCACCGCGCTGGGCACGCGCCTCGGCGAAGACATGATCGGAGCGCTTTAGATGCTGGGCGTTGTCGACTTCGCGCTGCGTAAGCGGCTTCGCGAGGCACAGGCGATTGCCGACCTCACGGGGCGGGTCGGTGGGAAGCCGGCGATCGACCTCGGCGAGCGCAAATCGAACGATCCGGGCGCGTTCTCGAGCATCGTGATTTCGCTGATCGCGCCCGGTCGGAATTACGACCAGGATGGCGCCAGTGCCACACGGCAAGCACTCTTTCGCTTCGAGATATTCAGCCTCTCGGCTGACCCGGGGATTCTTTTGAAAGAAGCACTGGCGGCGGAACTCCAAGGCAAGCCTGCCACAGCGATCGGCGGCGTGCGGTTCGCCCCAGGGTTTGTCTTTGGCGACCGCCCGGGCGGGGTCGACAATATTGGCGAGCTGCGCGTGCACCGGCGCATCCTCGACATGGACATCACTGCAACAATCTGAAGCGAAAGGAAGCGACATGGCCGAAGGCGATGGCATCGTAAATACCGGGGGCATCGAGTTCTACATGACCGATGATCAGGGGCAGGAGTTCAAGCTCAAGGGCGTACTCACGGTCACCAGCCCTCACGAGGAAATCGGCGAAGAGGACATGACCGATCAGGACAGCGGTGGGACCACTGAGTTCTCGCCGAGCATGGGAACCTGGCCGGACATCACAGTCACGCTGAAGCACGAACCCAATAGCCCTACGCACCAGCTGATTCTCGAGCACAAGGCGAGCCGCGAAAAGCGTGCGTTCAAGATCGTCGTCCCCGAAGAAGACGGCACCACGCAGGAAGAGAGCGGCATCTGGTTCGTGAAAAGCTACACGCCGGACAACGGCGCGATCGGAAGCAAGCGAACCGCAACTCTCGTCGGTCGCCCGGGCCCGGTCACCCGTACGGATAGCGAAGCGTGATGAGCACCCCAGCACAATTCTTCGGCGAGGCCGATTTCGAATTCCAAGGCGAGTCCTTTCGGCTCACTGTCAGTGCGGAAACCATCCTCCACGCAGAAGGAATACTCGACGAAGCATTCGACGTGTGGGGTGCCAAGCTCCACGCGGCGATTGCCAGCGGGCGCAAACCGCAAATGCGACACGTCGCAGCACTCGTCTACGCGGCGGTGGTCTGCAATCACCCTGAGTTCAAGCAGCGGACCATCGTTGAGATTGCGATGGGCATGCACGGGCCTGATGCGAAGGCCTCGCTCGAGGCTGCGCTCGAATCGGCCGGCGATGCGATCGAGCTGCCGAAGTTGCCTGAAGGCGAGGTGGGAAACGGCTCGACGGGCAACCGGCAGCAGAGGCGGGCGACAAAGGCTGGGACTGGGATGAAGTCTTCGGCCTCTGGTGCGAAGCCGGCTTCTCGCCGGAAGTCTTCTGGCAGCAAACGCCGCGCGGGATAATCCTGGCCATCCACGCCTATCGGCGTGGGCGGGACAAGAGCCACGAGGTCCTCGCCAAGACCGGGTGGCTGACGGCGCAGCTCACCTATTTCTCGTACCATTGCCCGGACAGGTTCCCCGACTTCGCAGCTCTATCGGGCGCGCCGAAGCAGGAACCTCCTCGCGAGGTAAGTGAGCGCGAAGCAATCGATGGCGCGCGTGAAGTGCTCGCGATGATAAAGACTGCCAATCGGATGGCGGAGAAACGGAGGAAGCGTGGGCAAGAACCTAATCGCTGACTTGCGGGCTTCGCTTACGTGGGATCTGGACGACTTCGAACGCGGCACGGCGAAGATCGACAGTGGCTTCGGAAAGTTGATCGACCGCGCGCGGCAAGTGGCGAACGATTTCGCGTCGGTCGGCGAGCGCATGACGAAGACCTGGACCGTGGGCGTCGCGGCGATGGGCGCAGCGTTCACCGCTCGCACGGTAATGTTCGCGAACGATGCAAAGGCCATTAAAGTCGCTGCGAACACTGCAGCGGACGGTGTCGAGAGCTTCCAGCGCCGTGCCTTTGCGGCTGAGCGTGAAGCCGGTATCGCGATGGAGAAGTTTGCTGATATCTCCAAGGATACGCTGGACAAGGTCGGCGATTATTTCGCGACCGGCGGGGGCGAGCTGAAAGAGTTCTTCGAAGACGTCGCGCCGCGGGTGGGCGTCACCGCAGAAATGTTCCGTGGGCTCAGCGGCCCTGACGCGCTGCAGCTGTTCTACAACACGCTCGACCGCGCGAATGTCAGCCAGCAGGAGATGGTGTTCTTCCTCGAGGCGATCGCCGACGAGGGCTCTCTGTTAATCCCGCTGCTTGCTGAAAACGGGCGGCTCTTCGAGGAGCTGGGCAAGAAGGCGAACGCATTCACTGCCGAAGAAATCGATCAGTGGATCGCAATGCAGCATGCTTTGAAAGACTTGGGGGTTGCTTTCGACAGAGTGATCTTAGCGATCGCCAATACCGGGCTGATCGACTGGATGACCGCCGCACTGGTGAAGGTCAAAGAGTTGGTAGAACGCTTCTCACAGGCGAACCCTTTGCTCTTCAAGGTGGCGATCGGCCTGCTCGCCGCCGCCGCAGCCGCGGGGCCGCTGCTGATGCTACTCACTGCGCTCGCGAGCTTTGTTCTTCCGCTGTTTCTCGCCGGGTTAGGACCTATTGGGCTTGCGATTTCCGCACTGATCAATCCCTTTGTCACACTGGTAATTATCGCCGGCAATTTTCTGGAGATCGCCGGCGCGCGCTTGATCCCGATGCTCGGAAGGCTCGTGGTCGGTTTCCTCGGCCTGACCGGGCCGATCGGAGCTGTAATCGCGATACTGCTGCTTTTCTTCGACCGTGTGATCGATGGGCTGCAGAATGTATGGCGGATTGCGCAGAAGGCGCTGGGCCCGAGCTTCACGAGGCTGCTTGAGGCAGTACAGGGTGCAGTCGAACGCGTCAGCGCGGCGTTCGGTGAATTTGCTCAAAGTACGATCGGGCAGTTCCTTGGTCAAATAATCGGCCTGATCGGCGATCTGGTGGAAGTTCTGGTCACTATTGCCGGTTCGGCGGTGATCGGTGCATTCAATATCCTGATCAGTCTGATCACGGCGCTGGTCGACTGGATCAGCGGGATGGTGGAAATCACCGCGAAGCTGCTTTCTGGCGACTGGGCGGGCGCATGGGATGCGGCGGGCGATATGGTGACCCGGGTCATCAGCGACCTGTTTCCCGTTTTCCAGAACCTGTGGAGCTGGATCGAGGGCACGCTGGTGAAGCTGGGCCTGATGGAAGCAAGGGCTGTTCGGGCAAATGCTGCTGTTCGCGGCGAAGCCGTTCCCGAAGCTACCAAGACGCTGGGTGGCGGAACTGTGCGCACCAGCGACCTGCTGACCTTGGGCGAGTACAAGGCGCCCGAGCCATGGCGGCGGACGCCGGATGTCTCGGTACCGAAAGTCTCTCGCGGCGGCGGCGGGGCTGGTGGCCCTAGCGCGGCCGAGCTTGCGGAGCGGCGCGAGCTGCTTGCGCTTGAACACGATATTGCCGTGGCGCGCGAGCGTGGTGATGAAGATGCCCTTCGGAAGCTGGAGCGGCAGCGCGACTTGATGCGCGCGATC
The DNA here is from genome assembly GCA_009993585.1 of Sphingomonadales bacterium. Lineage (GTDB taxonomy): Bacteria > Pseudomonadota > Alphaproteobacteria > Sphingomonadales > Sphingomonadaceae > Flavisphingopyxis. Next base: position 6,836 of record JAACTG010000093.1, read on the forward strand.
GAACAATATGAGCGCGCGGGGCTCTCCACTGCGGTAGCCAGGGCGGCGGCAGAGCAAGATATGCTCGACCTGGACGAGGCGCGGGCGGAGACGCGCGCGCGCGAATTCGCAGAGAGTCAGCGTAGCTTCGACTTGCAGCTTGCCCGGATCCGCGAAGACTATGCCCACCTGCGCAATCTCGAAAAGGAGGAATTCCTCGAGAAGCGGATCGCGGAGCTTCAGGCCCAAGGGCTGTCAAAAACGGAAGCTGAACTCGAAGCGGCCCGAAACCACGCGCAGCTGGAAGAAGCGCGCGCAGACGCGATCGAGCGCCGCCTCGCCGCCCAACGGGCTGCGCACCAAATCGAACTGGCCGAGTTGCGCGGCGACCGTGCGCTGGCGGATTCTATGCGCGAGAATGAGCGTGTGCTGACTCGTGCAAAGGAACTGGCCGAAAGCGAAGGCTTCAATTCGACCGATGCGTTGGAACAAGCACAGAAAGAAGCCGCCGATCGCTCGCGCGCCTATCTGCAGGGATCATACCGCGATGCATTTCGTGGCGGTCTGTACGCCGCGATGAACGGTAACTTCTGGGATTGGTTTCGCGACCGGTTGCACGACTCGAGCTTCAACGCGCTGGCCAGGGTCTTCGACAAGCTGGCTGACCGCATTGCCGACATGGTTTTCGACAGCAAAGCCGGTGGAGGATTGTTGAGTGCGATTGGTGGGCTTCTCGGCCTCAGCGGCGGCTCTTCGAGCGGACCCGTGTCAGGATCCGCGCACGGTGGCGTCCATAATGTCCCGGGATTCAATTCCGGTGGCAGCTTCAAGGTGCGCGGTTTCGCCGGGATCGATCAGAACATCCTCTCGCTGAATGGCAGTCCGGTCGCACGGGTGAGCCAGAACGAGATCCTCGACGTGCGCAAAGGTGAGCAGCCCTCGTCTGGTCCAGGCGTAAACGGGTCTCTACGCATCGCTCTCGGCCCCGGGCTCGAGGCGGAATGGTTGCGGAAGGCGGCGGGTCAATCGGTCGAGATCGTTAAGGCCGCTGCCGGTCCGATGCTGGGGGCAGCCTCGGCGAAGACCCGCCGCGATGCGGCGCGGCCGATCATGCCAGGCGGTGCGATCGGCTGATGGCGATCATCCCCTATCCTTCGCCGAACAAGCATGACGGCGAACCGCAGCTACAACCGGTTGTGCCAGCGCAGGGCAGCGCGTCCGAGCTCACAGGCGCGCGGCAATCGGTCGATCTCGGCTATTCGTGGTGGATGGCAACGGTGACGACTGCGCGCATGAGCGCGGCGGATGCCCGGCGCTGGCGGCTGTTCTTCGGCCGGGTGCGTGGCACCGTGCACAGCTTTCGGGTGCCGGTGACCGGCGATGACCAGCATTCGGGCAGCTTCACTGCGCGCGCGGTGGGGGTGGGATCCGGCTATTCGCTTGTCACCGATGGCTGGCCGGTATCCGCGACCACGCTGCTGGCGGGTGATTACGTGACCGTGGGCGACCAGCTGATGGTGCTGGATGCGGACGTGACCGCAAACGCCAGCGGCGTGGCGGTGCTACAGTTCCATTCCCCGCTGCGTGGCACGGTGGCGGATAACACCGCGATCACGACCAAGCGGCCGCGCCTGCTGGCATCGCTGCCCAAGGATTCGCCTGCGCTGGGCCTTGGCCTGCATCGCCTGCAGGAAGGCTTCAGCTTCGACGTGCGGGAGGCCTATTGATGGACGCCAACACGCTCGTGCTGCTGGGGCAGGAGGTCGTCTGCGTCCAGTGGTTCGCCTGGCTCGATATCGTCGATGACCCGGTGCGCGCCGTATCGGGCGTGCAGCCCATCGCTTTCGGTGCGAGCGAGACCGGCGATCCGGATCTTGACGGGAAGACCTTCGTCGCGATCCCCAGCGACCTGGTCGACATCGGCGACGTTACGCACGGCGAAGAGGGATCGGATACGGTCACCGCGCGCCTCTCGGGTCTGCCGATCGAAG
>JAACTG010000153.1 GCA_009993585.1 Sphingomonadales bacterium
GCAAGGATGCGCACATCGCGGCGGCGGCCAAGGCGAGCGGCAAGGCGGATAGCCGCTATGAAGTGCAAGACGCGGCGCGGGCGCGGTCGCGCATCGAGCCGGTGCGGCGCAACCTCAAAATGGCTGACGGGACGCGACCGGGCGACTCGCTCGTCAGGGCGACGGCGCAGGAATATGGCTTCTGTACGGACTCGCCCTGTATCGCGCGGGCGATCGGCGGGACGCGCTTCGTCGTGGTCGGGAATCGCTTCGAGCGCGGTTCGGTCGAGCGGATGATCGTCGATAGCGCACAGCCCCGGAAAGAACGCGGCATGGCCCGCGAAGCCGGAGGCGACGAGGATATGCTAAAACCCGATGCGCGCGTCGAGGTGCGGAGCGTCGAGCGTCGCCAGGTCTTCGTCGACGGCAAGCCGGTGGGCGATCCGTTCGAATAAGCGCGCCGCCCCCGATCCGCGCGCTTGATGCCGCATCGCGGCGATGCTAGCGGCGCTGCGACAGTGTCGTCGCCCCAAACTACAGGATTGCCATGTCGGTCGACCTTCCCACGGTAAAGAAAATCGCGCAGCTGGCGCGCATCGCGATGGACGATGCCGAGGCCGCGGCGTTGCTGCCCGAGCTCAACAACATCCTCGGCTGGGTCGAACAGCTCGGCGAGGTCGATGTGACCGGCGTCGAGCCGATGACCGCGGTGATCCCCAACACACTGCGGCTGCGCGACGACGTCGTCGATGCCGACCCGCTGACCGGCGGCGGCGTGCGCGAGCGTGTCCTCGCCAACGCGCCCGCGCCCGAGCACGGGTTTTTCGGCGTTCCCAAGGTGATCGAATAATGTCAGCTTCCGACAACAACGCGCTGACCGACCTGACGGTCACCGAGATCCGCGACGGCGTGGCCGACGGCAGCTTCACCGCACGCGAGGTCGCCGAGGGCTTCAACGCCGCGGTCGCCGCGGCGAAATCGCTCAACGCATTCATCGTCGAGACGCCCGAAAAGGCGCTCGCCGCCGCCGATGCGGTCGATGCCAGGCGCGCCAAGGGCGAGCCGCTTGGCCTGATGGGCGGCGTGCCGATCGGGATGAAGGACCTGTTCTGCACCGAGGGCGTCCAGTCGACCGCCGCGAGCCACATTCTCGAAGGCTTCGTCCCGCCGTACGAAAGCACCGTCAGCGCCAAATTATGGGCGGCGGGCGCGGGGATGCTCGGCAAGCTCAACATGGACCAGTTCGCGATGGGTTCGTCGAACGAGACGAGCTTTTTCGGCAACGTCATCTCGCCGTGGCGACGCAACGACGGCGGCAATACCGACCTTGCCCCCGGCGGTTCGTCGGGCGGCAGCTCGACCGCGGTGTCGGCGCGCATCGCGCCCGCCGCGACGGGGACCGACACCGGCGGATCGATCCGCCAGCCCGCCGCCTTTACCGGCATTTGCGGGATCAAGCCGACCTATGGCCGCTGCAGCCGCTGGGGCGTCGTCGCCTTCGCCAGCAGCCTCGACCAGGCCGGGCCGATGGCGCGCACGGTGCGCGATTGCGCGATCATGCTCGAGGCGATGGCGGGCTTCGATCCCAAGGACGCGACCAGCCTCGACGAACCGGTGCCGCACTGGGAGGGCGCGCTCAATGGCGACCTCAAGGGCAAGCGGATCGGCATCCCGCGCGAATATCGCATGGAGGGGATCGACCCCGAGATCGACAAGAGCTGGGAAGCGGGCAAGGCATGGCTGCGCGACGCCGGCGCCGAGATCGTCGACATCTCGCTGCCGCACACCCAATACGCGCTGCCCGCCTATTACATCATCGCGCCCGCCGAAGCCTCGTCGAACCTCGCGCGCTATGACGGCGTGCGCTACGGC
>JAACTG010000094.1:0-1430 GCA_009993585.1 Sphingomonadales bacterium
GCCATCCCAGCGCATCGCCAGCAACCGCGGCGGCCGCTCGGACCCTTGCGAAACGCCAAGCAGCGCGCCCATCCCAAGCTTTTCCATCTCATCCCAGCCGAGCACGGTAAATTCCACGCCCAGATCCTTCAATTCCTCACAGCGCGCGACAAAACTTTCGGGATAAATGGCATTCGCTGGCTCAGCGACCAGTTCGCGGGTCAGGGCAACACCATCGGCTACGGCAGACAGATCCTGCCAGACCTTGGCGGTTTCCAGATGCTGATCGAGCACTGTGATCTTTTCGAGAGTGACCTTTTGCTTTTCCGGCATGGTGGTGCGGTATTTGTCATGCCGCCAGCTGCGCAATTTTGCCCCGAACAGGAGCCGTGCAAGATGCGTCTCGTCAAGCCCGGATGGATCAATGATCGCATGCTTGGCTCCGGAAGCAAGGATTTTGGCGATCGCTGAACCGCCTGCCGATTCCGCATCCTTCGCCTTGCCTTTGCCCAATCCCGTCAACACCACCCGCAGCGCCTTGTCTGCCTCGGTTACGAAAATTTCAAAAACCTCACCCAGCTTCCCTTCAAACCGCGCAGCTTTTGCGCCTGCCTTGACGGTTTTGGCCTGTTCCAGCTTCAGGTCGAAATCGTCAAATCCATTCTTTGTGATTGCAAAGATGATCGCGTCGGCATCCGCAGGCCGCTGACTGGCAAAGTTGAAATTCATCGGGAAACTGTCCTTGTTATTGTTTTCTGAGGAGTGAAAAGCCTCGGTGGTTCACTCGTTGATCCGACTCCAATCAGGAATGGACCAACATTTTTGCTATCGTGCGGCTTTGCTGCACCGTCTTGGTTTTTTGGTCAAGCGTCTGTTCATCAGAATCTGTCAAAGAAAATTTGCAGACTAGGCAAACAGGTGCAATAGGCGATCGGAAGACGGATGGTGCGATATTTGATGCTATCCAAAATGGGGCTAAAAGCAGGTTGAGCCAGTCGATGAAATCTTCACTCGCCCTTTTTACCTTGTCCTTGGCTGCTGTGACGCCTGCATCCGCTATGGCACAATCCCAAAGCGATGCCGCCGTTGCCCCTGATCCGCAAGATGATGAAATCGAATTTAGTGCCGATTCCATCGCCTATGATTTCGAGAATGATTTCGTCACGGCCGAAGGCAACGTCATTCTCAACCGAGACGGGTATAAATTGCGTGCCGATCAGGTCCTGTGGAACCGAAAAACCGGTGCGGTGGTGGCAGAAGGCAATATCCGGTCGATCAGTCCCGATGGCGACGTTGCCTATGGCGACCGGATAGAACTGACTGATAGCCTGCGCGATGGTGCGGTCGACAATCTGCTGCTTGTTCTCGAAGATGGCAGCCGGTTGGCCGCGCGCCGCAGCGAACGATTTGCCGACGGCTCGCTTTCGCTTCACAATGCCGCTTACACCGCC
>JAACTG010000094.1:1527-8872 GCA_009993585.1 Sphingomonadales bacterium
ACGAAGGCGCGCGCATCGAACTGTTCGGAATGCCGATCATTCCGCTGCCTTACCTGTCGCACGGGATCGGCGATCGCGGCGAAAGCGGCTTGCTCGTGCCGTCGGTCGGCATCGATCGCGTCAACGGGTTCGAACTGGCCCTCCCCTATTATTTCCGGCTGGGTGACAATCGCGACGCGACGCTGACCAGCTATCTCTACAGCGACGCCAACCCGATGATCGGCGGCGAATATCGCGAGCTCAACAGCCTCGGCGCGTTCCGCGTGCGCGGCTATGCAACCTTCGGCAAGCGCGTCCCGATTTCGGGCTTCGCCAGCGGCGCCGAACGCGACCTGCGCGGCTATGCCGAGGTTACCGGCAAATTTCAGATCGACCCGAAATGGAGCGTCACCGAATCGCTCAAACTGGCGAGCGACCGCACGTTCCTCAGGCGCTATGACATTAGTAGCGACGACCGGTTACGCTCAACGGTCAACGTCGAGCGGATCAGCGCGTCGAGCTATTTCTCACTCGCCGGGTGGGCCGTGCAGACCTTGCGCCTGGGCGACGATCAGGGCCAGCAGGCGGTGGCCCTGCCGATCATCGATTATCGCAAACGCCTCGCCGACCCGCTGCTCGGCGGCATGGTCGAATTGCAGGCCAACACGCTGGGGATCGCGCGAACCGACGGCCAGGATACGCAGCGCGGGTTCGTCAGCGCCGAATGGAATTTGCGCAAACTGACGCCTTGGGGTCAGCTGGTAACGGCCACCGCGCTGGTTCGCGGCGACGTCTATCATAGCGACGAGAACCTGCTGACGCCGATCGCGAGCTATCGCGGCGATGCCGGCTGGCAAAGCCGCGCGATCGCGACGGCGGCCATCGACGTCCAATGGCCGTTTTCCGGGCCGCTCGCCGGGGGTCGTCAGCGCCTGACGCCGCGCGTCCAGCTGGTGGCAACGCCGCCGGTCCGCAACCTTAGCATCCCCAACGAGGATTCGCGCGCCTTCGATCTCGAAGACACCAACATCTTCAGCATCAACCGCTTTCCGGGCTATGACCGCTACGAAGAAAATGCCCGCATCACCTATGGGCTTGAATGGAATTATCAGCGCCCTGCGCTCACGATCGATGCGACGATGGCGCAAAGCTATCGTCTCGACGACAGTCCCGTCCTGTTTCCCGACGGCACCGGGCTGTCCGATCGCTTTTCCGATTATGTCGGGCGGGTGCGGGTCGCCTATCGCGATTTCTTCCGCCTGACGCAGCGGTTCCGCCTCGACAAGGACAATCTGGCGGTCCGCCGTAATGAAATCGACCTCACCATCGGCACCCGCGGCACCTATGCCACGGTCGGCTATCTACGCCTGGACCGCAATATCGCCACGCTCGCGGAGGATCTGTCCGATCGCGAGGAGGTGCGCGCCGGCGCACGCCTGTCGTTCGCCCGCTATTGGTCGGTGTTCGGATCGGCGATCGTCGACCTGACCGGTCCGCAGGACGACCCGCTCACGCTCTCAGACGGCTACTCGCCGATCCGCCATCGCCTCGGCATCGCCTATGAGGACGAATGCGTCACCTTCGGGCTGACCTGGCGCCGCGACTATGAAAATCTGGGCGATGCACAGCGCGGAAACAGCTTCCTGCTCAGGTTGGCATTCCGCAATCTGGGTGTATAGTATGAATGAAGATCGCGCCGGGCGCTCATGGCCGGTTCAGCCAATACCGATTATGACCCAGGCCTACTTGCCAACAGATTATCCCGCTTTTTGATGGAAATAACTATGCGTTCGATGAAATTCGCGACGATCGGCCCGACTCTGGGCAAACTGACTTTGGGCAAACTGTTGCTGGGCGCCGCTGGCTTGTCGCTCGCGGTCAGCAGTGTCGCTCAGACCGCGCCCGATGACGGCGGCGTGGTCCGGCAGTCGCTCGACATCCCCGCCGACGTGACGCTGTTCGATAATGCCCAATCCAATGTCTATCGGCCTACCGCCCGCGTCAACGGGGAGGTTATTACGCAAACCGATGTCGATCAGCGCGCGGCGTTGCTCAAGATCGCCAACAACCTGACCAAGCTTTCGCCAGAGGAAGAGAAGCAACTTAAAACACAGGTTTTCAGCCAATTGGTCGACGAAAAACTTCAGCTCCAGGAAGCGCGCGCAAACGACGTCACCGTCAGCGATGAAGAAGTTTTACAGCGATTTGGCCAGGTCGCGCGACAGTTCGGCATGCAGCCCGATGAATTTAGCGCCTATCTGACCGCGAATGGTTCGGCAGCGGTTTCGCTGGCTTCGCAACTGCGCGCCGACCTTGCCTGGAGCCGCTTGCTTGGCCGCAATGTCGAGCCATTTACGAATGTGAGCGCGGAAGAGGTTAAGGCGTTTATCGAACGCCAGAAACTTGCCAAGGGCACCGCCGAGTATCGCATTGCCGAAATCTACCTGTCGGCGACCCCCGAGACTGCTGAGGCCACTGCCCAGAATGCTCTGCGTCTTATCGATCAGATTAAGCAGGGAGCTTCCTTTACCGACCTGGCGCTGCAGTTTTCGGAAGCATCGACCGCTCCGGTTGGCGGCGATCTCGGCTTCGTTCGCCTCGACCAGCTCCCGTCCGAACTGGCGACCGCCGCGGCCGACATGCAGCCAGGCCAATTGGCGGGTCCGATCGAAGTGCCAGGCGGTTTTTCGATCATCTATCTGGTCGACGTCAAACGCATCCTGACCGCCGACATCCGCGACGCAAAGCTAAGTCTCAAACAGGTGACGTTGCCCTTTCCCGCAGGGGTAACGGGCGAACAGGCAAGCCAACTGGCGCGTAATTTCGCCGTTTCCAGCCAGGCGATCCAAGGCTGCGGGACGGTCGAGGAATTCGCCAGCCGCTCGGGAGCAAGCGTCGTCAGCCGCGATGACATCGCAATGCGCGACCTGCCGGGCGCTTTGCAGGAAACGATGGCATCGCTGCCGATCGGTCAGGCATCGAAACCGTTCGGCAGCCAGGAACAGGGCATCAGCGTTCTCGTCCTTTGTGGTCGCGACTTGCCCGACGAGGTGGCCGCTCCCGATCCGGATCGGCTTGAACAGCAATTATTGCAGGAAAAGGTCGAAAAACGCGCCAAGCGCTATATGCGTGACCTGCGGCTCGATGCGCTGATCCAATATAGCTGAGTTCGATCCGTTGAGCCAAACCCGTTGAGGAGGTGGTCGTTCTGACCGATTACAAACCGTTCGCCGTTTCCCTCGGGGATCCGGCCGGTATCGGCCCGGAGATTACTGCAAAGGCCTGGCAGGCGCGTCACGAGGCGGGCCTGCCTCCCTTTTTCGCAGTCGGCGATATTGCGGCATTGGCAGCGGTCTGGGAGGGACCGGTGGTGCGCATCGACGATGCCGAGGAGGCGCGCGTCGCCTTCGACGACGGCTTGCCGGTGCTGCACCTGCCCGGCAGCGAAGCGATCGAACCTGGGCATCCGAGCCTGGACGGCGCGCAAGGAGCGCTGCACTCGCTCGAAATGGGTGCCGGCCTGGTCCGCTCGGACGGTGCCGGCGCGTTGATCACTGCGCCGGTGTCGAAACATCAGCTCTATCAGGTCGGCTTCACGCATAGCGGCCAGACCGAATTTATCGCCGAACGGTGCGGCGTATCGCGGACGAATGCCATCATGATGCTCGCGGGTCCGGGGCTCAAGGTCGTCCCGATCACGACCCATGTCCCGCTGGCCGAGGTTTCCGGCCTGTTGAGCGTCGATCTTATCGTCGCGCGCGCGATGGCTGCCGTGCGCGGCATGGCCCGCAGTTTCGGCATGCCAAAGCCGCGCCTTGCGGTCGCCGGCTTCAACCCGCATGCCGGCGAAAACGGGGCTTTGGGCCGCGAGGAAATCGACATCATCGTCCCGGCGATCGATGCCTTGCGCGCCGACGGCATCGATGTCAGCGGGCCGCATACGCCCGATGCGATGTTTACGCCGCGCGCGCGCGCGGCCTATGACGTCGCCTTGTGCATGTATCACGATCAGGCGCTGATCCCTTTGAAAACGCTCTATTTCGACGAAGGGGTCAACATCACGCTTGGCTTGCCAATCGTCCGCACCTCGCCCGATCACGGCACTGCGTTCGAAATCGCCGGCCAAGACAAGGCCGACCCCGGAGCGATGATTGCCGCGATCAAAATGGCGCGTGAGATCGTCGAGCACCGTTCGTCCTGTCAGCGATGACCGCAGGGCCGGATTTGCCACCGCTGCGCGAGGTCATCGCGCGGCACGGGCTGGTGGCGGAAAAGGCGCTCGGGCAGAATTTCCTGTTCGACGAGCAATTGCTCGACCGGATCGCAGCGATCCCCGATTCATTGGCGGGACGGCATGTCTATGAGGTCGGCCCCGGTCCCGGCGGCCTCACGCGCGCGCTTTTGCGCGCCGGCGCGCATGTCGTCGCGGTCGAACAGGATCGCCGCTGTATCGCCCCACTCGGCGAGCTCGCCGATCATTTCGACGACCGATTGACGCTGATCGAAGGCGATGCGCTCAAGATCGACGAGGGCGCGCAATTCGCCGGCCGGCCGTTCCACATCGTCGCCAACCTGCCCTATAATGTCGGTACCGCACTGCTCGTCCGCTGGCTCGAAAGCGCCGCATGGCCGCCACAATGGCAAAGTTTGACGTTGATGTTCCAGCGCGAGGTCGCCGATCGCATAGTCGCGGCGCCCGGCAGCAAAACCTATGGGCGGCTGTCGGTGCTGTCGCAGTGGCGGACCACCGCAAGGATCGCGATGCCCGTCCACCGTTCGGCCTTCACTCCGCCGCCCAAGGTGATGTCGGCGGTGGTCCATCTCGTCCCCAAGGCGGCGCCAGAAGGCGTCGATCCAACCACCATCGCCCGCGTCACCGCCGCGGCATTCGGCCAGCGCCGCAAGATGCTGCGTCAGTCGCTCAAGGCTCTGCCGGGAGGGCTCGACGCACTGGCGGCAACCGGCATCGCCGGCGATCGCCGTGCCGAAACGCTCGATATCGGTGAGTTCGTGGCGCTGGCTCGCGCGCTCGACGCGTCGTGATCGGTCCGCCGATCAGTTGGCCCGCGGTTCGCTTTCGGGATCGGCGCGCGCCGCCACGGCAGCAACTGTCGGTCCCTTGGCGATCGCCGCCTCGACGCGCGCGATTTGCGGGCAATTTCCGCCACAAACCTGCTTGAGCCGCGCCAGCGAGGCCTGCGCCCGGGTAATCGCGCCCTTTTGCGCCAGCGCGGCGCCCTCGCCCGCGATCGCGTCGGGATATTCGGGGATCAGCGACAGTGCTTCGCGATAATAGCGGATCGCGCTGCCCGGCAGGTCGCGTGCCTGCGCGATCTGGCCGAGCGCGACATAGGCGGCGGCATTGCGCGGATCGGCGGCGAGCGCGCTGACATAATAATCGGCCGCCTGGTCGAGATCGCCCGATTTTTGCGCCGCGACGCCTTGCGCCACCAGCGCGCTCGACAGCGCGCTGACGCTGTAATCGGCGGTCGGCGCGCCGGTCGACGCGGTCGAAAAGGTCGCGAGGATGATCGCGGCGCCGATGGCGGCGGGGGTGAAGCGCATGATCGTCTCCCAGTTAAGGTCAGGCGGCTGGGCCATGGCGTATCAATGCGGCGAAAAAGAATCCATCGCAACCGTCATGCGCGGGCGTCACCACCCGTCCCGGCCCCGATCGGCGGCCGGCCTCGCCAGCGTTATCGACCCGCCAGCCTGAATGACGGCTGAGGAACGCGTCGACCTGCCCCGTCCCCTCGGCTTCGACCAGCGAGCATACCGCATAGACCAGCCGCCCGCCGGGCCGGACCAGCTCGGCGGCGATGTCGAGCAGGCGTGCCTGTTCGGCGACGACGCGACCGATCCGGTCGCGGGTGATGCGCCAGCGTCCCTCGGGATTGCGGCGCCACGTCCCGCTGCCCGAACAGGGTGCATCGACGAGGACGAGATCGGCCTTGGCGAGCAGATCGTCGAGGCCTTCGCGCTCGCGCGTCATGTCGAGCAGCCGGGTTTCGACATTCGCCCCGCCGCGCCGCGCGCGATCGGCGAGCGGCGCCATGCGCGCGCGGATCGCGTCGCAGGCGATCAGGCGCCCCTGCCCGGCCATGTCGGCCGCCAGCGCCAGCGTCTTCCCGCCGCCGCCCGCGCACAGATCGACGACGGTCTCTCCCGGCTTTGCGCCGCACGCGGCAACGATCAACTGGCTGCCCGCATCCTGAATCTCGACCAGACCCTCGCGCCACGCCGCACTGTCGTCGACCCGCGCGCCGTGCGCCAGGCGGAGGGCGTGCGGCAGGCCGGGGATCGGCTCGCCCTCGGGGAATTGGGCGCGCGCATCGGCGATGTCGCCCTTGAGCGCGTTGACCCTAAGATCCAGTGGCGCGCGCTCGAGCAAGGCGGCGGCTTCGGCGGCGTCGAACCATGCCGGCAGCACCGCACCGAGCCATGCCGGCAGCGGCGATGGTTGCGGCACCGCCTCGTGCTTGCCGATCGCGGGCGGTCCGTGCGGCGATCCGTCGAACAGGGGCGCGAGCGCGTCGTCCTGCGCGGCGAGGCCCAGCATCGCGGCGCGGCCATTTTCGGGCGCATCGCCGAACAGGCGGATTGCGCGATAGGCCAGCTCGCGCACCGCGCGGCGGTCCTTCGACCCGGCATAGCGGCGCGTCTTGAAATAGCGCGCGACGATCGTGTCGGCGGCAGGGCCGTTGTCGCGCGCCGAGGCGGTGACTTGGTCGAGGATCTCGATCGCCGCCTGGACGCGGGCCGATGGGGTCATGAGGTGGATTCAGCCCGGTTCGATGCAGGAGTATCCATCAGCGCGTCGGATAATTCGGCGCTTCGCGCGTGATCGACACGTCGTGGACGTGGCTTTCGCGCAGGCCGGCATTGGTGATGCGGACGAACCGCGCGCGGTCGCGCAACTCGTTCAGCGTCGCCGAACCGGTATAGCCCATTGCCGCCTTCACCCCGCCGGCGAGCTGATGCACGACGTCGCGCGCGGTGCCTTTGTATGGCACCTGGCCCTCGATCCCCTCGGGCACCAGCTTCAACTGGTCGGTGATGTCCTGCTGGAAATAGCGATCGGCCGATCCGCGCGCCATCGCGCCGACCGACCCCATGCCGCGATAGCTCTTGTAGCTGCGCCCCTGGTAGATGAACGTTTCGCCCGGCGCTTCGGCGGTGCCGGCGAGGAGCGATCCGACCATCACCGCCGATGCTCCCGCCGCCAGCGCTTTGGCGATGTCGCCCGAGGTCCTGAGGCCGCCATCGGCGATGATCGGGATGTCCGCCTCTCGCGCCGCCGCGGCGGCGTCGAGGATCGCGGTCAGCTGTGGCACGCCGACGCCGGCGACGACGCGCGTCGTGCAGA
>JAACTG010000125.1 GCA_009993585.1 Sphingomonadales bacterium
CGGCGGACGAGGTGGTGACCGATTACGATTACGGTCCCAACAGCGGCCCCAACAATCTGTGGCTGCGCGGCGTCGCGGTGACCGCGGACGGAACGACGCTGCGCACCTGCTACGGCTATGACGCGAACGGCCGCAAGATCAGCGAGACCCAGCCCAACGCCAACCTGGGGAGCTGCCCGTGAGCGGGGCGCGGACGATGCGCGCCGGTTCGGTTCGGCTTGGCGCGGCGCTGATCGGCGCGGCACTGCTTTCTCCGCTGGCGGCCACCCCGGCATCGGCGCAGTCTTCGCCTTCCGATTATACCTCGGCGACGCGGTACGACGTGATGGGGCGGACTACGGGGACGATCGCGCCCGATCCCGACGGGACCGGCGCGCTCAAATACGCGGCGACGCGCACGACTTATGATACGGCGGGACGCGCGATCAAGGTCGAGACCGGTGAGCTGGCGAGTTGGCAGTCGGAGAGCGTCGCGCCGGCGAGCTGGACCGGCTTTACGGTGCTGTCGAGCGTTGAGACGATTTACGATGCGATGAGCCGCAAGCTCAAGGACACCGCCAAGGGATCCGACGGGGTCGCGGTATCGGTCGTCCAGTACAGCTACGACGCCGTCGGCCGCCTCGAATGCACGGCGCAGCGGATGAACCCGGCGGCGTGGGGATCGCTGCCAACCAGCGCGTGCACGCTGGGGACCGAGGGGACCGGATCGAATGCGTTCGGCGCCGACCGGATCGTCAAGACCGTCTACGATGCGGCGGGCCAGGTGCTCAAGGTGCAAAAGGCGTTCGCGACCTCGCTGCAGCAGGATTATGCGACCTACACTTACTCGCCCAACGGCAAGATGACGAGCATGACCGACGCGCGCGGCTACAAGGCGTCGATGACCTATGACGGTCACGACCGTCAGGTGCAGTGGAACTTCCCGTCGAAGACCGCGACCGCGACGGTCAGCAGCACCGATTACGAGGCCTACACCTACGACGCCAACGGCAACCGGCTGAGCTTGCGCAAGCGCGACGGGTCGGTGCTGAGCTTTGCCTACGACGCGCTGGGTCGCATGACGGTGAAGACGGTGCCGTCGCGCGCCGGGCTGTCGTCGACGCATACGCGCGACGTCTATTACGGCTACGACCTGCGCGGGCTGCAGACTTATGCGCGGTTCGACAGCGGCTCGGGCGAGGGGCTGACCACCGCCTATGACGGGTTCGGGCGGATGGCATCGAACGCGCTGGCGATGGACTCGGTAACGCGCACGCTAAGCTATCAGTACGATCGCAACGGCAACCGCACGAAGATCACGCATCCCGATGCGGCGGCGTTCGATTATAGCTATGACGGACTCAACCGGATGGGAAACATCACCGCCGGATCGAGCCTGGTCAGCGTCACCTACAACCCGCGCGGCGGGACGGCGAACATCACCGGCTCGACCGGCAGCGCTTACACTTACGATGCCGCGGGCCGGCTTGGCTCGATCACGCACGATCCGGCGGGCACGACGCACGATGTTGCCTGGACGTTCGGCTTTACCCCCTCGTCGCAGCTGGCGAGCCAGAGCCGCAGCAACGACGCCTATGCCTGGACCGACCATGTGAACGTCGAGCGCGCTTATGCTGCCAACGGACTCAACCACTACACCAGCGCCGGCAGCGCGAGCTTCACCTACGACGCCAACGGCAACCTGACGAGCGACGGCACGACGAATTATCTCTACGATATTGAGAACCGGCTGGTCAGCGCGACCGTCGGCGCGACGACGATCACGCTACGCTATGATCCGATGGGGCGGCTCTACGAGATCAGCGGCGGCACCAACGGCACGCAACGGCTGCTCTACGACGGCGATGCTCTGGTCGCCGAATATAACGCGTCAGGCGCGATGCTGCGGCGTTATGTTCACGGTACCGGCGCCGACACGCCGATGATCTGGTACGAAGGCAGCTCGAGCGCCTGGTCGAACCATCGCGAGCTGCTCGCCGATCGCCAGGGAAGCATCGTTGCGGTGGCGGGCAGCAGCGGCGCGGTCACCGCGATCAATGCTTACGACGAATACGGCATCCCCGGCAGCGGCAACAGCGGGCGGTTCCAGTACACCGGCCAGGCGTGGATCGGCGAGCTCGGTATGTATTATTACAAGGCCCGCATCTACTCGCCGACGCTCGGCCGGTTCCTGCAGACCGATCCGATTGGGTACGAGGATCAGGTGAATTTGTACGCGTACGTTGGGAATGATCCGATTAATGGGACGGATCCGAGTGGGCTTGAACGGCACGAAATTAAAGTAGAAGTTGAAGTTTTCGGTCAAAAAGTAGAAATATCCGGTAATTTTGACACAGCGACATTAGAAGCCGGCGGCTCAGTCACAGTCGGAGTTGGTGCTGGCATCGAAGCCGATATTGGTGGCGAATACAACCGCGAAGAAAGCTCAGCAAAAGGCAATCAAGCAGCTATCGCTGTTGAAGCTACTGGTACGGCACAAGCGAACGTAAGCGCTGGGTCCGCGAATACAGTGAATACCGCATCCGCACAAATATCAACGGGTAGGCTTACGGCTTCCACTGACAAAGGGGTAACTAGAACAAAAAGTTCTTCGTCGACAGAAGTTATAGTGGCTGGTAAGAGAAAGGGTGGCACTGTAAAGGGTCCAGTCAATTCGAGAGTTGGATTAGGTGCGGGTCTGTCTGGTAGAGCTACTGTGACTGTATCTGGTAACGCTACCCTTCGCCCTTTAGTACAACAAGTGAAAAGAGGCGCCGATTCAGCAAGACAAACATTTAACCGAGCAAAAAGATTTGTTTCTTCATTTTTTTGAGGAATTGTACAAATGCTAAAACCTCTAGTAGAATACACTAATTGCTTCCAAGAAAGACCTATGGTTCTTGTCATAATACTATTTTTACTATTAACTTCAAGTTTATCTCAGATTGTATTAAATGAGGGAACCATAAAAAATATTGGTGCGATAGTTTTTTCATCAACAGCACTGCTTTTTTTGTTAGGATTTATAGTATTTGCATTTTTAGGATTGTATAGAAGTAATTATGATATTATACCGTTAATCGTGTCTACTTTTACTATGTCATCAATAATATTTTTCCTTTTATTTGCTATTACTAATAACAACTTTATGCCAAATTGGCAGTTCTCTGTTCCTATTCTATTAATAGTATCCTTTGTGTTTAGTATTATATTAAATTTGGGATCTCTTATTATCGTTAAAGTTATTTCTATTTCTAGCTGACCTCTCGGCAATTCCGGACGCAGTATACTAGGATTCCGAGGAATTCCGGGGACAAATTACGGTGACAGTTTACCTAATCCCCGAATAGGATGGCCGGATGCTCGCCACCGATGCCGTCGAGCGCGCCTATGCGACCAACGGCCTCAACCAGTATGAGAGCGCGGGCAGCGCGAGCTTCTGCCACGACGCCAACGGCAACCTGACCGCCGACGGGACGAGCGTCTATCTCTACGATATCGAGAACCGGCTGGTCGAGAAGCGGGCGCAGGTGAACGCCGTGTGCGGCTCGCTGGCTTATACGGGCGCGTTGCAGACGGTGCTGCGCTATGACCCGATGGGGCGGCTCTACGCGTTCGGCGCGACGTTCGAGAACAGGCGGCTGGTCTATGACGGCGATGCGCTGGTGGCGGAATATAACGACGATGGCGTGCTGAAACGTCGCTATGTTCACGGCCCCGGCGTCGACGAGCCGCTGGTCTCCTACAACAATGCGGCGGTGACGGGGGCGTCGGTGAGGCACTTCCTGCACGCCGACCGCCAGGGCAGCGTGGTCGCGCTGAGCGATGCCGGCGGCGCCGCGACGACGATCAACGCCTACGACGAGTACGGCATCCCGGGCGGCGGCAACAGCGGGCGGTTCCAGTATACCGGCCAGATATGGATTCCCGAGCTCGGCATGTATTACTACAAGGCCCGGATCTACTCGCCGACGCTTGGCAGGTTCCTGCAGACCGATCCGATCGGCTATGAGGATCAGGTGAACCTGTATGCCTATGTGGGCAACGATCCGGTTAATTTGGTGGATCCGACGGGAACGTATGCATGCGGCGAGGGCATTAAAGGTACGACAAAATGTGAAAAATTTGAGAAGGCTCAAGATTCTGCTAAGGAGCAAATTAGCTCTCGTATCGGAGTACTTAAGGGGTTGGCCGAAAAGCTTAAGAGCGGCGGAAAACTATCGAGCGCAGAGAAGCAGGCGGGTAAAGATCTCGATAAGTATCTAGGCAAGGGCGGCGGCACCAACGTAGCGGCGATAAATACAGTTATAAGCTTCGGGCGAGCCGTGCTTAAAGAGCTTAATAGTAATAAGCCGGCAAACCTAGGCCCAAAATCTATGGATGACAATGCTCAATCCGGCCTATTAGGCCAAGGAATACTGATAAATCCACGCGCCTTTCTATCAGTTTCGTCAATAAATAACTTATCTGTCACATTAGCGCATGAGACGGTGCATACCGGACTGCGAAATACGCGTAATATGGATGCGGGAATAAGGGGCCAAGCCGCAGCTGCCAGACAAGCAGCGAAAGGAGGCGTCGCAAAGGCAGACAATTGGGTTTATATGTTTGGATTTCGCCGAGATGGAGACGAGCCATGAGGATTTATAGGATCATGTGCGTTGCACTATTCATAACCTCATGTTCTTCACAAGAAATAAATGAGAATAGACCGCTCGTAGCATTTGAAGGTACGGTAGAGGATGGCTTTATAATTTTGTCTTACAAGCATTTGACGGATAAGAGGGTATGTATTTCAGACGGTTCAATGCAACCAATTGCAAAAATAGATTTCCAGAATGATGGAAATAATAGTAACTATTTAAACATGTCGGTTTCTGAGTTGATACGAGAGCATGCTGGCGGTGATGGCAAAATCATCGCGCTTCCTTTTAAGGAGGGTAATTTTATTTTTTTATGAGCCCGAACTATTAACAGAACAAGCGATGTTTATGATTAGCTTCGCATGTGAGGAATTAAGCGAAGTTGGGCGAAAGGTTTTAGTTCAACAGAATATGATAGAGATCCGTAATAAATGATACTAGGCTTACGCTATCTAGTTAATTACTAATTATGTAGCCATTTTGTGGTCCTACTGTCGCGCATTGTGCATCCCGGCATAATTAATAACGAGACGCGCCGCGGCAACTGGCGTGAATGGATCGCCCTCCTTTTCCTAACCAAAATATTATCCCTTCCAACTCCGCCCGGCATCTGACAGAGTTATCCGTGGTTTATCGGGAGGGTAGATTGGATTCGCGCACACATAGAATGGCGGCTGTATCCGTTGCGAGCGCCGCGATTTTGCAGGCCGGCGTTGCCCAGGCCGCGGGCATCGATCCGGAAGGGTCGGGGGTTATCGTCGGTGCGGTCAGCTGGATGCAGGGGACGTTGCTCGGCACGGTGGCGACGGTCGCGGCGGTGATCGCGGTCGCGGCGGTCGGTTTCGCGATGCTGACCGGGCGGATCAACTGGCGCCACGGCGCGGTCGTGATCCTGGGATGTTTCGTCCTGTTCGGCGCGGCGAGCATCGTCGGCGGAATCCGCTCCGCCGCGATCGGGGGCTGAGCGCAGGCGATGGCCGGAGACCTGCGCCGCGATATCCTGTTCGTCGCGTTGACGCGGCCGCAGATGTTCGCCGGCGTGACCTATAGCTTCTTCATCATCAACATGGTGCTGGCGGTCGAGCTGTTCCTCGTCTTCAAGAGTTTCAAGGTGCTACTGATCGCGCTCGTCCTGCATGCGATCGGCGCATTGCTGTGCCTGCGCGAACCGCGCTTTTTCGACCTGTGGATCGCGCGCGTCAGCAAATGCCCGCGGGTCAAGAACTACCGGCTGTGGCGATGCAACTCCTACCGCCCCTGACGCGCGATCCCAGGGTCGCCCGGCGCGAAATCCCGGCGGGCGTCCACCTGCCCTATGCGCGCCATATCGACGACGTCACGATCGAAACGCGCGACGGATATCTGATGCAGGTGATCCGCATCGGCGGATTGCTGTTCGAGACCGCCGACAGCGAGGAGCTCAACTATCGCGCCGAGCTGCGCGACGCGATGCTGCGTGCGGTGGGATCGTCGCGCTTCGCGCTCTACCACCATGTCGTGCGGCGCCGCGCCGAGGCGGCGATCGACGGCGATTACGCCGACGATTTTTCCGCCCGGCTCGACCGCCGCTGGCGCGAGCGGCTGGCGGGCAAGCAGATGTATGTCAACGAGCTGTTCTTGACGCTGGTGCGGCGACCGTTGCAGGGCCGCATCGGCATCGCCGACCGGTTGCGCGGCTGGTTCGCGCGGACGACGCAGCGCGATGCCGCACTGATCGCCGCCGAGAAACGTTCGCTCGACACTGCGCGCGAGGCGCTGGTTTCGGCGCTGGGCAGCTACGCGCCGCAGCTGCTGAGCCGCTATGACGGGGAAAGCGGGACCTGTTCGGAGCCGCTCGAATTGCTGTCGTATCTGTTCAACGGCGAGATGCGCCCGGCGATCGAGCCACATGGCGATCTTGGCCATCACATTCCCTCGCGCCGGATCAGCTTCGGCCAGGAAACGGTCGAACTGGCACCCACCGGCAACACGCCGCGGCGTTTCTCCGCGCTGGTGTCGATCAAGGATTATCCCGGCCAGACGATGCCGGGCATGTTCGATGAGCTCTATCGCCTGCCGTTCGAGATGACGGTCAGCCAGAGCTTCGCCTTCGTCGAACGGCGCCAGGCGCTCGACCGGATGAACCTGGTGCTGCGGCGGATGCGGTCGGCCGAGGACGAGGCATTGAGCTTGCGCGATGAACTGGCGGTCGCCAAGGACGAGGTCGCGGCCGGGCGCGCGGGGTTCGGCGAGCATCACACGACGATCGCGGTCCATGCGGACGATCTCGCCGCGCTCGACGGCCATGTCGCCGAAATCATCGCGCTGCTCGCCGATCTCGGCATCAACGCGGTGCGCGAGGATATCGCGCTCGAACCGACATTCTGGGCGCAGTTCCCAGGCAACTTCAAATATATCGCGCGCCATGGCCTGGTTTCGACGGGCAATTTCGCGGGGCTGGCGAGCTTGCATAATTTCCCCGTCGGCCAGCCGCACGGCAACCATTGGGGCGATGCTGTTACCTTGTTCGAAACGACCGCCGCTGGGCCGTATTTCTTCAACTTCCACCAGCATGACCTCGGCAATTTCACGATCATCGGCCCGTCGGGATCGGGCAAGACGGTGGTGCTCAATTTCCTTCTCGCGCAGGCGCGCAAATATGCGCCGCGCATTATCTTCTTCGACAAGGATCGCGGCGCCGAGCTGTTCATCCGCGCGATCGGCGGCCAATATGACCGCTTGCGGCCCGACGCCGCCTCGGGTCTCAATCCGCTGCAGATCGACGACACGCCTGCCAATCGCCAGTTCCTGATCGAATGGCTGACGCGGCTCGTCGGCGGCATCGATACGAGCGAGCTCGACATGATCCGCGACGCGCTCGACGCCAGTTTCGCGCAACCGATGGCGCATCGCCGCCTGCGCCACCTTGCCGAGCTGTTCCGCGGCCACGGCAAGCCCCATTCGGGCGACCTCTATGCGCGGCTGCGCCCGTGGTGGGGCGAGGGCGAGCGCGCCTGGCTGTTCGACAACGAAACCGATCTCACCGATCTATCGGCCGATACGGTCGGGTTCGACATGACATCGATCCTCGACGATCCGATCGCGCGGACCCCGGCCTTGCTCTATTTCTTTCACCGCGTCGAACAGCGGCTCGACGGCACGCCTGCGATCATCGTGGTCGACGAAGGCTGGAAGGCACTCGACGACGAGGTCTTCGTGCGGCGGATCAAGGATTGGGAAAAGACCATCCGCAAGCGCAACGGTATCGTCGGTTTCGCCACTCAAAGTGCGCAGGACGCGCTCGAAAGCCGCATCGCCAGCGCGATTATCGAGCAGGCGGCGACGCAGATATTCATGATCAACCCCAAGGCACGCGCCGAGGATTACATGAACGGATTCGGCCTGAGCCGGCACGAGTTCGACCTCGTCCGCACGCTTCCCGACAGTTCGCACTGTTTCCTGATCCGCCATGGCAACGACAGCATCGTCGCGCGGCTCGACCTGTCGGGAGAGAAGGAAATCCTGACCATCCTCTCGGGACGCGAAAGCACGGTGCGCCTGTTCGACGAGATCGTCGCCAAGACCGGCACCGATCCCGATGCCTGGATGAGCCTGCTGCTCGAAAAGGCCGCCTGATCGTGACCTGTCCTGCCATCATCACCGGCGACCGCTTCCTGCTCCGCGTGCTCGCCCATATCGACTGCCAGACCCAGAATATCGGCACCTTCGGCTATCAGTCGCTGGCCCAACCGGGATCGACGGCTGCGATCCTACTGACCGGCCTGTTGACGCTGTTTATCGCGCTCTACGGCATCCGCCTGCTGTTCGGCGGAAGGCTGGGCGCGCGCGATATCGTTCATGACGTCCTCAAGGTCGGGATCGCGCTGACGCTCGCGTTTTCCTGGCCGGCTTTCAGCGTCGTCGTCTATGATGTGGTGGTGAAGGGACCTGCGGAAATCGCAGCCTCTTTCTCTCCCCCTACCTTGCCCGATAACCGATCGGGATTTGCCGATCGCTTGCAGTCGACCGACAAAGCAATCGTCGATTTGACCGCCGCCGGGACCGGGCGCAACACCGGCGCACTGTTGAGCGACGAGCCAGCGGGAAGCTTCGCCGGCAGCGCATTTGAGGATTATTCGGGTATGGGCTGGGCGCGGCTGGCGTGGCTCGCCAGTGTGATAGGATCGCTGGCATTGTTGCGGCTCATCGCCGGGTTGCTACTCGCATTGGCACCGCTCGCGGCGGGCATGCTGTTGTTCGATGCGACGCGCGGCCTGTTCGCAGGATGGCTGCGCGGGTTGGTGCTGGCAATGGTGGGGGCGATCGGTGCGACCATCGTCCTGGGCGTCGAGCTTTCGATCCTCGAACCTTGGCTGGCCGATGCGCTGCGGCTTCGCGCGTTGGGCTATGCGACCCCGGCGACGCCGATCGAGCTGTTGGCGATAACGCTGTCATTCGCCCTAGTGCAGGCCGGGATGATTTGGCTTCTGGCCAAGATTGCCTTTACGCGCGGATGGGTGACGTTGCCCGACATCTCCTGGCCGCGCAGCCTGGTTGGCGGTAGCGAAGGGCGCGGCGGGTTGGCCGCATCGGGCCGCGACCAGCGCTTCCTGCCCTCGCGCGCCGAACAGATATCGGCGAGCGTCGAAAGGGTTTTGCGCCGCGAAGAATATGGGGGCGATCGCAGATTGAGTTACGAGGTCATGAGGGGCGGGTCCGACAAGCGCAGCGCGCCGACGCCGAGCACGTCCGAAGCAGCGCACTCTGCGGCGCGGTTGGGCAGCAGCTGGCGGCGAACGACGCTGCGCAGTTCCGGGGCCAAGCAACGCAGGGATATGCCGTCATGAGCCGCCGGGACACGATCGAAGCGAGGGAGCCCGAGATCGAAGAAAGCTGGACGGCAAGCGTCACTGATGCGCTTGAACGATCGCGCAGGCGTGCCTTCGTTGTTGCCGGCGCTGCGGTATTGATTGCGCTGCTCGAAGCAATCGCGCTCGTCATTCTGCTGCCGTTGAAAACGGTCGAACCTTACACGTTGCTGGTTGATCGCCAGACCGGCCATGTCGAGGCGCTGGCGCCGCTCGAGCGGCAGGTGGTTTCGCCAGACGCCGCGCTGACGCGGTCGTTTCTCGTCCAATATGTCATCGCTCGCGAAAGCTTCGATATCGATAATCTCCAGACCGATTATCGCAAGGTCGCGCTGTGGAGCGCGGGTGCCGCGCGCGATCGCTATGTCCGCAACATGGCCGCGGGCAATCCGCAAAGTCCGCTGACGATCTATCCGCGCAAGGCGATCGTCAAGGTGCAGGTCATCAGCGTATCCTCGCTATCGCCAAACCGGTCGATGGTCAGATTCATCACCACCCGAGCCGATCCCGGAGGCCAGGATCAAACTCCGCAATATTGGGCAGCGATCATCAACTATGGTTATTCGGGCGCGGCGATGAGTGCTGAGGATCGTCTGCTCAATCCGCTCGGATTCCAGGTGACCCGCTATCGCCGCGATGCCGAAACATTGCCCGAACCGATCGCCGTGCCCGAGGGACGCACGGCACCAGCACCGGCACCGCGACCCGCACCTGCAACCGAGCCTGTTCCCCAATGAGAACTATATTGGCCCTGCTGCTGATATTCGTGCCGGGCGCGGCTGCGGCGCAATATGCGCCCGTCGATACCAGTAATTCCTCCACGCAAACGGTTCGCTATGCGCCGGGGATTACCGTTCCGCTTGCCATTCCTTCGAGCCAGCCGCTGACCCTGGTGCTCGCGCCCGACGATCCGATCCGCAATGTCCAGCTGACCGATAGCGAAGCGTTCCGGATCGACGTGTTTTCGGCCACCAACAGCCTGATCATCACGCCATTGCGCGATGGAACCATGAGCGTGATGACGGTTATCACCGACAGCCGCGGCTATCGTTTCGAGATGATGACGGTCGATGACGGGGCCGCAGCTTCGCTCATCAAGTTCAGTTACGAGGCTCCGTATCAGCCGATCGCGGTCAACGTTCCCGAGCCCGACGCCCCGCTATGGGCCTATCGCCTCAAGGGAGACCGCTCGGTTCGTCCTACCGCGATCGCCGACGACGGCCAACGAACCTATGTCGAATACGCGCCGGCCCAGTCGCTTCCGGCGGTGTTCGCCATAGGCCCGACCGGCAATGAAGAAGTCGTCGACGGCTATATGCGCGAAGGCATCTTCGTCATCGACCGGGTGCACAGCAAGCTGGTTTTTCGGATCGATAAGGAAAAGGCGACCGCAATCAGGCAGGAGCGGCGCGAGTGACGACGACCGAAGCTCCGGCCGGCGGCGCGACGCCGGAGGACCGGGATATTTTTCCTGTGGTTGCCCCCGCCTCGGCGACGAACCGAAGTGTATGGATATTCGCCGTGTTGCTCGCGGGTGGCGCTGTCATCCTATTTGCGACGCTCAATTCGCGCCGCCAGACGCTCACCGCGCCGGCTACCATGTTTGCGCCCGAGGCGACATCCGGCCGGATTGTGGCTCCGCCAGATCTTCGCATTCCGGCGGATGGAGTCGATCCTGAATTTGGCTTGCGGCCGCAGCTTGGCCCCGTAATCATCGCGCCAGCTCCTCAGCCGACGAGGCTCGCGCCGCGGACATATTATCCACCGCCGCCACCGCGCAGCTACCCTCCACCGCCGACAACGGCGCCCACTTATTCGCCCCCGGACATCCCGAGAGGCGCGATCGTCTACGACTCTACTGCGCAGTCACCTGCGCCTGCAGCGCCGGTCGTCGAGAAAACAGCAGACCGCGTGCGGGCGACGCGTCTGGCCAATCCATCGCTCACCATACCCCAAGGAACAGTCATTCCCGCCGTACTCGAGACCGCGCTTGATTCGACTAGGCCGGGCGGTGTGCGCGCCCTTGTTTCGCGGGACGTAAAGGGGTTCGATGGCAGCCGCCTTCTTATTCCGAGGGGCAGCCGTCTTTATGGCGAATATACCGCCGACCTGGCAGCGGGGCAAAACCGGGCCCTTATCCAATGGACGCGCCTTATCCGTCCGGATGGCGTAACGGTCGCCCTGGATTCCCCCGCATCCGATCCGTTGGGCCGGGCAGGGGTCAAGGGCAAGGTCAACAGCCATTTCCTTGAACGGTTCGGCGATGCCCTTTTGCAATCCGTTCTCGATGTCGGGGTAGGTGTAGCGTCGAATGCGGCGACGAGCGGGACGGTGGTCGTTGCGCTGCCGGGGGGTGGCCAACAGCGCGTGTCGGCCCAGCCCAACCAACAGGTCCAGCGGACGCTGACGGTCAAGCATGGGACCAGCGTATCGGTGTTCGTGGCGCGCGATCTCGATTTCTCGACGGTCGAGCGTTGAACGTGGATGCCGGCTATTATCTTGACAGTTTTCTAGCTCCATTAGCCCCGATATTGGCACGGGACGATGTCACCGACATCTATATCAACCGGCCTGGCGAGCTCTGGGTCGAGAGCCTGGCAGGCAAGACGACGCGGATTGCGATCGAGGAACTGCAAGACGCATTGCTAGGGCGGCTAGCACGACAGATAGCGGCCTCCACGGCACAGGGCATCAGCCGCGAGCAGCCGCTGCTGGCCGCCACCCTGCCCGATGGATCGCGGATCCAGATCGTCGCGCCTCCGGCGACCAGGGCGGGTTATGCTTTTGCGATCCGCAAGCATATCTCGCGCAAGCTGACGCTCGACGATTGGGTGGGCGCGGATGCGTTCGAATGTTTGCAGGCCGGCAAGCGCTCGCTCAACGAGCAGCGGGAATATGTGACTCTCTCGCCGACCGAAGCCCCGCAATATCTGCGCGATGCGGTTCGCAAACGGCGCAACCTTCTCATTTCCGGCGGCACCTCCAGCGGCAAGACGACCTTTCTCAATGCGTTGTTGGGTGAAGTGGGCGAGGCCGAGCGGCTGATCGTCATCGAAGACACCGAAGAGCTCCATTTTCGTCAACAAAACGCCGTCGGACTGCTCGTCGCGCGCAGCGAGCTAAGCGAAGCCAACGTCACCGCCGAGGATCTGCTGATTGCGGCGCTGAGAATGCGCCCCGACAGAATAATTCTCGGCGAGTTGCGCGGCAAGGAGGCGTTCACTTTCCTGCGCGCGGTGAACACCGGCCACCCCGGCTCGATGACGACAATTCATGCTGATTCTCCCACTCGCGCGATCGACCAACTGGCCCTGCTGGTGCTGCAATCGGGATCGAAAATAGCGTGGGAGGACCTGCACAAATATATTCGTGCGAGCATCGATGTGTTCGTCCATCTCGAGCGCCAGGCTGGTCGCCGTATGGTTGCCCAGATCATGGTCAAGAATTGACTATCGTCCTCGCCTCGACATCCTTGTTTGATGCGGCGAACGAAGGGAGCGTGCCGGCAGCAATTGCCTGGCTTAACGGAACCCTACTGGGAACTGTGGCGACCGGTCTGGCGATCATGGCGGTGGCGTTTATCGGCTTTACTATGCTGTCGGGACGGCTGGCGATCCGCGACGGGATTCGCGTCATCATCGGTTGCTTCGTTCTGTTTGGCGCCTCGTACGTCGCTTCGTCGCTCAGCGCTCTGGCGTACGGCGGCACACGGACCCAGACGATCGTTGCGCCGCCCACCGACCTTGCTCCCAGAGCCGAGCTTCCGCCGGCAGACTATGACCCCTATGCGGGGGCATCCCTAAGGAATGACAGCAATCAATTTTGATAAGTCGCGGGATAGCTAATTTATAACCTATCATACGCCCCAGGGATCACCGTTAAATTCCACCTCACCAAATCCACGTTCTTCCGGACTGAACATCGCCTCGGGCCCAGCGTTTAGCGGAACTCGGTACATGTCCTTCTCCTGAACCCAGATAAGTAACTGCGAGAGTGCATCGACTTGGTCATCATGCCGCGCGGCCGGGAACCCCAGCAGTTCACCAGTAAAGTCAGCGAGCCAATGAGCGCGCTCCGGAAGAAACAGCCGCCCCGCCTGAATCATCGCGCTCACGTTCATTACACGCGATATCTTGTCCATGTTCGGTCGGCGCGGAATGGGTGAGGGAACCCCTAAAGGTTCGTCGGCCTGTAGCGACTGAATCAGCGCCGTCCCCGACGACGCATCCTCGATCAGCATCGCCTTGGCCGAATGCAGGCGGGCCAGTTCGATCGCTTTGGCTTTGAGTTCAGTAAATTTATGACGCGCGCGGAAGATATCGATCACATACACCAGCTTTCCAATGACGATCGCGGTTATGCAGACCGAGTAATCATTGAAGGGATTGTCCTTGCTGGCAGTGTCGAGCGACTGAACGATCATGCCTTGAGAGCGATCGAGCGACACTGGATCGAACGTTTGCAGCCAACGTGCCTCGATTAAATTGCCAAACTCGGAGATTGGCGCCTGCTGGTACTGGCCGGCAAATACGACCGAGTTTTCCGCCTTACGCTGCTCGAGCAACCATAGTGGTTGGCGAGCCGGGTGGAGGGCGCACCCCTCGCGCCGATTATAGATGCGTCCGCGAGTAAGGGGTATGGCTTCGTCACGCGTTGCGATCGCTGGAAGACACAGTTCGTGCCAAGCTTCACGCTTCTTGAGAACACCAACAAGATCGCCCTCATGGAGCCGCTGCATGACGACGATAATCGAGCCATAAAGTTGGTCGTTGAGACGCTGGGCAAGTGTATCGTCGAACCATCGATTGATTTTGTCCCTGACGACCTGCGACATTGCATCCTGGGCCTTCATAGGGTCGTCGACGATGATGACGTCAGCTCCAAAGCCAGTCGTTGCGCCATCAACCGAGGTAGCCATTCTCCGCCCGCCGGCTGACGTCTGAATGTCGGCTATTGCTCGCCGCGTCAGCACAAGGCTGGGAAACATCCTTCGATACCATTTACTCTCAATGATTTTGAGACAATCACGCGCATGGTCATCAGCCAGGTCTTGCCCATAACAAACGCAAAGGAACGACAGCGCTGGGTTATGACCAATCATCCATGCGGGCCAAGCGATCGAGACGATGCGCGATTTCAAATGCCGCGGAGGCAATGTGCCGATCAGACGATGGTTATCCCGCGCGCGCACCCGATTTAACTGGTGGATAATCGCATCGATATGCCAGTTGTGACAGTATCCCCCCTCACCACCAAGCTCGCGAAACGCGAGCTGAAGAAAGAAAGCAAAGTCCAGCCTTGCGAGCGCCGAAATGGCGTCGTCGTGATCAACATCAGGCATCGCTCTCTCCCGCGTCGCCACCCATTTCTAGCGGCGGGTCGGGCTCAGGATCACCAAACAGGGCTGGGTTGATCCCCAGCTCCTTTTCCCGCTCGCGCAAAAACGCCTCAAGGATCTCGCGATCGGCTATCGTGTGATAGCGCCTGTTGTTCTCTCGATCCTCGGCGATGCGCCGTCGACGCTGATCGACCATATCGATCGCCTTATTGTCACCCTTTCGCGTTGCGTTGTCTATCAACCGCAGATCGACCGCATGGCCCTTGGTGACCCTCCTTTCTGCACCATTTTCCTTAATCGTCACTTTGCGATTGAGTTCACGCATGAACTCGGTGTCGGCATTGCGCACGCCCTTCTCTCGCCTACCGCGCTTGCGTCCGTCACCTTTGCGAAATTGGCCATCCTTGGGCGGACGGTTTTTACCGACGCTGTAAGTCCCGTCCTCGCCAATATTGCCATCTTTGAATGGCTTTCCGTCCTTGCGTCGGCCTGTGAAAGATGGATCGCCGCCATCCTTGGAGCCCAGCGTCATGACGTCTCTCCCGCACGCTGCTCGGCAACCTCATGGAGAGGCGTAGTGCCATCGAGAAGTGGCTCACAACCGGTTGCCTCGCTGACGCGGCGCAGAATGACATCAGCATATTTAGGATCGAGTTCGATTGCGCGCCCAAGACGACCGGTCATCTCGCAGGCCACTAACGTTGTGCCCGAACCCGCGAATCCATCAAATACGACGTCGCCTGGGCCAGTTACATCGAGGATCGCGTCGGCGATCATTCGCTTGTTTTTGACTGTCGGGTGGTCGGCCAAGTCCTGCATACGCCCTTTGCGAAATGCGTTTGCGCCAGGGTATCTCCAAATATTACTGCGGTTGCGTTTGCCCAGGGCAATGTTGCTAACATGCGCACCCGGACTAACCTTGAACACGTGACACAGTTCGTGCGCAGATCGGTAGAATGCGCCCATTCCGGGGTCTTTGACCCACACCACCAAGTTCTTGACCTCGTGGAACACCCCTTGCGCGGCGTCGAGCATATGCGGATAAGCGCGCCAGTCAGTGAATACGAAAGCGATCGCGCCGGGCTCGCAATGTGCGGCCACCGACTTGAAGGCTGGCCGAAGAAGCGTCATCGCAAACTCGGGAAGCGATACCTCGCCCGCCCCCATCACAAAGTCCTGGTGCTTGACCTGGCCATTACCCGAAACATTGTTCTCTACGCGGCACCCATACGGGGGATCCGTTACAACTGCCCGGATGCGCTCACCCTGAAGAACGCGCTCCACTGTTTGCATGTGGCGCGTATCGCCGACGCCCAGACGATGATTGCCGATGGTCCATAAGTCGCCGAGGCGCGAGATGGGAACCGCGTCGGGTTCGGGAAGCTCAACAATGTCTGGCTCGCGGTCTTCGTCGCCGCCGAAGTTGAGCACTCCGTCAATTTCGAAGGTGTCGAACCCAGTCAGTTTGACATCATAACCGAGTTCGATGAGGCCTGAGAGCTCAGAGCGCAGGAGTTCCTTTGACCACTGAGCTTCTTCGGCGAGCCGATTGTCAGCGAGGATGTAAGCGCGGCGATCTGCCTCGCTCATCTGGCCTAGATTGATAGTAGGAACGAGCGACTCGCCATTTCGACGCGCCGCCTCAAGACGGCCGTGTCCGCAAATTATATTCCCAGCGTCATCGATTAAAATTGGGTTCGTCCAACCGAATTTTCTGAGGCTGCGCTGGAGCTTTCTTACTTGGGAACGCGAGTGTGTACGCGCATTGCGTGCATAGGGAATCAACTCTTCGATCGAGCGGTATTCTACCTTGAGCTGGCGTGAAATGTATGAAAATTTTCCATTGCGTTTAGACATAGTAACCCACCTTTCAAAAATCGTTTCGTTTCGATTTCCGTGGTGGGATTTGCCTGCATCGCAGAATGTGATCTTGTTATGTTCTATTAGGCCAAATGTCTATGCCAATTTTCGAACTGACCATTTTCGGTCTCTCTCGCAGTCCGACGGGGTGGATTGCCACCATGGATCAGATGCTTTCCCATACTGCGGCGATATGGGAATAACGCTCGCGGCCAAGGGGATGCCTAGGATGCTACACACCCCTCGGTGGCTATTTGCCGGTTTGGCCGCATCTTCCCACTATTTTCCCACGAAAATGGGAAGAGTAGCGGGGAGACTCGTTCGCTGGGGACTGCATGGCGCACCATTTCGGGCCAGAGCCGGGCGGTTCGCCCCGCGACCGCCCCCCCGATCGCTCCTCGCACTTTCGAGCCGACGGCGCCGAGCGTCATGCGCGACGCACCCGCCCACAATGGCCGCGAACGCGATGCCGCGAGCGCGCATGGCCGAGGAGCCAGGCGGGCCGTCGCGATCGCCCCGCAGATCCGGACAGGCTTGTCGCCAAGCACGCCGATGGGGCCGACCAGTCCGGACGGGCAGGCGGCTCCGCGGTGGTCGGCGTTGCGGCGTCGGTGCGGAGACTTCAGCCAGCTCTCCCAAGCGCGCTATTGATAATCATTCGCATTGACCTTGCCGGGAGCCTTGTCTAGCGAGCGGGCGATGACCCGTTCGACCATCCGCGCCTGGTACCTCGTCCACAAATGGAGCAGCATCGTGCCGACGCTGTTCCTGCTGATGCTGTGCTGCACCGGCCTGCCGCTGATCTTCCACGACGAGATCGACGCGGCGATGGGACAGGATTACGAAGCGTCGCTGCGCGGCCCAGCCTCGGCGGTCGCCGGCCTGCCGCTCGATGCCATGCTCGCCAAGGCGCTGGCCGAGCGGCCCGGCGAGGTCCCGCTGTTCATGGCCTTCAGCCCCGACAGCCCGCTGCTGACGGTCACCACCGGGCCGACGCCCGCGGCCGGCGGGGATCAGATGACGCTATTGTTCTTCGACCGCGCGACCGGCGCCTCGCTCGGCCCCGCGCCGACCAATCAGGTGATGGATTTCCTGCTCGAACTGCATACCGACCTGTTCCTCGGCCTGCCGGGCATGCTGCTGCTCGGCGTGATGGGGCTGAGTTTCATCGTCGCGCTCGTTTCGGGCGCCGTGCTCTATGCGCCGTTCATGCGGCGGCTGCGCTTCGGGACGTTGCGCGAATCGCGCAGCCGGCGCGTTGCGCGGCTCGACCGGCACAATCTGCTCGGCATGATCACGCTGGCCTGGGCGCTGGTGATCGGCGCGACGGGAGCGATCAACGCCTTTGCCGATCCGCTGACCGATCGCTGGCGCGACGGCGAGGTCGCCGCGATGACCGCCGCCTATGCCGACGAGCCGGCGCTGCCGCCGTCGCGCTACGGTTCGCTCGACGCGGCGATGGCGTCGGCTCAGGCCACGCTGCCCGGGCGATCGCCGCAATTCATCGGCTTTCCCGGCGGCGCGTGGAGTTCGGGCCACCATTACGCGATCTTTTTCCAGGGCGACCGTCCGCTCACCAAGCACCTGCTGACGCCCGCGCTGGTCGATGCCGCGACCGGCGACCTGACCGATTCGCGCACCATGCCCGCGCTCAACCAGGCGCTGATGATGTCCAAGCCGCTTCACTTCGGCGATTACGCCGGGCTCCCGCTCAAGATCGTCTGGGCCTTGCTGACGCTGGCGATGATCTGGGTGCTGTGGACCGGCGCGATGCTGTGGTGGCGCCGTGGCGCGGGCCAGATCGAGCGGCGCGTCGACGAGATTCAATCGGGCGTCGCGACGCGGGCCGCGCCGTGATCCGCCGCCTGTCCCGCCCGCAATCGACCGCGCGCGTGCTGCTCGTTCCCGCCCTGCTCGGCATCGCGGCGATCGTCGGCCTGGTCGCCGGCCTCGCCGGTGACGACGCGTGGGATGTCGCCGCCTGGCTGATGCTCGGCGCGCTCCCCTTCACCTTTGCGATCGCCTGGTTTCGCCGCGATCGCTGACCCCATCTGAAAACACGGAAAGTCCTTTGAAAATGTCGCTTCGCACCACCGTCTCCATCCCCGTTCTCATCCTCGCCGCCGGGCTTGCCGCCCCCGCGCAGGCGCAGCAGTCCGCTCCCGACGAGATCGTCGTCACCGCGCAGCGCGAGAACGCGACCGAGGTCCGCAACGGCGGCGATGCCGGCGTGCTCGGCGACAAGCCCGCCGAAGACCTGCCCTTCGCGATCCGCAGCTTCGACGAGTCGCTGATCCTCAACCAGCAGCCGCTGACGCTGGGCGAGGTGCTCGACAACGATCCCACCGTGCGCACCACCTACGGCTTCGGCAATGCCGCCGAGCAATTCGTCATTCGCGGCTTCGCGCTGTTCGGCGACGATGTCGGGTTGAACGGCCTCTACGGCATCGCCCCGCGCCAGCTCGTCGCGCCCGAGCTGTACGATAGCGTCCAGGTCCTGAACGGTGCCAGCGCCTTCCTCAACGGGGCGGCGCCGGGCGGCTCCTCGCTCGGCGGCAGCGTCAACCTGCAGCTCAAGCGCGCGGGCACGACGCCGCTGACCCGGGCAACGCTGGGCTATAGTTCGAACGCGCATATCGGCGGCAGCTTCGACGTCGCGCGGCGCTTCGGTGCGGCCGGCGAATGGGGCGTGCGCGTCAACGGCGCCTATCGCGACGGCGAGGTGTCGATCGATCGCGAGGATCGCCGCACGCAGGTGCTCGGCGCCGCGCTCGACTATGATGGCGGCGCGTTGCGCGCGGTGCTCGATCTCGCTTATCAGGAGGTGCGCATCGACCGCCTGCGACCCAAGGTGACGATCGGGTCGGCCGCGATCCCGGCGGTACCCGCCGCCGACGCGAACTACGCGCAGGACTTCTCCTATACCGAGATGCGCGACGTTTTCGGCACGCTGGCGCTCGAATACGATCTCGACGACCAGGCGCTGCTCTATGCCAAGGCGGGCGCGCGCGACGGGCGCGAGGACGGAATCTACAGCGGCCTGACGGT
Source organism: Sphingomonadales bacterium (assembly GCA_009993585.1). Taxonomy (GTDB): domain Bacteria; phylum Pseudomonadota; class Alphaproteobacteria; order Sphingomonadales; family Sphingomonadaceae; genus Flavisphingopyxis. The sequence goes on from JAACTG010000125.1 coordinate 19,716, forward strand.
GTTGGATGCCGTCACCGGGGCGGCCAACGGCACCGCGCTGGTGGTGCCGCGCACCGACAACAACGAGGCGCTCGAGGCGGGGCTGCGCGTCAAGCTGGGCAGCGCAATCACGCACGAGATCAATTTCGGCGGCAACGTCAACTGGCAGACCAACCGCAATGCCTTCGACTTTCGCTACGGCCCGGGCTTCGCCGGTTTCGCCACCAACCTCTATGCGCCAAGCCAGGTCGCCTTGCCGTCGTCGACGCTGGTCGGCGGCGATCTCGATCGTCCCTTTCCGATCGCGAAGAACCGGCTGCTGAGCGCCTTTGCCTCGGACACGATCGGACTGTTCGGCGACCGCGTCCTGCTGACCGGGGGGCTGCGGCTGCAGGCGATCAACGTGCGCGCGTTCAATTATTACAATGGCGGGCAGCTCGACACCGAATATGACGAAAGCGCGATCACCCCGGTCGCGGGGCTGGTCGTCAAGCCGTTCAGCGCGCTCTCGCTCTACGCCAACCGTATCGAAGCGCTGCAACAGGGGGCGGCCGCGCCGCTCGACCCCGGTCTCGTCAACCCGGGCGAGGTGCTCGCGCCGCGCAAGTCGGTCCAGTATGAACTGGGGGCCAAGCTCGCGCTGGGCTCGCTGCTCCACGCCGGCGTGGCGCTGTATCGTATCGAGCGTCCAGGCGAGGGCGCGGTACCCGCTGCGGGCGGGCTCCAGCGTTTTGCCTATGTCGGCGAACAGCGCCATCGCGGCATCGAGTTCACGCTCAACGGCGAGCCGGCCGACGGCCTGCGCGTCATCGCCGGCTTCGCCGTCAACGATGCCGAATTCGACAGCGGGCTGGAGGTCGCCGGCGTGCCCGACTTCGCTGCCAACGCCAACATCGAATGGGACCTGCCGTTCGCGCCGGGCCTGACGCTGACCGGCCGCGCGACGCACACCGGCGCGCAATGGGTCGATGCGGCCAATACGCTGGCGATTCCTCAATGGACGGTGTTCGACCTCGGTGCGCGCTATGTGTTCGCCGCGGCGGACAGGCCGGTCACGCTGCGGCTGACGGTCGATAATGTCGCGAACCGGCGCTACTGGGCCTCGGCCTTCGACAGCTTCAACGCCGCGCTGCTGCAAGGGCGCCCGCGCACGATCAACGCCTCGCTGTCGGTCGACTTCTAGGTCGCGGCGCGGCGGCGGCGCAGCCGGTCGCGCAGCGCCTCATCGAGCGCGACCGACCGCAGATCGCGGCCCGCACAGGCAAGCGCCGCCGCGCCCAGGGTCGCCGACCAGAAGGGCGCTGGCGAGAGGGTGCAGCCATCGATCCGGGCGATCGTGCCGCGCCATCGCTGGGCGCGGCCGCCGGCGAAGACGAAGGCGGTCACGCCGTAAGCGTCGCGCAACCGGTCGCGCAGCAGCGCGACGATCGCAGCGAAACCGTCGTCGTCGAGCCGCGGATCCGCAAACGCCGCCTGGACGCAGCCGATCCGGCCGCAGCGGCAGCGCCGATCGCCGAGGCCGAGCGCGCGATGCGCCAGGCCCTCGGCGCCGTCGCCGGTCGCCTGGACGATGCCATCGATGATCAACCCGATCGCGAGGCCGGTGCCGAGGCTGATCGCGGCGATGCGGCGGTCGGGGGCGAAACCGCCGAGCAGATACTCGCCCGCCACGGTCGCGACGGCGTCGTCGACATCGGCGATCGTCGCGGCGATGCCGGCCGAACGAATCGCCGCCGCCAGGTCGAACCCGCGCCAGCGCGGGCGGCTGGGCCAGTCGGCGATGCGGCCGCGCGCATCGAGGCCGGGCGCGCGCGACAGCCCCGCGCGGCAGCCGGATTTCCCCATCGCCGCGAGCTGCGCGAAGGCCCCCGCGATATCCTCGCGCCGCGGCACCGCCGGCGTAGGGCGCACGATCGTTCGGTCGCCGGCGCTGCCGCTGAACACGGCGAAGCGCATTGCGCTTGCGCCGATATCGATCCCGACCAGCGGCCGGCCAGGGCGACCGAGGATCATCGCCGGCGCGCGACGATGAACGCGTCGGGCGCATCGGCGAGACGGTGGCTGCGGACGTGGTCGAAACCGGCGCGCGCGAGTTCGGCGATGCAGTCGTCCTCGCTAGAGCGAAACGTGCTGCCGCAGCGCAGCCAGTCGACGAGCTGGAACAGCGCCTGGCCCGTGCTGCCCTCGGGCGGCCGGAACAGATCGCGCACGATCAGCAGCGTGCCGGTCGCGGTCGCCGCCGCGACGCTTTCGAGCAAGCCGCGAAACTGCGCCGCCGAGAGGAGATGGGCGACGTTGAGCGCGAGGACGACGTCGGCGCCGCGCACCGCCGCGGCGACCGCCGTGCCGTCGCGCAGATCGGCGGCGACGAAGCCGAGTTGCGCTGGCGACATCCCGCCGCGCCCTGCGGCGAAGAGCGGCGCGAAACACGCGCGATCGACGACGGTGAAACGGGCGCCGGGCAAGCCGGGCAGCAGCGCGCGCGCGACCGCGCCGTCGGCGCCGCCGAGATCGACGAGGCGCAAGCCGCGCCGCGCCGGCAGCAGCCGCCGCAGGCGCAGCGCGGTTTCGCGCGCATTGACCGCCATCGCCGCGGCAAAATCCTGCGCCATGCCGTCGGCCAGCGGATGATCGAGCGGGTCTTCGCCGCCGTTCGAACGCAGCGCCCGTTGCAGCGTGCGATGGCCGTCGTGCCAGCGGCGCAAGCGCCGCTCGAGCCGCAGCAGCGGCAGCGATCTGCGGCCCGCCGCGGTCAGGCGGAATGCCGCGCCGGCGGATTCCGCGATGCCCGTCGCGCACAGCAGGTCGAGAACGACCGCCAGCGCCTCGCTCGTCCAGCCCGCGCGCTCGGCAAGCGTGCGCGCGTCGGCCGGATCGGCGAGCAGCGCGAGCAGCCCATCCTCCTCGGCGGCGGCGATCACGTCGGAAACCTTGTACGCCATCGCCCATTCGAGCGGGGTCATGCCGCGCCACCCGCGGCGCCGTGGACGCCGACGACCAGCGGGTTGCAGCCGCGAAAGCGGCGATCGGGAGCGCGCGTCGGCAGCGTCAGGCCGATCGCGAGAAACGCCTCGCCGCGATGCGCATCGAGCCAGCATCGCCGCGCATCGGCAGCGAGCGCGCCGTCGGCGACGGCTTCGGCAAAATAGCCGACCGCCGCGATATCGGGCAGGATCCAGTCGAAGGTTTCGCCGCTGGCGTCGTCGAACACGAGGCGCAGGTAGAATCGCCCGCGCGTATGCCGCCGGGCATAGACGTCGCGCAGCCGCGCGCGGATGAGGCCGGCCGACCGGTCGCCGGCAAAGGCGGCGTCGACGCCGCCGTCCGCCGCGCGGTCGAGCAGCCGGCGATGCGCCGCGAGCGACAGGCTGCGCGACAGGCGGGGCCGCCCGATCAGTGCCCGGTCCTCTGGTCGCGCCCCGTCCCGCGGCGGCGGTCCCAGCCGCAGCGTCGAGGCGCGGCGATAGGCGAACAGCGGGCGCGGCCCCGCGATCCAATGCGCCGGCACCGGCGACGGCCTGACCCAGGCGCCCTGGTCGTCGATCCCCGCGACGCAGGCCTCGCTCGCCGACGGAAGCGTCATCGCCAGGGGAACAAGAGATGTTTCGATGGGAGCCTCGCCTAAATGGTGCGCGCCGCTTGCCATGGACATCGCCGCCGATTTAGCCTGCGGCAATGGCGATATCGGCGATCATCATTACGCACGAATACTCCGAGCGACTAGCGATGACCTTGTCCGCACTGGCGAGTTCTTGTGCCGAATTCGGTGAAATCATCCTTGCGGTCGACCTTCCCGAGGACGAGCGCGCGGTACCGGGCGAGGTCGCCGAGCGCGTCGACCGGATCGTCTGGACCGGCGGCGGCGGCGGGCGCGCGGCAGTGCGCAATCGCGGCGCGGCGGCGGCGCGCGGCGAGCTGCTGCTGTTCCTCGATGGCGACATGCTCGTCGGGCCGGGCTTTGTCGCCGCGCACCGCGCCCGGATCGCGGCGGGATGCGGCGCGAGCCGCGGGCGGATCCGCGAACTGCTGGGGGCGGCGGCGCGGCCCTGCTTGCGCGAGCCGGGCCCCGGATTCGCGCCGCTCGACCCCGATCGCTTGGCCGCCGACGGCTTCGATCCCGCCGGCTATCGGATCGGCATCAGCGTGCTCGAATCGGCGGTCGAGGCGCGCGGGTCGGGCGCGCGCGCGCTGCCGCTCTGGCTCGCCAGCGCGGGCCCCAACCTGATGATCGAGCGATCGCTGTGGCAGCGCAGCGGTGGCTGGAACGAGGCGTTCGGCACGCGCTGGGGATGCGAGGACCTGGAATTCGCCTATCGACTCGCCGCGATGGCGCCCTATGGCCTCGCACCCGCCGCGACCGGCTATCACCTGTCGCATGTCCAGCCCGATCGCTGGGCCGAGCATCGCCGCGCGGTCGCCGCCTTCGCCGCGCTCCATGCCGACCCCGCGATCGACGCGCTCCCGGCGCTGCTCGGACCGCAGGGCAGCGTACCGGCCTATGAAGCCGCCATCGGTCGCCACAAGCGGACGCCATAGCCCCCCCGCGCCATCGGCATCGCCGCATGCGCGCGCAGTGTCTCGGCGAATGCGGCAGCCGACCCGAACAAGGCGAGCACCTGGCTGCGGTAGCACTGGCCCGAGGCGATCCAGGGGGCGAGCGCCACCGGCTCGATACGCGCCCGCCAGCCCGGCGGCGGCGGCAGCGCATAGGGAAATTCATCGTAGAGCCGGATATCGGCGAAATCGATGCGCCGCGCGGCTTCGCGGACGATGCGATGATCGGCATGGGCCCCGCATGGGGCCGCCGGAAGATAGAGCCGGTCGCCGCGCTCGACGACGCCAGCGACGGCATCGGCGACACGCCCGACGAGCGCCCGCTCGGTCGCCGGAAGCGCAGCGAACAGCGCGGACGGTTCGCGATAGGCAGGCGCGTCGCCGCTCGCGCGCAGGGCGGCATCGATGAAGCCGAGACCGACGCCATGCGCGCCCACCCGGCGCAGCGCGCGGCGGTGCTCGCTCGCCTGTCCCGGCGCCCGGGCGCCGCGCCGCCAGCGGTCATTTGCCCAGCCCTCCCGGCGGTCGCACGCGCCATCGAACACGGTCACGACGAGGCACGCCGCGCCGTCGCGCGTCAGCCGGTCGATCCAGCCGCCGCACGACCAGACGGCGTCGTCGCGGTGCGGCGAGACGATGACGTGGCGCCGCGTCACCAACCGATCGCGCCATCGACCGGAATGACCGCGCCGTTGATATACGCGGCATCGCGCGAGGCGAGGAAGGCAACGGCGGCGGCGACCTCGTCGGGCGTGCCCGCTCGCCGCGCCCCGATGCGTGCCGCGACCTGCCGGGCCTCGTCGGCCGAATAGACCGAATTGGACGTATCGATCACGCCCGGCGCGACGACGTTGACGGTGATGCCATGCGGTGCCAGCTCGCCGGCGGCCGACGCGGCCCACATCGCCAGCGCGCCCTTCGACGCGGCATAGGCGGCCTGGCCGGGGAAGCCGCGACTGCCGGCGACCGATCCGATCAGCACGATGCGACCGTATTTCATCCGCATCATGTCGCGCGCGACGAGGCGGGCCAGTTCGATGACGCCGATCACGTTGAGCGCGAATGTCTCCGCCACCGCCGGCGTGCGGGTGAGCAGCACCGATTGCCGCAAGCCCCGGCCCGCCGCGCAGACCAGGACCTGCGCCGGACCGAGCGCGGCCCGCGCGGCGCGGTGGGCGGTCGCGGGCCCGGTGGGATCGGCCAGGTCGGCGTGGAGCGGGCGATAGCGGCGCCCCAGCACGGCCGCCGCCGCGGCGGCGGCATCGTGGCCCGCGCGATGATCGCAATGAACCCCCGCAACGTCGGCCCCGGCGCGCAGCAGGTGACGCGATACCGCTCCGCCGATCGGCCCGCTCGCCCCCGTGACGAGGGCGATCGGCTGATCAGACGGCATCGTTGTCGGCCGCCTGTCTGCGGCGGACATAGGCGCCGAGCGCGTCGAGCGACGAGACCAGGGCGACGTCGAGATCTTCATCGGGAATCTCGATGCCGAACGCGATCTCGACCGAGATCAGCACTTCGAGCGCATCGACCGAAGAAATGCCGAGCAGGTCGACGAGATTTGCGCCGTCGAGCTCGCACGGCGGGCGCGGCGACCGCATCGCCGCCAGGACTACCGACGCCAAACGTTGTTTAAAATCGTCCATCGTACACCTCGCTTGCCGGTCGACAGGCGACGATCCTCGCGCCTGCCACATGGGGTACCGACGCGACGCGGCAATCGAGGTCCAGCGTCGCGACATGCTCGACCAGTTCGGCCAGCGTCTGCAGGGCCAGGCCGCCATGCGTCAGCCAATCGAGCGCGAAGTCGGCCGTCGCCGCCTCGTCGGTCAGGAAAAGGTCGTCGATGAGCAGCGTCCCGCGAGGCGCGAGGCAGGCTGTCAATCGCCCGAGTTGCGCCGCGACTCCGCGCGATCGCAGCGCGTTGCGCAACACGATCGCATCGTAGGGACCGGCGGCGATCGCGGCGCGCAGCGCCCGCCCTGCCCGCTCGTCGCGCGTCCGCCCGGCGCCGACGCGGCAATGCGCGGCGTCGAGCGACAGCGAGATCGCCTCGGCCTCGGCACCATAGAGCGCGCCTCCCGACGACAGCTCCAGCAGCCGTGCCCCGTCGCGAAGCGCGAGCTGGCGTAGGCCGAAGCGCGTACGAAACCGGTGCGGCGGGGCGTCCATCGCGTCGCGATAGCGCTCCCAGAAGCCCGCCCGGCGGGGCGTCGCCGCCGCTGCCGGTCCCGTGCGCGCCAGCGTGGCGAGACGGTCGCGCGTCACCGCCGAGCGCGACGCCGTCGCTTCGAAATCGACGATTGCCTCGGTCGCTCCCGCGCCCTGGCCCGAGCGTGCCACGATCCCGTAGCGCGCGGCCAGGGCGAGCAGCAATTCGACGGTCCCGGCATCGAGCCCGAGGCGGTCGGCGATGGCGTCGCCGTCGGACCGCCCGTCGACCTGCGCCAATATGCCCAGATCGCCGAGGGCGAAGAGCAGTTCCGAACGCTTGTAGGCGCGCGCCGCTTCGGCCAGCGTCGCGGCGCTGCCGGGATGCCACACCGTGGGCGATCGCGGCTTGCCCGCCGGTGCGCGCTCGAGCACCGATCGCAGCCTCACCTGCTGCGGGCGCAATCCTTCGCCGGTCAGCGAATCGAGCGCGACCGCGAACGCTCCGGCATCGAAATCGAGCGGGTCGAGCGGCCAGATGTCGGCGACGATGCGGTCCGCCACCGCCGGCGTGCGGCCATCGCCATTGGCGACGCGAACCGCGCGCAGCGGCGCCAGGGCGGCGATCCGCTGCTCGACCTCGCGCGGCGCAACCCAGCGATCGCCGATGCGCAGCGCGCCCGACCGGCGCGCGATGACGGTCAGGCGCCCGGCTTGATCGATGCGCACGAGATCGTCCATCGCGTGCCAGGCGCCGTCGCTCCGTATCTCGAGCCAGCCCGCCTCGCCCGCGACCGCGCGGTCGCCGCGATCGTCGACCAGGCGATAGGCGATGCCGGGCATCGCCGTGCCGACGCAGGCGGGCGGCTCCGGGGTGAGGCTGGCGAACAGCGCCCCCGTTTCGGACGATCCGTAATTGCGCGCGAGGCCGACGCCAAAGGCATGCGCGAAGGCCGCGTCGAGATCGCGGTCGACCGGACCGGCACCGACCATCACGCGCGTCGCGATGCGCGCGGGGCGCGCCCGCCCGCGGAGCGCCAGCAAGCGCGCGATCGCCGGCGTCATCGCCGCCCAGTCGGCGCCATCGACGAGGCGCTTCGCAATCGCGCCGAGCGCGGTCGGGGGAAGCGCATCGACGCGCCAGCCGCCGCGCATCGCCGCGCGCAGCCAGCCGAGCGCATAAGCGTGCGACAGCGGCGCGGCGATCACCACCGCCGCGTGCGGGTCGAGGTCGAGCAGGCGCCGATACCGGTCCGCCTCGGCATCGAGGCTCTCGGCAGTGCGTGCCGCGAGCTGCGGCGCCCCGGTCGATCCCGAGGTCATCAGCACGGCGCCGCCGGGCGAGGAGCGCGCGCCGGCAACGCCGTCGAGGCGCGGTTCGCGATCGAGCACGACCATCGGCACGTCGCCCGCCAGGCGGCGGGCGGCGGCACGGGCCGAGGCGCCATCGCTGTCGTCGATCAGCAGCGGGCAGGCGCCGGCCGCCCACGCGGCGAGCAGGACGACGAGATCGCCTATCCGGTTGCCGAGCGGCAGCAGGACGATCGCTCCCGCCCAATCCTGGTCGCCGAACAGCGCCGCGCGCTGGGCTTCGACCCGGTCCGACAGGTCGGCAGGGGCGATGTCGCCCAGGGTAAAGCCAGGCGCCCATGGCCGACGGCACCACATCGACACGGCGGCGAGCGGCTGCGCGCTCATCCCGGCACCGGCGTCGCGGCGCGGCGCGCGCGGGCGTCGGCGCGGGCCTCCGCCTTCACCTCGGCGAGCAGCGTGCGGATGTCGTGGTGCGCATAGGCGGGGCTTTGGCCCAGTTCGTCGAGCGTGATTTCGTCGTCCATGTACATCGACAGCAGGTCCCACGGGGTGAAACACCCCTTGCACGCATCGAGCCGGGGTCGCGGCGATACCAGGGCGCGATACAGCGGCGACGTGCCGACGCGCGCCAGCGTGTCCTCCCACGCCTCGCCAAGCAGGTTGCCGAGGTCGCTGAACCAGATATTCGGGCAGGGCGTCAGCGTCCCGTCGCTGAAGCTCGACACGACGAGACGCGGCAGGTGGCAGCCGAAGCGCCGCTCGCCCTCGCGATAGAAGCGCGCGAGGCGATCGAGATAGGGCGGCGGCGGCAGGATCGCCCGATAGCGCGGCGCAGCGGCGACGAAATCGTCGACCAGCTGCAGCTGGTCGGGGCGCACGGCGAAACGATCGCTGTCGGGCCCGCGGACCGGGAATGGCTGGAAATAGATATCGCCGTCGCGCCCGGCGAGCCACGCGGCGAAACTTTCGAGATGCACGATGCTGCGATGCGTCAGCACCGTGTAGATTTCG
>JAACTG010000095.1 GCA_009993585.1 Sphingomonadales bacterium
ACGCGGCCGAGCAGGCCCTTGCCGACGGGCACGTCGACGATGTCGCACGCGGCCGAGCAGGCCCTTGCCGACGGGCACGTCGACGATGTCGCCGGTGCGCTTGACGGTGTCGCCTTCCTTGATCGCGGCGTCGGAGCCGAAGATCACGACGCCGACATTGTCGGCTTCGAGGTTCAATGCCATGCCCTTGAGGCCGCCGGCGAATTCGACCATTTCGCCGGCCTGGACGTTGTCGAGGCCGTGGATACGGGCGATGCCGTCGCCGACCGACAGCACGGTGCCGGTTTCCGAAACCTGGGCCTCATTGCCGAAATTGGCGATCTGGTCCTTGATGACCTTGGAAATTTCTGCGGCGCGGATGTCCATTATAGTGCCTTTCTTCGAAGCCTGGCGGCTTTCAGCCCTTCATCGCGAGGGCGAGGGTGTTCAAACGGGTGCGGATCGACGAATCGATCATCTGGCTGCCGATCTTGACGACCAGTCCGCCGAGAATGTCGGGATCGGTTTTCTGGCTCAGCGTCACGTCGCTGCCGACGCGCGCCTTGAGCTTGGCCTTGAGCGCGGCGACCTGGGCGCTGTCCAGCGGGCGCGCAGAGGTCACTTCGGCGGCGACTTCACCGCGATAATGCGCGACCAGCGCCTTGAACGCGCGCAGCATGGCGGGCAGGTCGCCGAGGCGGCGATTGCCGCTGATGACGCCGAGGAAATTCGTCGTGAGCGCATCGAGCGTCAGCGTCTTGGCGATCGCGGCGAGCGCGCGGCCCGCCTGGGCGCGCGACACCATCGGGTTGGCGATCAGCGCGCGCAGGTCGGCGGACTCGTCGAGCGCCGCCGCCAGCTTTGCGATGCTCGTCTCGACCGCGTCGAGCGCGCCGCGTTCGTTGGCAAGATCGAACAGGGCGGTCGCGTAACGCCCGCCGAGGCTCGCCTGGATGTTGGCCTGCATGCCGCCGGAATTCTCCACGCGTCGATATCCTTTTCGGATCCCAAGAATGTGATTCGCGACAAGAATGCGGGCGTCCAAAGGACTCCGCCTCGCGAGTTGCGGCGCGCCTAGCATCACCCCGGTCCAGTGGCAAGACCGTCGAACGCGGCGCCGCGCGATCGGTGCGAAAGGGCGGCTAGGACGCCTTGCTGCAGCGATAGACGAGCCGCTCGTTGGGCTGTGCCGGCAGCATGTCGAGAATCGCCTGCTGCTGGATCGCGAGCGCATCGGTCGCGGCGCGATCGGCGGTGCATTGCTTGGTCGCGACGTTGCTGCGCAATTCGCGCGCGCGGCCCATCGTCTCGGCACCGAGCAGATAGCGCTCGTTGCGATAGCTGGCGCTGGCGGGGTCGTAACTCAGCACCGACACGGTCGCTTCCTCGTTGGGCACCAGCACGCGGTTCCAGCGGCCCTCGCTGCCGGCGGCATATTGCGTGCGACCGTTGACGCAGCCACCGTCGTCGAATTCGACCGCGACATCGTCGGTCGCCGACACCGTGACGCGGCTTTCTTCGGGCACGATCGTGCACAGCATCTTGCCGGTCGCGGCGAGCGGAGGCGTCGCTGCGGTCGGCGAGGGCGTGTCCGAGGGAATCGTGATATCGCCGGGCGACGGGCGGGTCAGGAAAACGACCAGGGCGGCCAGCATCAGCGCGCCGCCGGCACCGGCGGCGACGACGGGCAGGCGGGTGCCACGATATTTGTCCTGCGTCATCATGAAGCCGCCGGCGGCGAGGCCGAGCGCGCCGAAGACGAACAGCGCGAGCGCGATCGCCATCCGGTTTTCGCGCGACGTCTCGTTGGCGATGCGCGCCCGCTCGATCGCGGCGGCGCGGCTTTGCTCGGCGGCGGCGCTCTCCCTGGCGCGCTGTTCGGCGATGCGGCGCTGTTCGGCGGTCATCCGCGCGGCATCGCGATCGCTGGCTTCGTCCATGCTGATGCACGGGCTGGCGACGGCGGTGTATTTCTGGTTCGCCTCGCCGAGAAAGCGCGTCAGCTCGCGGTTCGAAATCGCGAAGGCGAAGGGCGAATCGCCGTCGTCGGCGCGGGTGATGAAGGTGTTGACGCCGACGACGCGGCCGCATTCGTCGACCAGCGGCCCGCCCGAATTACCGCGCGCGATGCTTGCGGTGTGGACCATGGCGGCGATGCCGTCGATCCGCTGCTGGTTCGACAGATTGCCGTTCGATCGGACGGGCGAGCGCGGCGTGATGTAATCGCCGGCATCGACCGCGCTGGCGGCATCGACATTGCCCGGATAGCCCAGCGCGATCACTTCCTCGCCCGCCTCGAACGGGCCGGTGAAGATCGCGGTGGCGGGGACGCGGCCCTCGACGATCTCGATCAACGCCAGGTCGCGCTTGGTGTCGATCGCGATCAGTCTGGCCTCATAGCTTTTCTGGCCTTCCGACGGGACGACGCCCAGCGCGACGTTGCGCGGATAGCGGACCGCCGATTCGACGACATGGGCGTTGGTGACGATGCGCGTCGGCGATACCGCGAAACCCGAACCGTGGCCGAATCCGACGACCTCGCCATCGACGATCGCCACGGTCACGACGCGCACGACGCTGCGTCCGGCGGCGGCGACGTCGTCGGCCTGGGTCGGCGCGGCGATCGCCAGCGCCAACAGCGCGACGACGAAGGCGCACAGGCGGGCGATGCGAGTGGCGGGCATGGTCATGGTCATGGTCATGGTCATGGCGCCAATGTCTAGTCGTTCGCGCTTTGAACGCAAGCCGCAGGACGCGCGCGGCGCGCTTGCATGGCAACACCGATCACGCGACAAGGAGAGCGACGATGACCGACCTGCTGCCCATCGACGACGATCGCGCATGGGAGGCCGTCATGCGCCGCGACCGCGCGCATGACGGCCGCTTCGTGACCGGTGTGGTGTCGACCGGTATCTATTGCCGGCCGTCGTGCGCGGCGCGTCATCCGTTGCGCCGGAACGTGCGCTTTTTCGCCGACGGCGCTGCCGCGCGCGCCGCTGGCCTGCGCCCGTGCAAACGCTGCTCCCCCGACGAGGCCGCGCGCGACGAACGCGCGGTGATCGCCGCCATCGCGGCGATCAAGCGCGCCGAAGAGCCGCTCGCGCTGGCGCATCTCGCCGCGCAAAGCGGCTATTCGCCGACGCATTTCCAGCGCATCTTCACGCGCCAGACGGGCCTGTCGCCCGCCGCCTATGCCCGCGCGCTGCGCGACGAACGCGCGCGCGCGGCGCTGACCGAGACCGGGCGCGTGACCGATGCGATCTACGATGCGGGCTTTTCGGGCCCGTCGCGATTCTATGATGCAGCGAAAGGAAAACTGGGCATGGCGGCTTCGATCTGGGCCGATGGCGGCAAGGGCGCGACGATCCACTGGGCGGTCGTGGCGACGAGCCTTGGCGACATGCTCGTCGCGGCGACCGACAAGGGCGTCTGCCGCCTGTCGTTCGACGAGGATGCGGGAGCGCTGGCGCGGCGCTTTCCCAAGGCCGAACTGGTCGAGGGCGGCACGGCGTTCGCGGCGCTGCTCGCCGACGTCGTCGCCTCGGTCGAGGCGCCGGGCGATTTTTCGCACATCCCGCTCGACGTCAAGGGTACCGTCTTCCAGGAAGCCTGTTGGGCGGCGCTGCGCGCGATCCCGCCGGGCGAAACGCGCAGCTATGCCGATATCGCGGCAGCGGCGGGCAGCCCCAGGGCGACGCGCGCGGCGGGATCCGCCAATGCCGACAATCATGTCGCGGTGCTGATCCCGTGCCACCGCGTCATCCGCAAGGACGGCAGCCTGGGCGGCTATGCCTATGGCCTGGAGCGCAAGACGGCGCTGCTCGATCGCGAACGAACAGGCTGACTTGCCAGCCGGCGAGCGTTGCGACATCATCACGCGATAGCACCGGGCGGGGGTTGATCATGACGCAGGACATCGAAGCGCATGCGGCTGTGCCGACATGGCGGCGGATCGTGAATTTTCCGCTCGTCGCGCTGGCGATCGCGCTGGCGCTGATCATGGCGACGCTCGCCACGCTGTCATGGGGCCTGCGCCTGATCCCGGCGACGATCGACCCCGACCTGGCCGACGCGATCAAGGCGATCGTCACCGTCGCGGCGGTGATCGCGGTCTACAAGCTGGTCCTGCGCCATCTCGGCAGCGAGCCGCGCGACGACCTTGGCTGGCGCGGGGCGGGGCGCGAAATCGGTGTCGGCCTAATCATCGGCGCGGGCCTGATCAGCCTCAGCGTCGGCATTGCCGCCCTGTGCGGCGTGTATCGTATCGTCGGGGCGGGCGGCTGGAGCGAGTTCGTCCGCATCGCGTCGCAGGCGGGGCTGGTCGCCGGAGTCGTCGAAGAACTGATTTTCCGCGGCATATTGTTCCGCTGGATCGAGCAGCTGGCGGGCAGCTGGGCGACATTGGCGCTGACCTCGCTGCTGTTCGGCCTCGCGCATATCGCCAACGACAATGCGACGCTGTTCTCGTCGCTCGCGATCGCGCTCGAGGCGGGCATATTGCTCGGCGCCGCCTATATGCTGACGCGTTCGCTGTGGCTGGCGATCGGCATCCACGCCGCGTGGAACATCGCCCAGGGCTTCGTCTGGGACGTGCCGGTGTCGGGCCATGCGGTCAACGGGCTGGTCGAGGCAGAGATGTCGGGCCCCGCCTGGCTCAGCGGCGGGCCGTTCGGGCTCGAGGCATCGGTCATCGCGATGGTCGTTGCCACCGCGGCGGGGCTGTGGCTGCTGCGCATGGCGATCGCGCGCGGCCATCTCGTCGCGCCGATGTGGCTGCGCAAGCCCGCGATCGAGACGCCGCCCGATACGCGCGACACGTCCGCAATCACATAAAGCTGTACGGGTCGACGTCGACCGTCACGCGCACCTTGGCGTTCCATTCGACCGAGCCCAGCCACGCGCGGATCGCGTCCTGCAGCGCGAAGCTGCGCGGCGCGTGGACGAGCAGGCGATGGCGGTGGCGGCCGCGCAGCTGCGCGAGCGGCGCGGGCGCTGGGCCATAGACCGCCATCTCGTCGCTTCGCGGCGCGCGCTGGCCCAGCTCGCGCGCGACCTGCTGCGCCAGCTGGGCGTCTTCGGACGAGACGACGACCGCCGCCAGCCGCCCGAACGGCGGGGCATTGGCGTGTTTTCGCGCCTGTGTCTCGGCAGCATAAAAGCCGTCGCGGTCGTTGGCGACGAGCGCCTCGATCACCGCGGCGCCGGGGACGCGCGTCTGGATCAGCACCTCGCCCGGCTTGGTCCCGCGCCCGGCGCGCCCGGCGACCTGCTGGATCTGCTGGAAAGTGCGCTCGGCGGCGCGCAGGTCGCCGCCTTCGAGGCCGATATCGGCGTCGATCACGCCGACCAATGTGAGCTCGGGAAAATGATAGCCCTTGGTGACGAGTTGCGTGCCGATAATGATGTCGACCAGCCCCGCCTCGACTCGCTCGACGAATTCGGCGGCCTTGGTCGGCGACCAGATCGTGTCGCTGGTGACGAGCGCGGTGCGCGCGTCGGGGAAGCGTGCCGCGACCTCGTCGGCGATGCGTTCGACGCCGGGTCCGCACGGCACCAGGCTGTCCTCCTCCTTGCATTCGGGGCATTCGCGCGGCGGCGGCATGACATGGCCGCAATGATGGCAGGCGAGGCGGCGGACGAGGCGATGCTCGACCATCCAGCTCGTGCAATTGGGGCACTGGATGCGGTGGCCGCAGGTGCGGCACAGCGTCAGCGGGGCATAGCCGCGGCGATTGAGGAACAGCAGGCTCTGCTCGCCCTTGGCGAGCCGGTCGGTCAGCGCCGCGACGAGCTTGGGCGCGAGCCAGGTGCCGCGTTCGGGCGGGTCCTCGCGCAGGTCGATAGCGGCGATATCGGGCATTGCCGCGCCGCCGTAACGCGCGGGCAGCACCAGCGTTTCATAGCGCCCGGCATCGGCCTGAACGATGCTCTCGATCGCGGGCGTCGCCGAGGCGAGCACGACCGGGCAGCGTTCGTAAAGCGCGCGCATCACGGCGACGTCGCGGGCGTGGTAATGGACGCCGTCTTCCTGCTTGAAGCTCGTTTCGTGCGCCTCGTCGACGACGATCACGCCGAGCTTGCGATACGGCAGGAACAGCGCCGATCGCGCGCCGACGACGACGCGCGCGCTGCCGTCGGCGATCGCGCGCCAAGTGCGCCGCCGCTCGCTCGACCGCATGCCGCTGTGCCAGGTCGCGGGCGCGCAGCCGAAGCGCGCCTCGAAGCGCTTGAGAAAGGGTTCGGTGAGCGCAATTTCGGGCATCAGCACAAGCGCCTGGCCGCCGCGCCGGATGACCTCGGCGACGCCCTCGAGATAGACTTCGGTCTTGCCCGATCCGGTCACCCCGTCGAGCAGGAAGGGACTGAACGCATCCGCCCGCGCGGCGGCGACGAGCGCGGCGGCGGCGGCGGCCTGTTCGGGTGACAGGTCGGCAGCGGGACGGCCGGGGTCGGGGAGCGCGAAGGGCGCGTCGGGCGAGACCGCGACCGGCGCGAGCGATCCCGACTTCACCAGCCCGCGGATCACCGCTTCGCTCACCTCTGCCTCGGCGGCGAGCTCGCGCACCGTACCCTGGTCGCCGCCGATGCGGTCGAGCGCCTGCTGCCTGAGCGCGGTCATCCGTTCGGGCAGCGCGCCGGTGGCACGATATTCGACGATCGGGCGACCCTCGCCGGCGAGCGCGGCGTGCGGCAGCACCATGCGCAGCACCGCGGCGGGATGGGCGAGATAATAATCGGCGGCCCACAGCACGAGCTTGCGCAGCTGCGGCGACAGGCGCGGCACGTCGATCGCGCCGAACAGCGGGCGCAGGCGATTGTCGCCGACCGTTTCGACGTCGGGAAAACTGTCGTCGTCCCACACCACGCCGACCATCCGGCGCGGGCCGAGCGGCACCTCGACGACGCTGCCGGGGCCGATTTCGGCCCCCGCCGGGACGCGATAGTCGAGCGGTCCGAGCGCCGAGGTCAGCAGGATGACGCGCGCGCGGCCCCGGCTTTGTGCGATTGGGTCAGTCGGCATTCGGCGCCGCGTGCGGGCTGGGCGCCAGGCCGCGATCGTTGCCGAAACGGATCCCGGCATCTTCGTGCGGGCGGACGTAGATGCGTTCGACATCGGGGAAGTCGGCGCAGACGCTGCGCTCGATCGCGTCGACCAGTTGCTCGACATCGGCGGCGCTCAGGCGGTTGTCGAAATCGACGTTCATCGCCGCGACGATCTGGTTGGGGCCGTTGTGGATCGTGCGAATCTCGCCGATGCCCATGATCCCGTCGCGCGTCGCCGCGCGGCGCAGGCCCGCCACGAGCAGCGGGTCGGCCGCTTCGCCGATCAGCAGGCCCTTGGCCTCGCGCGCCAGGAACATGGCGACGCAGGCGAGCAACAGCCCGATCGCGATCGAGGCGATGCCGTCGAAGCGCGGGTCGCCGGTGACCTGCGTCAGGCCGAGGCCGATCGCGGCGATGACGATGCCGAACATCGCCGCGCCATTTTCGAGCAGGACGATGACGGTGGTGGCGTCCTTGGTATCGACCAGCGCGCGCCACCACGATTTTCCCGCGCGCGCGGCGTTGAACTGGCGGTAGGCGGCCATCGTCGATCCGCCTTCGAGCAGGAAGGCGAAGCCGAGCACGACATAGCCGATCACCGGCGACACCGGTTCCTCTGGCGCCATCACGTGGAGGATGCCTTCATAGGTCGAAATGCCCGCGCCGAGCGCGAAGACGAGCAGCGCGACGACGAAGCTCCAGAAATACAGCTCGCGGCCATAGCCCATCGGATGCTTGGCATCGGGCGCTTTTTTCGCGCGCTTCTGGCCGTACATCAGCAGCAGCTGGTTGGTCGAATCGACCATCGAATGGACGCCCTCGGTCAGCATCGCCGACGATCCGGTGATCGCGGCGGCAACGAATTTGGCGATGCCGATCCCGACATTCGCGCCGAGCGCGAGAAGTAGCACGCGGGTATTGTCGGTTTTCATCGGTGCAAACGTCTCTTGCTGGGTGCGGGCGCGTAACCTTAGCATCGCGGGTCGGAGGGGCGCACCCCCAAAACCACGGCCCGGCTCGACAGCGCAACGCGCCTTCCCTAGTTTGAACCGATGCGGGAAAAGGAACTCAGGCTGGCGCTGGTCTGCTACGGCGGCATCAGCCTGGCCGTCTATATGCACGGCATCACCAAGGAGGTCTGGCATCTCGCGCGCGCCAGCCGCGCGTGGCACGACGGAATCGATCCGCCGCCGGGCAGCGCCGCGATCTATCGCGACCTGCTCGCGCTGCTCGAGGAAGCGTCGGCGACGCGGCTGCGCGTGTTCAGCGACATCATCGCCGGCGCCAGCGCGGGCGGTATCAACGGCATTTTCCTGGCGCAGGCGGCGGTCACCGGCCAGTCGCTCGACCCGCTGACCGACCTGTGGCTCGAATGCGCCGATGTCGAGCATCTGATGGACCCCGACGCGCGGCCGTTGTCGCGCTTTACCAAATTCTGGGCAGTGCCGATCGCCTGGATGGCGAGCAAGCGGCGCGGTTCGACGATCGACGAGACGGTCGAAGCGGGAAAGCGCGACGAGGTCCGCCGCAAATTGTCGAACTTCGTGCGCGCGCGCTGGTTCGAACCGCCGTTCGGTGGCGCGACCTTTACCAAGCTCGTGCTCGACGCGCTCGACGCAATGGCGCGATCGGAGGTCGGCCCGGTGCTGATCCCGCCCGGCCAGCCGCTCGACCTGATGGTCACCGTCACCGACTATCGGGGCTATCCCGAACGACTGAAGCTCAACAGCCCGACCGAAGTGGTCGAGACCGAACACCGCATGGTGCTAATGTTCCGCGGCGAGGGGCGATCGGGGCAATCGCTCGACGAACTGC
>JAACTG010000154.1:0-222 GCA_009993585.1 Sphingomonadales bacterium
TGACCGTGCCCAAGGGCAAGATGATTTACCGCGCCTGGGTCTATGATCCCGACAGCCAGTATCAGCGCACCGGATTTGAAACCGCGTTTGAAAGCGGCGTCGGATTTATGGCGGCAGCGGCGCGGCGCACCTGCGTCGGCAACATGCCGGGGATCGTCAACCTCGCCATCGTCGGTTCTACCCGTGACAGTTTCGCGCAAGACATCCTGCCGCGCGCGCTCA
>JAACTG010000154.1:233-1827 GCA_009993585.1 Sphingomonadales bacterium
CAGCCCTGCAAAACGGGGACCGCCACCAGCACAAGCGCCAACATTCCCGCGACTTTGCGCGCTGTTCGTCTACGAATGCGATGTAGCAACATCAGCAGTTGATTCCTCCTTTGCGAAATGCCCGGCGTCCAACTGGCGCCCCTCGCGGCGCCGAGCGGTCGGGCCCCGTGCGGCACGGCTCGGAACTGTGGGTTCTATCGCGGTTCGACGGATGGTTCATTGAGCACCTCGCATATCAGAAGGAAGCACCGAAGGTGAGGTAAGCCCCCTCGACGAGTCCGTACTGCGGATCGTCGGAGTACCCAATCCCGATGTCGGGATCGGTGTGCAGGTTGAGTAGAACGTCAAAGGCTGTGCGTTCGCCTCCGAACGTGAGGGTACCGCGCGTGGCAAAGCCAGCCAGCTCGCGAGTTTCGTTGCGGTCGATGGTGATCCATCCCAACTCAAGGGCCGTGTGACCGTTTACGCCGCGCCTACCTCCGACAAAGCCGAGGCATGCGGACGAGCGGTCCGGGCCGTCCTCGCGCCACGAGCCGTAGCCGAGGTACGCGTCGGTGACCCTAACGTTGCGGTTGCCCGTCCATTGGGTCCACTGCCCGCCGAGGGCGAGGTCTCCCTTCAGCCTGACATTCGCCAATCCTCGGATGAACTTCACCTGATCGCGATCTGGAGTGACTCCGATCTGCGCCAGCAGGTAGCGATCCGCGCTTCTCGCAGGAATCTCGCGACTGGAGTTCGCGGGGGTCTCGCCCACATCTCCGCTTGCTCGAAAGGCGACCAGAGAGCGCTGCAACCTCCGTCCACTCCCGTCGGCTGCGTTGCCGCGCCACTCGGGACCCAGTGGGAAACCATTCAGGGTCGCCGCCCATAGGGGTCGCGCAGCAAGCGAGACTGTGGCCGCACCGGCGACTTCTGCTCCCTGCGTCGTGATAGCAACAGAACCGCTCCGGTTGCCGTCCCCCACGACGACGGTCCTCTCAAGGCTGCGGCCATCGTGGAATTCCAGTCGCAGGCGCGTGGCGCCTGGCCGCAAGCCCACCAACTCCAGCACTCTGGCTGCCCGCACGCCCGCTTCAACGATGGTCGGATCGGAGAGGAAAACGCCCGTCAAGCCAGGCATCAGGATGAGCACCTTGCCCTTTACCGGCACGGCGAGTTGCTCTGCGCCAGTAGCACCAGCGCTCACGTTCGAGACCAGGAATAGGGCGGAACCCAAGAGCACGTGGAAGGACATGCGGTGCATCATAACTGATCTCCGGTTTTTCACCGTTAGGTGATTCGAGCGCAGCAAGTGGATGAACGAGGGCGGGAGTTCCGCCTGAGCGTGGTACCAGCATAACCTGGGGGCAGTCGGCTGGCCAATGGCCGATGTGTGGCCGATGTGTTGAGTTATGCAACCGTTGGTTGAAGCAGCCCCATGAGGAAGCCTGGGCCAACGCGGTCACTAACACGATTCTCACACGCCCCAATCGACTCACGCCGGGGTACACATGAGCTTCAGGGCCCTGTTCCTCGACGCTTCTCGTGGGCTGCTGGCGGAGACGGTTTCGCCGCCAGGTTCACAAGGCCTCCGCGTCTATCTTGGAGCACCTCG
>JAACTG010000085.1 GCA_009993585.1 Sphingomonadales bacterium
AAGAATGCGCAATCGGACCCGAATGCCGACCCCGACCAGCCGGCGACGCGCGAGGACATGGTCGCCGAATTCATGCGCGGCATCGACGATGGCTATCGCGAACAGGCAGCCGATGCGCCACTGTCGCAGCGCCCCGTCGTCGATGCGTCGAGCGACGAACTCAAATCGCTCGAAAAAAACTGGCTGGGAAGCAAGCTCGCCCAGGGCGTGCGCAAGGCGCGCGAGAACCCCTCGCTCGTTTTCTACAAGATCAAGACCAACGCCTATAAGTTCGGCTGGGCGCTGATCCCGCTGTCGGTGCCGTTCGTCTGGCTGGTGATGGTCGGCCGGCGAATGCGCGAGCGCCACGTCTACGACCACATGATCTTCACGACCTTTTCGATCGCGTTCATGATGCTGCTGCTCGTCGTGCTGATGGTCGCGGTGATGGTCGGCGTGCCGACCGGGCCGGTGCTGATCGTCGGCACGCTCTACCCGCCCTTCCACATGTACCGCCAATTGAAGGGCGCCTATCGCCTGTCGCGGATCAACGCGCTGGTCCGCACGGCGATATTGCTCATCTTCTCGCTCATCGCGCTGGTCCTGTTCGTGTCGCTGCTCGTCGCCGCCGGCCTGATCGCCTGATGCGGACCATCGACCGCCGCCTGCTGCTCCAGCTCGGCACCTTCGGCCTCGGCGCGCTTGCCCTGCCCGGCGCGGCGCGCGCCGCCTATTTCGCGCGCGGCTTCACCCATGGCGTCGCCAGCGGCGAGCCGTCGCCCAACTCGGTGCTGCTGTGGACGCGCTATGTCGCGGGAAGCGATACGCGCCTCACCGCCGAACTGTCGCACACCGCCGATTTCGCGCGCGTCGCCGGCGGCGGATCGGTCGATGCGCGCGGCGAGGCCGATCATACCGCCAAGCTCGTCGTCACCGGCCTTACCCCCGACCGCTGGTATTATTACCGCTTCGTCGCGCCCGACGGCAGCGTCTCGCCAACGGGCCGCACGCGCACCTTGCCCGACGACCGGGTCGACGATTTCCGCCTCGCGCTGTTTTCGTGCGCCAACCTGCCGTTCGGCTGGTTCAACGCCTATGCCCATGCCGCCGCGCGCGACGATATCGACCTCGTCCTGCATGTCGGCGACTATTTCTACGAATACCGCGTCGGCAGCTATCCCTCGCTCGCCGAGGCACTGCCCGGGCGCATGATCCAGCCGAACAGCGAGACGATCGTCCTCGCCGACTATCGCCTGCGCTACGCCAGCTACCGCGCCGATCGCGACCTCCAGGCGCTGCACCGGATGGCGCCAATGATCGCCCAGCCCGACGACCATGAATTCGCCAACGATGCGTGGCATGGAAGCGCCGAGAACCACGATCCCGCCAACGAGGGCGACTGGGCGCTGCGCAAGGCGGCGGCCGCGCGCGCCTATCGCGAATGGATGCCCGTCCTAGACGTCGCCGCGAAGGAATATCGCATCGGCGATCTCGCCACGCTGACGATGCCCGAAACGCGCATCACCGGTCGCGACGAGCAACCCGATCTCGGCGCCGCGCTCGCCGGCGGCGGCGATATCGGCGCCAGGCTCGTCGGCTTTCGCGACTCGGTCTGGTCCGACCCCGCCCGCTCGATGATGGGCGCGAAGCAGGAGGCGTGGATCGCCGATCGGCTCAAGGCCTCGGTCGCTGCGGGCACGCGCTGGCAGATCGTCCCGCAACAGGTGCTGATGGGCAACATCGTCTCGCCGCCCGAGACCGGCCAGTGGATCGCGCCCGACGCGCCCGCCTACCTCAAGACGCGCGTCGCCGTCGGCCTCGCCGCTGCCAAGGTCGGGCTCCCGTTCAACTTCGACAGCTGGGGCGGCTATCCCGCGGCGCGCGCGCGCCTGCTCACCGCCGCGCTCGATGCCAACGCCAATTTCGTCACGCTCGCGGGCGACAGCCACAACGCCTGGGCGTTCGACCTCGCGCATGACGGCACCCCCGCCGGCGTCGAGATCGGCGGCCACAGCGTCTCCTCGCCCGGGTTCGAGGCGAACCTGCCCAATTCGACCGAAGCGATGCGCGTTGCCGCGCTGCGCCGCGTCAATCCCGAGCTCAAATGGGCCGAGACCAGCCGCCGCGGCTATGTCACCGTCGCCATCGGTCGCGACCGCATCGACAGCGACTTCGTCTTCATGGAGACGATCCGCGACCGCAGCCTGGCGGTCGCCCAAAGCCACCGCGAAACCGTGCGCCACGGCGCCAACCGTCTGGAGCCCTGATGACCGATCGCACCATAGCGCCGACCCCCGCCCCGCGTCGTCGCAGCCGCTGGAAAACGGGTCTGGTCGGACTGCTCGTCGTGCTCGCGCTCATTGCGGTCGGCCTTGCCGTGTGGGAGCCGCTGTCGGTCGATGCGCGCGCCGCGCCCGCGCCGATGACGCACGACGTGCGCATCGTCCGCGACGATCACGGCGTCCCGCACATCTTCGGGGCCACCGACGCCGACGTCTCGTTCGGCATCGCCTATGCGCATAGCGAGGACGATTTTTCGACGCTGCAGGAAGTCGTCGCGATGACGCGTTCGCGGCTCGGCGCGGCGACCGGGGCCGAAGGCGCCAAGGTTGATTACGCCGCGAAATTGCTCGACACCGACGGCACCGTCGCGCGCCATTACGACGCGCTGCCCGCCGACGTCCGCGCGCTGCTCGACGGCTATGCGCGCGGCATGAACCTCTATGCCGACCGCCATCCCGAGGAGATCCGCCTCGCCAGGCTGTTCCCCGTCAACGGCCGCGACATCGCCGCCGGTTTCGCGCTGCGCTCGCCCTTCTTCTTCGGCCTCGACAGCGTCATCGGCAAGCTCGTCGCGGGCGAACCCCTGCCGCAGGAAGGCGGCCCCGCGCTCCCCGCGCCGAACAATTCGCCGGTCGGCCCCGATGCCGACATGGCGGGGTCGAACGCCTTCGCCATCGCCCCGTCGCGCGACCCGCAAGGCAAGACCAAGCTGATCAGCAATTCGCACCAGCCGTGGCGCGGCGGCGTCGCCTGGTACGAGCTTGTCGTCCATTCGCAGCAGGGCTGGGACTTCGCCGGCGCGACCTTCCCCGGCTCGCCCTATCCCTTTCTCGGCCATAACAAGACGCTGGGCTGGACCAACACGGTCAATCGTCCCGATCTGATCGACGTCTACAGGCTCGTCATGAACGACGACGTGACACAGTACCGAATGGATGGGAAATGGCTGCCGCTCGAGAAGAAGCGCGTCTGGCTGCACGTCCGCTTCGGCCCCTTCGTTCTGCCGGTGCCCAAGACGGTGCTGCGATCGGTCCACGGCCCGGTGATCGAGAACGACGCCGGCTTCTTCGCGATCCGCTATGCCGGCATCGATACGCTGACCCAGCTGACGCAATATTACCGCCTCAACAAGGCGAGGGATTTCGCCGAGTGGCAGCGCGCGATGGCGATCCAGGGCGTGCCCGCGACCAATTTCATCTATGCCGATGCGGCGGGCAATATCGCGCATGTCTACAACGCGATGTTCCCCGCGCGCGTTGCCGGCTACGACTGGCGCAATGTCCTGCCGGGCGATAGCTCGCGCGCGATCTGGCACGATTATTTGCCCTATGCGGCCTATCCGAAGAACGTCAATCCGGCCTCGGGCTATCTCGTCAACGCCAACAACACGCCGTTCGTCGCGGCGGGTCCGGGCGACGAGCTCGACCCCGCGGCGTTCTCGCCGCTGATGGGCATCGAGCTCGACATGACCAACCGTCAGCGCCGGGCGATCGACCTGTTCGAGGGCGTCGACGGGCCGATCACCTGGCCGGTGCTGTGGCGGATCAAATACGATACCGGCTACAGCCGCGCGAGCTATGCCGGCGAGTGGATGAAATCGCTGCTCGCGCTCGATACGCGGGGCGACCGCCGGCTCGCCGAGGCGCAGAAACTGCTCGCGCAATGGGACTGGAAGCTCGACGGCAAGGGGCGCGGCGACGCGCTTGCGCTGACCGTTCTGCGCCCGGCGATGCGCAAGGCCTATCGCCGCGAAACGCCGCCCGACGCGCGCGAGGAGCTGACCGCGGCGGCCGACCATTTGGCGACGACGTTCGGCACGCTCGATCCGCGGCTCGGCACCGTCCTGCGGCTGCGCCAGGGGCCCGAGGAAGGCGCGATGAAGGGCACGCCGATGATCGACCTGCCGCTCGACGGCGGCTCGGACACGCTGCGCGCATCGACTTTATGGAATGTCGATCCCGACGGCCGCTATTCGGTCTATCACGGCGACAGCTTCATCCAGGCGGTCGAATGGACGCGCGACGGTAGCGTCCGCTCGCGCTCGATCCAGCCGTTCGGATCGGCGAGCACGCGGCCCGACAGCCCCTATTATACCGACCAGGCGCAACTGTTCGTCGACCACCGGACCAAGCCCGTCTATTTCGACCCGGCGAGGCTCGAGGGCCATGTCACCCGCGACAGGCGAGTCACCAACGCGGCGAAATAGCGCCGCCTACAGGCTCGCGAGCGCGCGGTTGGTGAACTGGCCGGGGAATTCCTTGCGGATCTCGACCTTGCGCTCGATCCCGGCGATGATCTTCTCGGCGAAGTTCTTGCCCGCCAGCTTGTTGCAGGTGTGCAGGTTGCCGGGGCTGAACACGTTGACCTCGAGGATCTTGTCGCCGACGATGTCGATCCCGACGAGGAACATGCCGTCGGAAATCAGCTTGGGGCGGATCAGCTCGGCGACGCGCAATTCGGTCTCGCCGACCTCGGCTTTCACCGCCTTGCCGCCGGCATGGATGTTGCTGCGGATGTCGTCGGGCGACTGGACGCGGCGCAGCGCGCAGAACTTCTTGTCGACGCACAGCGGCTCGCCGTTCATCATGAACAGGCGGATGTCGCCCTTGGTCGCGGCCTTCACATATTCCTGCGCGATGATGTAGCCGTCGCGCTCGATCGCCTCGATCATCTGGTTCATGTTCGACGCCGACTTGCCGTCGACCTTGAACACGCCCGACCCGCCCGAACCCTGCAAGGGTTTCAGGATGATGTTGCCGCCGTGCTTCTTGGCGAACTCCTTGATGTCGGCGGGATGCTTGGTGATCAGCGTCTCGGCGCGCACTTCGACCGGGAAGCTTTCGAAGTACATCTTGTTGATCGCGCGGCCCAGGCTGTCGGGATCGTTGAGCACGATCACCCCGCGTTTCACCGCCTCGCGCCCGAACAATATGCCGGCATCCTCGGCCCAGGGACGGTCCTGCGCGTCGTTCGACGGGTCGTTGCGCAGCATGAGCACGTCGAGCTCGGCGATGTCGAGCTTGCTCGTCTTGCCCGCGACCTTTTTCAGCTCGGCGAAGAATTTGGTGTGGTCGGCATAGCCGCCCTTGGGCGCGGTCGGCGCGGCGCGGACATGAACCGACATGCCGCCGCCCGGCTCGAGGACGAAATCCTCGGGTGTCAGGTAATAGACGTCATGGCCGTGGGCGACCGCTTGCGCCGCGAGCACGGTGGTTGCGTAATTGGGGTATTCGTCGGCCATCGAATTGACGAAAAATGCGATTTTCATGGCGGTGATCCAGTCATAGCAGCGAGGAAAGCGAAGGGTTTTTGCGAAAGCCGGCGATTCTCGCCTGCACGTCGTCGCGTGATAGGAAAGCAGGTGTGAACAACGGCTTGCGCAACAATCCGCGCAGCGCGAACTCCTCGATCGCGGCGACGTGCTGCGGCGCGATCTTGCCGTACCAATAGGGCGTCAGGTCGCCGCCCGCGGCGAGCAGGTCGAGCACCGTCTTGAACCCGCGCAGATAGATGACGTCCTTGGCGAAGCCGCCCGAACGATAGATGCGCGCGGTGATGTTGAATGCGCCGCGCGCCGAAAAGCCGTGCGTCTCGTGAAGCAGGCGAAAGGTATCGACGAAGCTGGCGCCGGCGATCATCGCGTCGACGCCGACGACGCGCGCGGCCAGCGCGCGCAGCCGCGTCCAGGTCAGTCCGCCGACCGCCCATTCGGCGAACACGCCGAGCCCTTCCTGGACGCCCTCATATTGCGCGAGGCCGGTGCGGAACATTGTGAGGCCTTGCTGCGCGCCGTTGACCCAGGTCAGCGCGTGGATGCTGATCTCGTGATGGAGCAAGGGTTCGAGCCGGTGCGCGGGCATGTTGGTCGCGGTCGAGATCAGCACCTTGTTGCCCGATACCATCAGACCCGCCGCAATATCCTCGCGCAGCTCGACGTCGACGTCGAAGCGCTCGTCCTGCGCATGATAATCGGCGACCAGCGCGCGCGCGCCGGCCTCGACCGCATAACAATCGACGCTGCCGCCGGCGCGATCCGACTTGGGCCGCTTGCTGCCCAATATGTCGATCGCCGAATCGCGCAGGTCCGATTCGACGGTGCCGTAAAGCAGCATCGACGCGTGGCGGAAATTGGGCGTGTTGCGCGCCGCCAGCGTCGTCAGCTGGTAATCGATCTCCTGCCGCTTTTCGGAAAACAGCGTCTCGAGCATCGGCGCTTCGACGCTGCCGAGATCAATCCTGTACAGCGCGCGCTTGGCCAGGTCGGGATCGACCGTCAGCGGGCGATACCGGAATTTCGGCGCCGTCTGGAACTTGTCCTCGCGAAACCTTTCATAGGCCTGCTCGCTATTGATCGGCGAAACGCTGAGCAGGAAATCGTAACTGCGGCAGATGCGGTCGAGCTTGCGATCCGCCGACTTGGCCGCGTCGATGAACGCACTGCGGCCGAGCGCGCGATGATGCTGCGGCGGCTGCTCGCCCGCCGCCGTCATGAACGCCTCGGCGGCCTTGAGCAGCGCGTCGAACACCTCGATCGACAGATCGTGGAACAGCTGGGGATAGATGCCCTTGCCGTCGGGACGGCGATAGTTTTGCGGCAGCGCCAGCGACAAATGCGCATAGCGCTCATCCGAAGCGAC
Organism: Sphingomonadales bacterium; assembly: GCA_009993585.1. Taxonomy (GTDB): domain Bacteria; phylum Pseudomonadota; class Alphaproteobacteria; order Sphingomonadales; family Sphingomonadaceae; genus Flavisphingopyxis. The sequence goes on from JAACTG010000085.1 coordinate 6,900, forward strand.
CAGCGCCGCGATGCCGGGTTCGAAAAACTCCGGGCTCGCGCGGTCGATCTTGCAGTGGCGCAGGTCGACCTTCACCTTGGCCAGCGTCGCTGCCAGCACGTCGGCGGCGGCCTGCGCCGGGGCGTCGTCGCTCGCGGCGATCGCGGCGGTGAATTCGGGCAGCCTGGCCTGCTTCGCCGCGACCTTTTCGACCGGGATGCGATCGTGGACCGAAATCAGCAGGATCCGCTGGCAGCTTTCGGCCTGGTGCGCGAGCACGGCTGCGATTCCCTCGAGCGCGGCCTCGTCGTCGATCCCCTCGGGCCATACGGCATAGGCCGAACTCGTCACCGCGATGCGCTGGGCGAGGCTGTCGGGATCTTCGGGGTCGAAGCGGTTGAGGACGAGGAACGGCAGCGGCCGGTCGATATGGATGCGGCCCTCGCAGCCGCATTGCTGGCGCAGCGCGCCGCCCGGCCCGAATTCGGGGACGAAGCCTTCAGCCGTATCGGCCGCGGCGTCAGCCGGCATCGAGCAGCGTCCGCGCGACCTGCGCGCTGCGATCGATGAAGCCGCGCATCGCCGCGAGTTCGGCGGCATCGGGCACGCCGGTCCATTCGTCCATGAAGAACTTCTTGAACTCGATCGCGATCGCGCAGCCGACGCCGGGGTAGCGTTCATGAACGAAGCGCGTCTGTTCGCCCTTGCCCTGGAAGGCGACGTTTTCGCGCACGTCGAGCCGGCGGCCGTTGAAATCGAATTCGGCCATCGCCGCGATCAGCGGATCGACCAGCCAGGCCCATTGCTCGCGCGGCATCGACGAGGTGCCGATATTGATGTCGGGGGCATCGTCCTGCGGCGTCGGCTCGCCGCCCGGCCCGTCGCGGCGATGGTTGTAGCTGTGGACGTCGAGCAGGACGAACTTGCCGTAGCGCTTGGCGATGTCGTCGAGCAGGGCGCCGAGCATCGCATAGTAACTGGCATGATAGGCCTGCGAGCGCGCGACGAGCATCGAATCGGGCACGCCCTGCCAGACGTCGAGGCCCCATGCCATGTCGGGGGTCTGGTAGACCGCGGTATCGACCGCGCGGTTGAGGTCGCATTCGAAACGCGATCGCCCCGCGACGATATGCGTCGCGACGTCGGCGATCGCCTGGCCGGTGAACGGGTCCTCCTCGCGCAGCCGGTCGGCCTCGGCGAGCTTCATCGCGGCGGCGACCTCGTCGCGCAGCCCGTGGCCGTCATGGATCGCGGTCGCCAGCACCGGGCCTTCGCCGCGCTGGATCCGCCAGAGATAATCGTCGCTAGTCGCAGTCATGCCAACCCAACGGGCGGGCGGGCGCCAAGTTTCATGCCGCAGGCGAAATGTTTCGCGCCCGGGCGCTAGCGCGGGTCCCCGCGCCGCGCCTGCGCCTCGACCGCGTCGAGCACGCGCATCAGGTTGCCGCCCCAGATCTTGGCGATATCGCCGTCCGCATAGCCCGCCGCCTTGAGCGCCGCGGTGATCCTGGGAAGCTGCGCGACATCGGTCATCCCGGCGACGCCGCCGCCGCCGTCCCAGTCGGCGCCGATGCCGACATGATCGACTCCGGCAACCGCGATGCAATGGAGCAGCGCGCGCATATAGTCGTCGAAATCGTCGGTAATCGGCGGGTGCGCCTTCATCAGCGCGCTGCGCCGCGCGATCAGCGCCGCCTGCCCGGCGGGGGACAGGTCCTCGATATAGTCCATCTCGTCGAGCACGTCGCCGAGTTCGCCGCCGAAATTGACCGGCCCGAGGAACACCGAATTGACCAGGATGACGCCGCCGTGATCGGCCAGCATCTTCATCCGCGCGTCGTCGATGTTGCGCTTGTGATCGTAGATCGCCTTGCTGCCCGAATGCGACAGGACGATCGGCGCCTTCGACCATGCGATCATCTGGTCGAACACCGCGTCGGACGCATGCGACCCGTCGACGATCATGCCGAGCCGGTTCATTTCGGCGAGCCACTGCCGGCCCAGCGGGCTGAAGCCGCCCCAAATCGCCTCGCCCGTCGCCGCATCGGCGAGCTGGTTGGTCCGGCTGTGGACCGGCCCCGCCATCCGCACGCCGAGGCCATGGAACAACGCGAGCCGCGAGAGGTCCTCGCCCAGCGGATCACCGTTTTCCATCGAGATGAAGACCGCGCGTTTGCCCGCCGCCTGCGCCGCGCGCGCATCGTCCGACGTCGTCGCGAGCATCATCGCGTCGGCATGCCGCGCGACGGTCTGGTGGATCGCCGCCGTCCGGCGCAGCGCATCGGCGAAGCTGGTCGCATAGCCGTCGCGGGTCAGTTCGCCCTGCGGCATGTAGACGACGAAAAATCCGCCATCGAGCCCGCCTTCGACCATGCGCGGCAAATCGAGCTGGGTGCCGTCGCCTGCTTCGCTGTGCCGCTGCGTGATGTCCCAGCCGACGCGGCCGAAATGCATCGGGCTGTCGAGATGGCTGTCGAGGACGAGCAGGCGGTCGTGCAGGGCGCGATCCTCGGCCGCTACGGCGTCGGTCGGTGGCACGCCCGCCACCGGTTCACTGGCCGCCGCGCACGACGATAGCGCCAGCGCCGACGCCAGCAGCATCGCCGACCGAATATTGACCGTCTCGCCCATCTCCGTCTCCCTCGGCATCCGAGCCTAGGCCAAAGCGCGCGATTGCACAGCCCCGCTTATGCTTTATGCGCGAAGGTGATGAACCCGCTTTCCCCTGCGCGCTACGACGCGATCGTCCTCGGCGGCGGCGCCGCCGGCCTGTTCTGCGCGGCGATCGCCGGCCAGCGCGGGCGGCGCGTGCTCGTCGTCGAACATGCCGAAACGCCGGGCAGGAAGATCCTCATCTCGGGCGGCGGGCGCTGCAACTTCACCAATCGCAACACCGCGCCCGACCGCTATCTCTCGACCAACCGCCATTTCGCCAAGTCGGCGCTGGCGCGCTATACCGCCGCCGATTTCATCGCTTTGGTCGACAGCTACGGCATCGCCTGGCACGAAAAGACGCTCGGCCAGCTGTTCTGCGACGGCCCTTCGCGCCAGATCCTCGACATGCTGCTCGCCGAATGCGCCAGGGGCGATGTCGAGATCGCGCTCGGCGACGCGATCGGATCGCTCGATCACGCCGATGCGCGCTTCACCGTCGGCTTCGGGACGCGCAGCGCGAGCGCGCCGTCGCTGGTCGTCGCCACCGGCGGCCCGTCGATCCCCAAGATGGGCGCGACCGGTTTCGCCTACGACCTCGCGCGCCGCTTCGGCCTCAAGGTCGTCGAGCCGCGTCCCGCGCTCGTCCCGCTGACGCTCGGCGGCGACGACGTCCTGTTCCGCGAACTGTCGGGCGTCTCGGCCGACGTCGTCGCGCGCTGCGGCAAGACCGAATTTCGCGAAGCTGCGCTGTTCACGCATCGCGGCCTGTCGGGCCCCGCGATCCTGCAGATATCGTCCTATTGGCGGAGCGGCGACGAGGTCGCGATCGACTTCCTGCCCGACGCGCCGCGCGGCTGGCTGGCCGAGGCGAAGCGCGCGGCGCCCAACATGACGATCCAGCGGCAGGTCGCCGCGCGGCTTCCCGAGCGGCTGAGCGAAGCGCTGCTCGGTCGGCTCGCGCTCGCCGGACCGCTCAACGCGATTCCCGACCGCACGCTCGCCGAGGCCGAACGCCGCCTCGCCGACTGGCGTTTCACCCCCAATGGCAGCGAAGGCTTCGCCAAGGCCGAAGTCACCGTCGGCGGCATCGCCACCGCGGGCCTGTCGTCGCAGACGATGGCGGCCAACGCCGTGCCGGGCCTCTATTGCATCGGCGAGGCGGTCGACGTCACCGGCTGGCTCGGCGGCTATAATTTCCAATGGGCCTGGGCGAGCGGCTGGGCGGCGGCGCAGGCGCTGTAACGCCCGGCGTCACACGACGCGCAGCGTCCCCGGCTGGGGATCGCTCGCGGCGGCGCCGACGAAGCGTACGCTATGCGCGGCGGCACCGTCGGTCACGACCTCGACGCCCGCGCCTTCATAGGCCCGGCGCAGGGCGTCGCGGGCATCGCCGGCGATCGTCTGGCTCGATTCGAAGCGCATGATCGCCATGCGCGGCACGCCCGCCTTCTTGGGGGCATAATCGATCGTCCATTCGAGCGCGGCTCGGGCCATGCGGGATTGCGCGGGGGTCATAGGGACCCCCTGACGCGAGCCCGCGACCGATTGACAGGCGCATGCGACGAGCCCTTCCGGCGCTGCGACGAACCGCAGCGCCGGAACGGGCCGGGCGCCAACCGTCAGAACTTGATCGTCAGGTTGATCTTCCCGCTATGGTCGCCAAAGCCCTTCGCGATCAGCCCGTCATAGCTGGCGCCGAATTCCAGCGCGCCGAGGTCGAATTTCAGACCCGCCTCGACCTGCGCCGCATCGCGCGGGATCGACGCCCCGGTCACGGTGAACGGGGCCGAACCCGCGAAGTTCGCGAACGATGCCGTGCTGGTCCCGGCGAGGTCGCCGCCGGCGTGCTGCCACGCGACCGAGAACGAGGGCACCAGAACCGCCGACGAGACCGTCGTCACCCGCGCCGAGCCGCGCAGGCCGGCATGGACCAGGCTGACGTTGCGATCGACCGATGCGATCGCGAGCGCGGCACTGCCGCCGCTTTCGGTCGCGCCGTCGATCTGCGTATCGAGATAGGTATAACCGAGGAACGGCTGGATCATGCGCGCCGCCGTGTCGACCAGCGAATAGCCGATTTCACCGAAGATCTGGTGCGTCCGGCCGTCCTGCGTCGACGACAGGGCATCGGCGAAGGCGGGGAAGACGACCGAACGCTGGTTGGCGATATCGTGCCATGCCAGGCTGCCGCCGAGCTGCACATGGAGCGGTCCCGCGACGTAACTCGCCTGGCCGCCGACATAGGTCGTCTTGATCTTGCCTTCGGTCGAACGGGCACGCGTCAGCATGTCGGCGTCGCTATAGCCGCCCGCGATCGTCGCGGAGAACCCGGCCCCGCCATAAGTCAGGCCGCCGAGCAGGCCGAGGCGATCGCTTTCGAGACGGGCGGTCCCGATCCGGTCGTCGGCGTCGTAGGTCGACTGGCTGCCCATCGCGTCGAGCCACAGCGCTGCGCCCTCGGCGTCGGTCCGGCCTTCGCGCAACAGCGCATTGCGGACGAGACGGCTTTCGGTGAGCATCGTCGTCGATTGCGACGCGTAATTCTCGCCCGACAACAGGCCATAGGCCCGCTGCGCGCTCTCGGGCGACTGCACCAGCAGCGCCGTGTAGAGATCGGACATGATCGGCAACGACTGGAGCGCCCCGGCAACCGCGCCCTGGTTGGGACCGATCGCCACGTCGGCGAAGACGATGTCGTTCCGGCGCAGCGCCAGGATGACCTGGTTGGCCGAATATTCGAGCCCCGGCGTCAGGAAGGCGTAGTTCGACGTGACCCCCGCGAAATATCCGTTCACGCCGCCGGCGGCGTCGAGGATGACATAGCGCGAGAACGGGTTGAAACCGCTGCCTTCGGCCGTCACCCGGACGGTTCCGCCCTGCAACGTCAGGCTGCCGCCGACGAACGTCAGGTCGGACGACGTCGCCGAAACGTTGATGTCGTAGAACGATCCGGCGTTGAAGGTGGCGTTGTCCGCGATGTTGAAGGCGCCCATGCCGTTGCCCGGCGACAGGATGCTGCCCGCGCCGACGACGAGGCCGCCCACGGTCCCGACGCCGCTGACCGTCGCGCCATTGGCGATGGTGACGGTCGAGGCCAGGCTGCCGTTGACGGCGAGATTCCCGCCATTGACCAGCGTCGGCCCGCTATAGGTGTTCGCGCCGAGCAATTGCAGCAGCCCGTCGCCCGATTTGGTGAAGCCGCCGGTGCCCGAAATGACCCCGTCGAACGACGCGTCGATGGCCTGGTCGACCGTCAGCGTACCGCTGCCGAGAACGACGCTGCCGTTGCCGTAAAGCCCGCCGATCGTCTCGTCGAAGCCGGCAAGGTCGAAGCTGCCGGCGCTGCCGATGCCGACGATCGCGCTGTCCGACAGGCGTTCGTCGCCGCCGAGCGTCAGCGTCCCGTCGACGATGCGCACCTCGTCGCTCGTCGCGGTGCCGTTGAGCACGCTGTTGCCCGCGCCGACGACGAGCGTGGCGGTCGCGATATTGGCGTCGATCGTCGCGCCGAACAGGCCCGTCTCGTTGGCGATCAGGGTTCCCGTTCCGGCAAGCGTGCCGGCGATTGCGGCGGTGTCGACGGTCTCGGCGAAGGCGCCGAGGTCGAGGACGCCACCGCTGTTGATCTGCAAGGCGGCCGCGTCGTTGAGCCGTTCGTCTGCACCCAGGACGAGCGTGCCTGCGATTTCGACGGTCAGCGCGCCTGCGGTGCCGTTGAGCAGCGACGTTCCGGCCCCGACATAGAGGCGGCCGCCGGCGAGCGGCGCGCTCGCCTGCGTCGTGATCGGTCGCTGTTGATCCGCGCCCGGCGCGGCGCCGACGTCGTCGGTGCCCGCGATCACTGCGGCAACGATGGCCCCCGAGTTCGTCGCAAGACCGAAGCCGCCGTCGGCATCGAACAGCACCGTGGCGCTGCCGTCGATCGCTTCGGCGCCGAGCAGGGCCGGGCGCGATGCGGCGACGGTGTCGACCGTGTCGTCGACGATCGCCGAAGTGGTGGCGGGCGAGCTCGTCCCGCCGCCGAGGTTGGCGTTGATCGTCGCGCCGTAAAGCGCGTAATCGTTCGCCGTCAGCGTGCCCGTCCCGTCGAGCGTGCCGGCGATGACGGCGGTGTCGACCGTCTCGGCAAAGGCGCCGAGGTCGAGGATGCCGCCGCTGTCGCTCTGGAGCATCGCACTGTTGTTGATCCGTTCGGCCGCGCCGAGGATGAGCGTGCCGCCGATTTCGAAGCTGGTCGCGCCCGCGGTCCCGTTGAGCAGCGAGGTCCCGGTGCCGACATAGAGCATGCCGCCGCCGAGGTTGGCGTTGATCGTCGCGCCGTAGAGCGCGTAATCGTTCGCCGTCAGCGTGCCCGTCCCGTTGAGCGTGCCGGCGATGACGGCGGTGTCG
>JAACTG010000086.1 GCA_009993585.1 Sphingomonadales bacterium
CGCGGCGACATGATCTGCGCCGCCGACGACCCACCGCTCGACGCCGACCAGTTCGAGGCCGACATCGCCTGGCTCGGCGACAAGCCGATGCTGGCCGGGCGCGCCTATCTGTTCAAGCTGGCGACGGGCGAGCTGTCGGCGACCTTGCAGCAGCCCAAGCACCGGCTCGACGTCGAAACCGGCCAGGAACTGGCGGCGCGGACACTGCGCAAGAACGACATCGGCGTCGCTGTCGTCACCACCGCGCGGCCGATCCCCGCCGATCCCTATGCGGTGAATCGCACCACCGGCGGCTTCATCCTGATTGACCGCGAAAGCGGCGACACCGTCGCGGCGGGCATGATCCGCCACGCGCTGCGTCGGTCGCAGAACATCGCCTGGCAGGAGCTGACGATCGATCGCTCGGCGCGCGCGCTGCAAAAGGGCCACGCCCCGCGCATTCTGTGGTTCACCGGCCTGTCGGGCGCGGGCAAGACGACGATCGCCAATCTGGTCGAACAGCGGCTCTACGAGGCCGGATTGCACAGCTACATGCTCGACGGCGACAATGTCCGCACCGGGCTCAACAAGGATCTCGGCTTCACCGACGCCGACCGCGTCGAGAATGTCCGCCGCGTCGGCGAGGTCGCGACGCTGATGGCGGATGCCGGCCTGATCGTCCTTGCGACCTTCATCAGCCCGTTCCGCGCCGAGCGCGACATGGTGCGGCAGATGGCGCAGCCGGGCGAGTTCATCGAGGTGCATGTCGACGTGCCGCTGGCGGTCGCCGAGGATCGCGATCCCAAGGGGCTCTATGCCAAGGCGCGGCGCGGCGAGATCGCCAATTTCACCGGGCTCGACAGTCCCTATGAGGCGCCCGAGAATCCCGATCTGACGATCGATACGACCATGATGAGCGCGGCCGAGGCCGCCGATCGCATCGCCCGGCACCTGATCGCGTCGCTCGCCTCCGACGATGATTGAGGAAACCCGCTTTGCCCGCGAGGCGGCGCGGATGGCGGGCGACTACCTGCTCGCGCTGCAACGGCGCGGCGACCTTGGCGGTCGCGCGCTGGGCGCGCGCGGCGATCGCGAAGCGAACGCGCTGATCCTGCGCATGCTGCGAGACCGCTTTCCCGACGATGCCGTGCTGTCGGAGGAATCGGCCGACGATTCCTCGCGCCTGACGCAGTCGCGGCTGTGGATCATCGATCCGCTCGACGGCACGCGCGAATATTCCGAAGGACGCGACGACTGGGCGGTTCATGTCGGGCTGGCGATCGACGGCGCCGCAGCCGCCGGCGCGGTGGCGCTGCCGGCACTCGGACTGGTGCTGGCATCGGACGAGATTCAGCGCCCGCCGGCGGCGCGCGCGCGGCCGCGCATCGTCGTCAGTCGGACGCGCCCACCCGCCTTGGGCGACGCCGTCGCCGCCGCGCTCGATGGCGACATCGTCGCCATGGGATCGGCCGGCGCCAAGGCGATGGCGGTGGTGCGCGGCGAAGCCGAGATATACCTGCACGAAGGCGGCCAGCGCGAATGGGACAATTGCGCGCCGATCGCGGTCGCGCAGGCGGCGGGCCTGCATTGTTCGAGCCTCGGCGGGGCGCCGTTCACCTACAACAATCGCGACCCGCTGTGCGGATCGCTGCTGATCTGCCGCGCGCAATATGCCGACCGGATCATCGACCTGGCGGCGGCGCTGCCGGGTTGAGGCTGCAAGCGAGCGATGCTGTCGCTGCGCGATCCTTAATGTCCCGGAAACCGCTTTGCGCTAAGGCTCTGCTCCACACGCGCCGAACGGGGAACGGAATTTCGTGAGCAAGACCAGAATCATGACGGTTTTCGGCACCCGGCCCGAAGCGATCAAGATGATTCCGGTCGTTCACGCGCTGCGCGCGCAGCCGAGCCTCGACGTGCGCGTGTGCGTTACCGCGCAGCATCGCCACATGCTCGACCAGGTGCTCGAAATCGGCGGCGTCACGCCCGATATCGACCTCGACCTGATGCGCGATGCGCAAAGCCTCGACGAACTCGGTGCGCGGCTGCTGGCCGGTCTCGGCCCGGTGTTCGACGCCGAACGGCCCGACCGCATCCTCGTCCACGGCGATACGCTGACGACGATGATGGCGAGCATGGCCGCCTATTTCCGCCAGATCCCCGTCGGCCATGTCGAGGCCGGGCTGCGCAGCGGCGATATCTATCACCCCTGGCCCGAGGAAATTAACCGCCGCGTGACGGCGACGATCGCCGATCTCAATTTCGCGCCGACGCAGCGCGCGGCGCAAGCGCTGCGCGCCGAAAACGTCGCGCCGGCAAGCATCCATGTCACCGGCAACACCGTCATCGACGCGCTTTTGACGACCCGCGACCAGATTGCCGCGGAGCCCGCGCTGGCGGCGGCGCTCATGCCCGTGCTCGCCCGGTTCGCCGGCAAGCGCATCGTCGCCGTCACCTCGCACCGGCGCGAAAATTTCGGCGACGGCATGGCGGCGATCGCCGATGCCATAGTCCGCATCGCCGTGCGCGAGGACGTCGCGGTCGTGTTTCCGGTCCACCCCAACCCGCAGGTTCGCGGTCCGATGCAGCACGCGCTCGGCGACCACCCACGCATCGCGCTGATCGACCCGCTCGATTACCCGTGCTTCGTCGCGTTGCTCGACGCGGCGACGCTGGTGCTGACCGATTCGGGCGGCGTCCAGGAAGAGGCGCCGAGCTTCGGCAAGCCGGTCCTCGTCATGCGCACGACGACCGAGCGGCCCGAGGGGATCGCGGCGGGCACCGCGCTGCTCGTCGGCACCGATGCCGACCGCATGGTTGCCGAAACGATTAAATTGCTCGACGATGCGGACGCCTATGCGGCGATGGCCCGCGCCCACAACCCGTTCGGGGACGGCCACGCCGCCCGACGCATATCGGAGATTACCGCCAATGCCCATCGCTGAGGGCCACAAGACCGTCGTCATGGGGCTTGGCTATATCGGCCTGCCCACCGCCGCGCTGATCGCGCGTTCGGGGATCGAGACGGTCGGCGTCGACGTCAATCCCGATGTCGTCGAAACGGTCAACCAGGGCCGCGTCCATCTGGAGGAAGTCGATCTCGACGGGCTGGTGCGCGGCGTCGTCGAGCGTGGTCATCTCCGCGCGTCGCTGACGCCCGAGCCCGCCGATGCCTTCATCATCGCGGTGCCGACCCCGCTCGGCGAAGGACAGGCGCCCGATATCGGCTATGTCCTCGACGCCGCGCGCACGATCGCGCCGGTGCTCGCGCCCGGCAATCTCGTCATCCTCGAATCGACCTCGCCCGTCGGCACCACCGAACAGGTCTGCGCCGCGATCGCGAAGGCGCGCCCCGATCTGGCGGTGCCCGGCCATTGCGATGGCAATGCCGACATCTTCGTCGCCTATTGCCCCGAACGCGTCCTGCCGGGACGCATCCTCGTCGAGCTGGTCGACAACGATCGCTGCATCGGCGGCATCACGCCGCGCTGCGCGCGACGGGCGATGACTTTCTATCGCGGCTTCGTGCGCGGCGCCTGCGTGACGACGACGGCGCGCAACGCGGAACTCGTCAAGCTCGTCGAAAACAGCTTTCGCGACGTCAACATCGCCTTCGCCAACGAGCTGTCGATCATCGCCGACGGCATGGACATCGACGTATGGGACGTCATCGCGCTCGCCAACCGCCACCCGCGCGTCAACATCCTCCAGCCCGGCCCCGGCGTCGGCGGCCATTGCATCGCGGTCGATCCGTGGTTCATCGTTCATGGCGACCCCGACAACAGCCGCATCATCCGCACCGCGCGCGAGGTCAATCTGGCCAAGACCGAGCATGTCGTCGCGCGCGCCCGGGCGTTGATCGCGCAGCTGCCCGACGACAGCGAGATCGCGCTGTTCGGCCTCGCCTTCAAGGCCAATATCGACGACTTCCGCGAAAGCCCGGCGGTGGAAATCGCCGCCGCGCTGGCCCGCGAATATGGCGCGCGGATCGCGATCGTCGAACCGTTCGCGCGCGAACTGCCCGCCGTGCTTGCCGCTGCCGGCGCGCGGCTCGTCGCGCTCGACGACGCGCTCGACACTGCGCAAGCGATCGTGCTGCTCGTCGATCACGAGGTCTTCCGCTCGGTCCCGCTCGATGAACGCCGCGACAAGATGGTCTACGACACGCGCGGCCTGTGGCCCGACCAGCCGCTGCGCAGCGACTGGACCGAACGGCGCCAGGGCGGCGCGCGGTGAAACTGGAGCCGCGCTTCGTCGCCAAGCCATGGGGGCGCGACGATCTGCCCCCCGCATTCGGCGGGCCGCGCGGCGAACGCATCGGCGAACTGTGGTATGAAGGCGCACCCGACGGATTTCCGCTGCTCGCCAAATATCTCTTCACCAGCGCCAAGCTCTCGGTTCAGGTTCATCCCGATGACGATGCCGCGCGCGCGCGCGGGCTGGCGTCGGGCAAGGAGGAATGCTGGTACGTCACCGCCGCCGAAGCCGGCGCGACGATCGGCATCGGCACGACCCGCCCGGTCGCGGGCGACGAGCTGCGCGCCGCGGCGCTTGCCGGAACGATCGAACAACTCATCGACTGGCGCCCCGTCCGCGCGGGCGACCATTATTACGTTCCCGCGAGCACCGTCCACGCGATCGGCCCCGGCGTGACGCTGGTCGAGATCCAGCAGGCGAGCGACATCACCTATCGCCTGTACGACTATGGCCGCGACCGCGCGCTCCATCTCGACGAAGCGGTCGATGTCGCCGATGCGCGCCCCCATCCGCCCGCTCTGTCGGGGCATCACGGCATCGGTGGGGACTGCGCCATAGCCGACGGCGTGCATTTCGCCGTCCGCCTGTGCGGGCGCGATCTTGCCGCAGTGCCCGACGACGCACCGCTGCTGCTGCTGCCGTTGCGCGGCTCGGCAGAGAGCGACGAGGCGCTGGCGCGACCTGGCGATTGCCTCTATGCCGCAGCGCGAGCGCGGGTGACCGCCTCCGCCGAAGCCCATATGCTGGTGGCCTGGGCCAAGCGCTGACGGCGCGATGGCGGGCCACGAAATATGAGGCGGGACGTGTCGGCTAGACGAAGCGAAACTGGATCGCACGATGACGGCGCGAGAGGCTGGCTGGCATCGTACCGTGTCGCGCTGGTCGGCGGGCTAATCGCCTTGCTGGCCGCCGCGACGCTCGCCAGCGACTTTTTCGGCACCGCCATCATCCGCCTGTTTTTCATCGAGCAGGATCGCTGGTTCCTGCCGCTGCTGGCGCTCGTCGCAATGGCCCTGCGCCGCGCGATGCTGCCACAGTCCGGCGTACCGGCGATCTGGAACAGGGCGATGGCGCCGACGGGGATCGCGCTCATCGCCGTGGCGCTGCTGCTTGCCGCCTATCTTGGCCACGATCTCGCAATGGCGGGTTATGATCTCAGCCGCGACGAGCAGATGGCGCGTTTCGATGCGTGGATATTCGCGCATGGAAGCCTCGCCTGGCCCGTGCCGCCATCGTGGCGGGGCGACATTGCGGCACTCAATGGGACCTTCCTGCTCGTGGCGAACCAGCCGACCGGCTGGGTCTCGGCCTATCTCCCGGTCAACGCGGCGTTCCACGCGACGGTCGGCCTGGTCGCCGATCCGGCGCTGACCAATCCCGTCTTGCTCGCGGTCGGCTTCGTCGCGCTGTGGCGTATCGCGCTGCGGCTGTGGCCCGACGACCGCATTGCGCAGGCGACGGCGTTGGCGCTCTATCTGGGTTCGTCGCAGATCGTCGTCGCGAGCATGACGGCATATGCCATGACCGGCCATCTGGCGCTCAACCTGCTGTGGCTCCTGTTCTTCCTCAGGGGCCGGCTGCGCGACGATATCGTCGCCGTCGTCATCGGCTGCGCCGCGTCGGGGCTGCACCAGTTGCTGTTCCACCCGCTGTTCGTCGCGCCGTTCGTGCTGATGCTTGCAATGCGGCGCGAATGGCGGCGGTGCGCATTCTATTGCCTCGCCTATCTGGTCATCGGCGCGATCTGGTTTGCCTGGCCGATCTGGATGAGCGCATCGATTTCGGGGGCAGGGGCCGCCGCGGGCGGCGGCGTCAGTTTCGCCGACCGGCTGGTCGCGATGCTCGGCGCGGTCGGGATCGCCAACGGACCGGTGATGGTGCTCAACATCGCGCGCTTCGTCGCCTGGCAGCATCTCGCCTTCTTGCCCTTCGTCGCCGCCGGGCTGGTCGTCGCCTGGCGTAGGGGGTCGATGGCGCGCGCGCTGGCGGCGGCGACGCTGCTGCCGTTTATCGTGATGGCGGTGCTGCTCGCCTATCAGGGCCATGGCTGGGGCTATCGCTATGCGCATGGCGTGATCGGGGCGGCGTGCCTGATCGGCGGATTTGGCGCGCAGGAGCTGCGGCGGCGGGGGGTGGAGATCGTCGCCTTCCTCGGTTGGACGACGGCGGCATCGATCGCGGTCTCGCTGCCGGTCCATGCCTGGATGGCGCATCGACTCGTCGCGCCTTATGCCGCGGTCGATGCGGCGATCCGCGACAGCGACGCCGAGGTTGCGTTGATCGACACGCGCGCGGCGCCGTTCGCGAACGACCTCGTCCTCAATGCCCCCGATCTCGGCAACCGGCCGTTGCGTTTGCGTGCCGCGTCATTGTCGAACGCGCAAATCGCCCAACTGTGCGTGAGACGGCGGGCAATGGTCGTCGATGGCGCGGCGCTGGCATCGATCGTCGAGCTGTTCGACGCAAAAACCGGAAGCGATGCCAGATTGTCGCAGTGCGATCCTAAGAACGGCGATCAAGGAGCGAAGTGACCAGGTCGGCATAGCGATCGGCCATCGCATCGATTCCGCGTAGCGCGACGACATCGGCGCGCATCGCCGCGGCATCGCCGCTTGCGGCGAGCGCCGCGCGGATGGGTCCGATCCAGGCGCGCGCGGTCCCCTCGGGATCAGCCAGATCGACGTCGACGAAGCGCAGCCAGCGGTCGAGCGCGGGCACCCCGGTACGCGCCGACGCGCCGGCGATGGCGGGCGTGCCGCAGGCGAGCGCCTCGTAAAGGACAAGCGGCGTGCCCTCGGTCACGCCCGGCAGTACCAGGAGTCGCGCGCGCGCATAGGCCCGTGCCAGCGCTTCGGGCGACGGCCGGACGAGCGTCGTGACGTTGGGCAGCCGCCATCCGACGGGCGATTCGGGGCCGAAACCGGCGCATATGAAGCGCAAGTCGGGCGCGGCGCGCGCGAGCGCGCGGACCACGGCTATGCCCTTCTTGGCGACGAAGCGGCTGACGAACAGGACGTCGCAGTCGCTGTCTGCGTCCGCCCCGCCCGCCGCATCCGGGCTGAAAATGTCGGTATCGATCCCGTTGACGATCGTCTCGACGCGCGCTGGCAGGTCGCGCTCGGTGAAACAGGCGCGTTTCGCGTCGGTGACGAAGACCGCCGCATCGGCGCGGCGCAACGAGGGCAGCACCAGAGCGCGCCGCATGCCGGCCTGGAGCAGATTGGCCGCGCGCGAGCGCAGCCTCGTAACGCCGGTGTGCTTGACGATGATCACCGGCTTGCCGAGCCGCCGTGCGATCGCCTGGGCCGCGAAATTGGTCAGATAGACGTTGTCGTGAAGCAGCAACAGGTCGCAGTGCGCGACCGCGGCCCGGAGCTGCGGCAACCGGCGCGGATCGGGCAGCATCAGCGGCAGGCCGGTCAGGCGTTCGAGCGCGTTCGAAGCGGCCAGCGGCAGGCAGGCATAGCCGGCGTCGGTCGGCGGATCGCCATGCGCCGCGAGCGTGACCTGCCAGTCCGGGCGGCGCGCCAGCGCCCGCGCCAGGCCATGCGCGACCTGCTCGACGCCGCCGCCATGGCCGACGAAATAATTGGCGAGACAGAGGAGTTTTGGCATAGCCCCTAGTAACGACCCGCACTCATATGCGCAGCAGCAAACCGACGCGGGTCGGCGGAACAGGGAACGAGCGACGAGATGGCCGAGCCGACCCAGACGCGCGCGCGTCCGCGCCACCTGCTGCTCGCGGCGCCTGGATTTGCGCTGGCGGCGACGCTGATCGCCGGCATCGTGCGCTCGTTCGGCATCGACCTGGCGAAGGTCGGCGCCGAGCTGTCCGATCGCGCGCTGCCGGTGATCGCGATCGTCGCCGCGTGCCTGACGATCCAGTTCGGGCTGAGCGCGGTCAAATGGATGCAGGTCTATCGCCGCGTTGCGGGCGATGCCGTGCCGGCGTCGGGCAATCTTGCCGTGCAGTTTTTCTACGTCGCGTTGAGCGGTTTGTTCGCGCAGCTGCTAACCGCCTATCTCGCCTCGATCCTGGTGCGCGGCTTTGCCGAACGCCTGCATTTCCGACGTCGCTTCGCACTCGGCGCATCGGTGTCGATGTACGAACAATTGTTCGATGCCGTCGCCCTCGGCATCGTCGGCGCGCCGGTGGTCGCGTTGCTGGCCTTGGGCGCGTCGCCGCTCGCCGCGCTTGGCGCCGGCCTCGCCGGGGCGTTGCTGGTGATCCCGATCGTTCGCCTCGCGCTGCGCGCCGGCCATCCGCTGCAATTCGCGGCCCGCCTATTGCCCCGCTGGCTGCCGTTCGCGGGAGCGATCAAGGCGAGCAGCGAAGTGGCGCGCGAAATGGAGCTCGACGCGCCGCCGCTGGTGACGCTGCTGCTGGCGCTGTCGCTGCTGCGCTATG
>JAACTG010000126.1 GCA_009993585.1 Sphingomonadales bacterium
GTGCCCGCCAGCGCGTCGCGCAATTCGGCAAGACAATTCTCGTCGGCGACGACCGCGATTTCGGCCTCGAATTCGCGCGCCAGCTTTGCCAGCTCGATCGCCTGGCAATTGGCGGTCAGCGCGACGATTTTCCAGTCGCCGCGATTGCGCCGCACGAGGTCGAGCGTCGATGCGCCGACCGATCCGGTCGCGCCGAAGATCGAGATGCTGCGCGTCATTCGGCGACCAGCGCGGCGAGAGCCAGCCACGCGAGCCCGCACGCGATCGTGACCGGCAACAGCCCGTCTATGCGATCGAGGATGCCGCCGTGCCCGGGGATGATCCGGCCGCTGTCCTTTACGCCCGCCCGTCGTTTCATGCCGCTTTCGAGAAAGTCCCCCGCCTGCGCGAAGATCGCAAGGACCGCCCCCGCAGCCAGCGCGATCAGCACGGGCAGACCCTGCCATTGCCCGTCATAGGCGAATTGCCATGTCCAGATCGCCGCGGCGATGCCGGCGGCAGCCATGCCGCCGACCAGCCCCGACCAGGTTTTCGACGGACTGATCTTCGGCGCGATCTTGGGGCCACCGAGGCTGCGCCCGGCAAAATAGGCGCCGCTATCGGTCGCGATCGTGACCAACAGCGGCAAGAGCACGTGCGGAATGCCGATGCGGCGAAACAGGATGAGGAACAGCACCGCCGCCACAACATAGCACAGGCCGGCGGCGGTCGCCGCGATCCGGGCGGGCAGCGTCAGGCCCATTTTCGCGGTGAGCGCGACCCATTCGGACAAGGCGATCGCGGCGATCGCGACGACGAACGCGCCGAACACGATTCCGCCCGCCCAGATCGCGGCACCCGCCACAGCGAGCATGATCGCCGCCGAAACGACACGCACGCCGAGATCGGATTTGTTCGCGGTCGGCATCGCGGCCCGGCGCTCGTCCATCATCGCCCCCCGTAGCGCCGGTCGCGCATCGCGAACCAGTCGAGCGCGGCCTTGAGCGTGCCGCCGTCGAAGTCGGGCCACAGCAGGTCGGTGAAATACATCTCGGCATAGGCGCATTGCCACAGCAGGAAGTTCGACAGGCGCTGCTCGCCCGAGGTGCGGATGAGAAGGTCGAGCGGCGGCAGGCCGGCGGTGTCGAGCCGCGCCGCGATCGTGTCGGCGGTGATCGCATCGGGCACGATGCTCCCGGCGGCGACGTCGCGCGCGATGCCGCGCGTCACGCGCGTCAGCTCGTCCTGCGATCCGTAATTGAGCGCGACCGACAGCGTCGTCGCCTTGTTGCCCGCGGTGCGCGCCAGCGCGTCGTCGATCAGCGCGACGATGTCGGGTTTGAACGCGGTATAATCGCCGATGATGTGGAGGCGCACGTCCTCGGCGGCGAACTTGTCGAGGTCGGACAGAATGAAGCGTTTCATCAGCCCCATCAGGTCCGAAATCTCGTCCTCGGGACGCTTCCAGTTCTCCGACGAGAACGCGTAGAGCGTCAGCGCTTCGAGGCCGAGCTCCTTGGCCGCGCGAACCGTCTTGCGGACCGCTTCGACGCCCGCCTTGTGCCCCGCCGCGCGCGGCAAATGCCTGCGCTTCGCCCAGCGGCCGTTGCCGTCCATGATGATCGCGACATGGCGCGGAATGCTACTGGGCGGGACGTCGCTCATCAAAGGTTGCTCAGGGGCTTACTGCCCCATGATTTCCTTTTCCTTGGCGCTCGCCGCGGCGTCGATTTCGGCGACGGTCGCGTCGGTCAGCTTCTGCACCTCGGTTTCCGAGCGCTTGCGATCGTCCTCGGAGATTTCCTTCTTGGCCTCGTCGGCCTTGAGGTCGTCCATGCCGTCGCGGCGGACGTTGCGCACCGCGATCCGCGCCTTTTCGGCGTACTGGCCCGCGACCTTCGACAGCTCCTTGCGGCGCTCCTCGGTCATGTCGGGGATCGGCAGCCGCACGAGCTGGCCGTCGGTGACGGGGTTGAGGCCGAGCCCGGCCGATCGGATCGCCTTTTCGACCGGCGCGATATTCGCCTTGTCCCAGACCTGCACCGACAGCAACCGCGGTTCGGGCGCAGATACCGTCGCCACCTGGTTCAACGGCATTTGCGCGCCATAGACCTCGACCGTGATCGGATCGAGCAGCGAGACGTTGGCGCGCCCGGTGCGCAGGCCGTTGAGATCGTGTTGCAGCGATTCGACCGCGCCCTTCATGCGGCGTTCGAGATCGGCTTTATCGTATTTGGCCATGTCAGTTTCCTTCATTCCCGTCATCGGCGTTGCGCACGATCGTCGCGGTGCCGTCGCCCGCGAGAACGCGGGCAAGATTGCCCTGTTCGCGGATGTTGAAAACGACGATCGGTATGTCGTTGTCGCGGCACAGCGCAATCGCGCTAGCATCCATCACCTTGAGATTGTCGTTGAGCACGCGGTCGTAGGTCAGCTCGTCGTAGCGCGTGGCGGTGGCGACCTTTTTCGGGTCGGCATCGTAGACGCCATCGACGCTGGTGCCCTTGAGCAAGGCGTCGCAGTTCATTTCGGCGGCGCGCAGCGCGGCGCCCGAATCGGTGGTGAAGAACGGGCTGCCGACGCCGGCGGCGAAGATGACGACGCGCCCCTTGGCGAGATGGCGCTCGGCACGGCGGCGGATGACCGGCTCGCACACCTCGTCCATCGCGATCGCCGACTGGACGCGCGTCTGCACGCCCAGTTGTTCGAGCGCGTTCTGCATCGCCAGCGCGTTCATGACGGTGGCGAGCATGCCCATATAATCGGCCTGGGCGCGGTCCATGCCCTTGGCGGCGCCGGCCATGCCGCGAAAGATGTTGCCGCCGCCGATGACGAGGCACAGTTCGAGCCCGGTGTCCTTGGCCGCCTTCACTTCCTCGGCCATGCGCGCGACCGTCGCCGGATCGATGCCGAATTGACCGGGGCCCATCAGGGCCTCGCCCGACAATTTGAGCAGGATGCGTTTGAAGACGGGACGGGTCACGGCGATCGATATCCTCTTGTTTCGACGGCCCCTCGTTTCGAAGGTGACTGCGTGCCGATTTGCGGGCGCTGGACACAGAAATGGCGCGCGCCCTGGTCGAGCGCACGCCATGCTGTTTCACCGCCGCCGAGTCAATCGCGCGGCGGCGTTCCGGGGCCTGCGATCAGGCGGCGCCGACCGCGGCGGCGACTTCGGCGGCGAAGTCGCTTTCCTCGCGCTCGATGCCCTCACCGAGCTGGAAGCGGACATAATCGACGAGCGTGATCGCTGCGCCTGCCTGCTTGCCCGCCGAGGCGACGACTTCGGCGACCGGGGTCTTGTTGTCGATGACGAACAGCTGCGACAGCAGCGCGTTTTCCTTGCGGAATTTCGCCATCGTGCCGTCGACCATCTTGGCGACGATCTCTGCCGGCTTGCCCGATTCGGCGGCCTTTTCCTCGGCAATCGCACGCTCGCGCGCGATCATGTCGGGGTCGAGGTCGTCGCCGTTGAGCGCGAGCGGCGCGGCGGCGGCAATGTGCATCGCCAGCTGCTTGCCGAGCGGTTCGAGCGCCTCGGCGCCGGCCGTGCTGTTGAGCGCGACGAGCACGCCGATCTTGCCGAGGCCCGGCGCGGCGGCATTGTGGACGTAGCCGATCACGGCGCCTTCATCGACCGACAGGCATTTGACGCGGCGAACCGCCTGGTTCTCGCCGATCTTGGCGATGTTGTCGGTCAGCTTGTCGGCGATGCTGCCGCCGCCGGGATAGGCTGCGGCCTTGAGCGCGTCGACATCGTCGCCGCCCTGGTCGAGCGCGACCTTCGTGACGTTGCGGACGAAATCCTGGAACTGGTCGTTCTTGGCGACGAAGTCGGTTTCCGAATTGACCTCGACGGCGGCGCCGCTGGTGCCCTCGGTCAGGATCCCGACCAGGCCTTCGGCAGCCGTGCGGCTCGACTTCTTGGCAGCGGCGGCAAGACCCTTGGTGCGCAGCCAGTCGACCGCGGCTTCGATGTCGCCGCCGTTTTCGACGAGCGCCTTCTTGCAGTCCATCATGCCCGCGCCGGTGCGTTCGCGCAGGTCCTTGACGGTGGCCATAGAAATATCTGCCATGGGAATTTCCTTAAATTATTCAGATCGAACAACCGGATGCGCGCCCGTATCGAAACGATACGAGGCGCGCGTCCGATCGGATTGGTCAGGCCTTTGCGTCGGCCGTCTTGGTCGGGGCCTTTTTGGCGGCGGCCTTCTTGGCCGGGGCCGTTGCCGCCGCAGCGTCGTCGGCCTTGGCTTCGTCGGCCTTGGCTTCGTCCTTCTTTTTGGCGGGTGCGGCCTTCTTGGCGGCAGGCTTCTTGGCCGGCGCCTTGTCAGCTGCGGGCGTTTCGGCCGGGGCTTCGTCCTTCACCGGCTCGGCCTTGGCGGCTTCGGCGGCCTTGGCCGGAGCCGGGGCAGCTTCGGCCTTGGCCGGGGCTGCAGCTTCGGCGGCGGGCGCGTCGGCTATGGCGAGTTCGGCCATCGGTGCGTCGGCGGCGCCGAGGTCGAAGCCGCTCGCGGCCATCTGGTCCTGGCCGCCCTTGGTGGCGGCGCTGGCGATGGCTTCGCAATAGAGGCGGATCGCGCGGCTGGCGTCGTCATTGGCCGGAACCGGGAACGAGATGCCGTCGGGCGAAACGTTCGAATCGAGGACCGCGACGACGGGAATGCCAAGGACGTTGGCTTCCTTGATCGCGAGCTCTTCCTTGTTGGCGTCGATCACGAACATGACATCGGGAATGCCGCCCATGTCGCGAATACCACCGAGCGACAGCTCGAGCTTGTCGCGACGGCGCGTCATCTGCAGGACTTCCTTCTTGGTGAAGCCCGCGGTGTCGCCCGACAGCTGCTCCTCGAGCGTCTTGAACTGCTTGATCGACTGCGAAATCGTCTTCCAGTTAGTCAGCATGCCGCCGAGCCAGCGATGGTTGACGTAATGCTGGCCCGAACGCTGCGCGGCCTCGGCGATCGCGGTTTGCGCCTGGCGCTTGGTGCCGACGAACAGGACCTTGCCGCCGGCGGCGACGGTCTGCGACACGAAGTCGAGCGCGCGGGCGAACAGCGGCACGGTCTGCGACAGGTCGATGATGTGGATGCCGTTGCGCTGGCCGAAAATATACGGCTTCATGCGCGGGTTCCAGCGGTGCGTCTGATGGCCGAAATGCGCTCCGGCTTCGATCAATTGCTGCATCGTGACGGTAGGGGCCGCCATATTAGTTCTCCTTCCGGTTGGTCCTCTGGCGGGCAAGAACCGGACATGACCTTGAATCAGGCCGTCCGGCACCGGTATGTGCGCCCACCATGTGGAATGGCCCGCCCGCTAGCGCATGGCGACGCGCGATGCAAGAGGAAGCGGGCCGGCGGTGCGATAATTCATGCCGCCGGCGGCGCCAATTGATATCGCGGTTCGGGAAACAGCTGCGCGGCGATCGCGGCGGCGGCGGCGGCCCCGACCAACTGCCCGAGAACGAACATCGGCACGTCGTGCGGCGCGATTCCGGCAAAGCTGTCCGACAGGCTGCGTACCAGCGTGATCGCAGGGTTGGCGAAGCTGGTCGACGAGGTGAACCAATAGGCCGCGACGATATAAAGCGCGACCGTCGAGGCGATCCAGCCGGGCCGATGACGCAAGGTCCCCAGGATCGTGAGGATCAGCCCGAAGGTGGCGACCGCCTCTCCGGTCCACTGGCCGATGCCGCTGCGCGCCTTGGTCGACAGCTGCACGATCGGAAGATCGAACATCACATGCACCGCCCAGGCGCCGAGGACGCCGCCCGCCAGCTGCATCGCGACGTAGCTGGCCCCCTCGCGCGCCGCCAGTTGCCTGCCGACGACCATCACCAGCGTGACCGCGGGGTTGAAGTGCGCGCCCGAAACAGGCCCGAAAATCGTGATGATCACGAACAGCATGGCCCCCGTCGCCAGCGTATTGGCGAGCAGCGCGACAGCGACGTTCCCGCCCGCGAGCGCTTCGGCCATCACGCCCGAGCCGATCACCGCGGCAAACAGGAAGAACGAGCCGACCGCCTCCGCGGCGAGCCGGCGCGGTAGCGGCGGCGGCGGATCAGCCGCCACCGATGGTCCCCTCCCCGATCTTGCCGATCGAGCGCACGCGGTCGCGCCACTGCAGTTCGTCGAGCCCCTCGTCGGGCAGGTTCACCAACAGCGCGATGCGATTACGCAAATAACGCAACGCGGTGAGAAATGCCTCGCGCTGGCCTGCCCCCTCGACCGCTGCCGGATCCTCGATACCCCAATGCGCCATCGCCGGCCGTCCCGGCCACACCGGACAGATTTCGCCCGCCGCGCTGTCGCAAACGGTGATGACGAGGTCCATCGTCGGGGCATCGGGAGCGGCAAATTCCTGCCAGCTCTTGGCGCGCAACCCGTCGAGCGGAAATTCGAGTTCGGCCAGGATCTCGAGCGCCATCGGATGCGGCGCGGGCTTGGGATCGCTGCCGGCAGAAAAGGCGCGGAAGCGGCCGGCACCGGCACGATTGAGCAGGGCCTCGGCGATGATCGAGCGCGCCGAATTGCCGGTGCAGAGGAACAGGACGTTGCGCACGCGCGCGTCCGCGCTGCGGTCATTCATGCCGACGCCTCCTCACAGCGCGCCGACCGGACAACCGGTGCGCAGGCGGCCCCCTCGCAGCAATTGTCGAGCAGGAAATCGATCAGCGCGGTCATCGCGCCGAAATCCGCCGAATAGATCAGCGAGCGCCCTGCGCGTCGCTGCCGTATCAGACCGGCGCCGGTCAGTTGCGCGAGATGGAACGATAGCGACGAATTGGGCACGCCGAGCAGATCGGCGAGCGCGCCCGCCGCCATCCCCTCGGGACCGACTTGCACCAATTGGCGGAACAGCGCGAGGCGTTGCTCCTGCGCCAGCGCCGACAGCGCGGTGATGGCCTGATCAGGTTTCAACCTCGCCTCCATTTGTTTCGAACATTGTCGAAATGTCCGACATGGGCGCCGATTGTCAATATCTATTTCGACGTTTCTCGAATTATAGCTGACCGAAACTCCCGGTTGACAAAAGAACGGAACGTGAACATGGTCGTTTTCCACAGGCCGGGGAACCGATTCGCACGGGGCGGGTTATGGTTAACGGTCCCTTGCCGAGCAGCGTTTCGCTCGGCCAGGACAGAAAGGACCGAAACGATGCCGACTGCGATGACGACGATTTTGTTCGTGGGTGTATTGATCGGATCGCTCGGCGCGATCGCCCTGATGCTGTCGGCCAACAGCCGCCGCATCATCGATGCGCTGTTGATGCGTCACACGGCGCCGGCCGCGACGACGATCGTCACGTTGCGCAATCGCCCCGGCATGGCCGCGCGCGTCAGCCCTCGACTGTCGCCATGCTCGCTGCGCGCCGCCGCCTGACCCGGGCATAGCTGGCGATACTGAACGGGATCATCCCGACGTAGATCAGGGAAATCGCGAGCAGCGTTTCCCAGCGCGCGGTAAACAGCGCCGCGCCGAGCAGGCCGATCGCCGCCAGCACCTCGAGCCGCCAGCCGCGCCGGATCCTGAGGCTCGACCAGCTATAGGTTGCGACGTTGGAGATCATCAGGAATGCCACCAGCAACACCCACGGCATGACGACATACCAGGCGCTCAGCCATTCGATGCCGGTGACGAGCCAGGCGTAGATCGGCACGAAGGCGATCCCCGCCCCCGCCGGCGCCGGCACGCCGGTCAGGAAACCCGCCGATTTGTGCGGCTGGTCGTCCGAATCGATCGCCGCGTTGAAGCGCGCGAGGCGCAGCGCGCAGCACACCGCCAGCGCGAGCGCGGCGGTCCAGCCGAACTTCGGCGCATATTGCAGCGACCATTGGAAGATGACGATCGTCGGCGCGACGCCGAAGGCGATGACGTCGCTGAGCGAATCGAGCTCGGCACCGAAACGGCTGTCGGCCCTGAGCAGGCGTGCGATGCGCCCGTCGAGCCCGTCGAGCACGCCGGCAAAGATGATCGCGCC
This sequence comes from Sphingomonadales bacterium, assembly GCA_009993585.1. Taxonomy (GTDB): domain Bacteria; phylum Pseudomonadota; class Alphaproteobacteria; order Sphingomonadales; family Sphingomonadaceae; genus Flavisphingopyxis. The sequence goes on from JAACTG010000126.1 coordinate 7,960, forward strand.
GATCGCCAGCTCCCAGCGCCCGTCGATCGCCATGCGCGCGCCGGTCAGGCCGAAACACAAGGCCAATGCGGTGATCGCATTGGGAGCGATGGCGCGAAACGCGATGCCGCGTGTGGCGCGCGGTTCGGCGGACATCAGCGTCGCTCTCCGCACGCCCGCGTCACTGGCCGGTGCCGATCAGTTGCGGCGCATGGCCGATCCGCGCGATCACGGTTTCGCCGGCAATGCTGCGCTGCCCCAAGAGGACGAGCGGCTCGGTCCCCTCGGGCAGGTAGACGTCGACGCGGCTGCCGAAGCGGATCAGGCCGACGCGCTGGCCCGCCGTCACATCGTCGCCCGGCTTGACCGCGGCGACGATCCGCCGCGCGACGAGCCCGGCGATCTGGGTGATGCCGATGCGCTTGCCGTCGGGACGTTCGAACAGCATGTGCTGGCGTTCATTGTCCTCGCTCGCCTTGTCGAGATCGGCATTGACGAACAGGCCGGGGATATAGGCGACCTTTTTCACGCTGCCCGCGATCGGCGCGCGATTGATGTGGACGTCGAACACGCTCATGAAAATCGACACGCGCGTCATCGGCGCGTCGCCCAGCCCGTCCGCGCCCGCCATCTCGGGCGGCGGCGGCACTTTTTCGATCAGCGTGATGAGGCCGTCGGCGGGCGCGACGACGAGGTCCTCGTCCTGCGGCGTGACGCGAGCCGGGTCGCGAAAGAAAGCGAAAACCCAGATGGTGAGCATGGCCATCAGCCAGCCGAGGATCTCCCAGCCGAGCGCGAACCACAGGACGAGCGTGATCGCGACGGCGATCAGGCCGAACTTGCGGCCCTCGGGATGGATGTCGGGCCATTGCCATTTGACGCCGCGGCCCTCGCGGTTGGAATAGGTGGGTAAGGACATGGGCCGATGCTTACGCGGCAGCTTGCCGGGTGACAATGGCTAAGGGGCGCTCGGCGAACGACGACCCGCCCCGGCTCGGCTAAGGCGCGGTTGAACATCGCCCCTGCTTTGCCTAAGGCGAGCGCCGAACGCGCCCGCCCGCGCGGCCATCATCCAGTTTCCAGCACGAAAGCTATTTTCATGAGCAAGATCAAGGTCAAGAATCCCGTCGTCGAACTCGATGGCGACGAAATGACGCGCATCATCTGGGAATGGATCCGCGAACGGCTGATCCTCCCCTATCTCGACATCGACCTCAAATATTACGACCTTTCGATCGAAAAGCGCGACGAAACCGACGATCAGATCACGGTCGACGCCGCCAACGCGATCCTCGAACACGGCGTCGGCGTCAAATGCGCGACGATCACCCCCGACGAACAGCGCGTCGAGGAATTCGGCCTCAAGAAAATGTGGCGTTCGCCCAACGGCACGATCCGCAACATCCTGGGCGGCGTCGTCTTTCGCGAACCGATCGTCATTTCGAACGTCCCGCGCCTCGTCCCCGGCTGGACGCATCCGATCGTCATCGGCCGCCACGCATTCGGCGACCAGTATCGCGCGACCGATTTCGTCGTGCCCGGCCCCGGCAAGCTGACGCTGACCTTCGAGGGCAGCGATGGCGCGAAGATCGAACGCGAAGTGTTCGATTTCCCCGGCGGCGGCGTCGCGATGGCGATGTACAATCTCGACGACAGCATCCGCGACTTCGCGCGCGCCAGCCTGAACTACGGGCTCAAGCGCGAATGGCCGGTTTACCTGTCGACCAAGAACACCATCCTCAAGGCTTATGACGGCCGCTTCAAGGACCTGTTCCAGGAAGTCTTCGACAATGAATTCAAGGACAAGTTCGACAAGGTGGGTATCGAATATCAGCATCGCCTGATCGACGACATGGTCGCCAGCGCGCTCAAATGGTCGGGCAAGTTCGTCTGGGCGTGCAAGAATTACGACGGCGATGTCCAGTCGGATACCGTCGCGCAGGGCTTCGGCTCGCTCGGCCTGATGACCAGCGTACTGATGACTCCCGACGGCCAGACGGTCGAATCCGAAGCCGCACACGGCACCGTCACGCGCCACTATCGCCAGCACCAGCAGGGCAAGGCGACATCGACCAACCCGATCGCCTCGATCTTCGCCTGGACCGGCGGGATCAAGCATCGCGGCACGATCGACGGGACGCCCGAGGTGACCAAATTCGCCGAGACGCTCGAACGCGTCTGCGTCGAAACGGTGGAGAGCGGCGCGATGACCAAGGATCTCGCGATCCTGATCGGGCCCGAGCAGCCGTGGATGACGACCGAACAGTTCTTCGAAGCGATCGTCGACAATCTCGAAACCGCGATGGCGGCGGGCTAACCGCACTCGATGCCCAACAACAGCACCAAGGCCCGGCTCGAAGTCCGGCAAGCGACGCTCGGCGATGTCAGCGGCATCGCCGCGCTGGTGCGGCGCGCTTATGACGACCTGCCCGCCTATACCTACGGCGAGATTCGCGGGCAGCTGAACAACTTCCCGCGCGGCTGCTTCGTCGCGATCCTCGACGACAAGGTGGTCGGCTATTGCGCCTCAATGCGGATCGCGGGCGGCATCGCGCTGGCGCCGCACAGCTGGGACGAAATCACCGGCAACGGCTTCGGTTCGCGCCACGATCCCACCGGCGACTGGCTCTACGGCTACGAAATGTGCGTCGATCCCAAGGTGCGCGGCACCCGCATCGGGCGACGCCTGTACGAGGAACGCCGCGCGCTCGCCGAGGACCTCGAGCTGACCGGGATCGTTTTCGGCGGTCGCATGCCCAATTACGCGCGCGCGCTGCGGCGCAAGGAAAAGCCCGCGAGCGTCGAGGACTATCTCGACCAGATCGTCGCGGGCAAGACGCACGATCCCGTCATCCGCTTTCAGCTCGCCAATGGCTTCGAGCCGATCGGCGTGCTCAAAAACTATCTGCCCGAGGACCGCAAGTCGCGCGGCCACGCCGCGCACATGGTCTGGCGCAATCCCTATGTCGATCGTGACGAGCCGGTCAAATTCCGCATCCCGCGCGGCGTCGAGGCGGTCCGCATCGCGACCTGCCAGCTGCAGGCGCGGGCCGTCGTCGATTACGACGACTTCATGAAGACGATCCGATATTTCGTCGATGTTGCAGCCGATTACGAGGCGGACTTCATCGTCTTTCCCGAACTGTTCACGCTCTCGCTGCTGTCGTTCGAGGAAAAGGAACTGTCGCCGATGGAGGCAATCGAGACGCTGAGCAAATACACGCCGCGCATCCGCAAGGAATTAAGCGAGATGGCGATGAAGTTCAACATCAACATCATCGGCGGATCGCACCCGACGCGCGCCGACGACAGCGATATCCAGAATGTCGCCTTCGTCTGCCTGCGCGACGGTTCGGTCCACGAGCAGGAAAAGATCCATCCGACGCCGAACGAGCGCTATTGGTGGAACATCAAGGGCGGCGACACGATCGACGCGATCCCCACCGACTGCGGCCCGATCGGCGTGCTCATCTGCTACGACAGCGAGTTTCCCGAACTCGCCCGCCGCCTCGTCGACGAAGGCGCGCGGATCATCTTCACGCCGTTCTGCACCGACAGCCGCCAGGGCTATCTGCGCGTACGCTATTGCTGCCAGGCGCGCGCGATCGAAAACCAGTGCTTCGTCGTCATGAGCGGCAATGTCGGCAACCTGCCCAACGTTGCCAATATGGACATCCAGTATGCGCAGAGCTGCATCCTGACGCCATGCGATTTCCCCTTCGCGCGCGACGGCATCGCCGCCGAGGCGACCGAGAATGTCGAGACGCTGACGATCAGCGACGTCAATCTCGCCGACCTGTCATGGGCGCGCGCCGAAGGCACCGTGCGCAACCTCGCCGACCGCCGCTTCGACCTCTATCAGATCAAATGGGACAGCCAGGTCGGCAAGGACCAGACCAAGGCCAAGCCGCGCACCGCGCCCATGGGGCCGCACACGCCCGGCGGAGGTTAAGCCGCAGAATCGGTCGCGATGTCGTCGCAGCTGTCGACGACCCGACCGGCGCGACGGTCTGCGCCCGCTTCGGTGGTGTCGACGCGCAGCGCAAAGGCGCCGTCGAAGATATCGTCGCCATCCTCGCAAAACCCTTCGAAAAACGAGTCGCTGAGATCGTTCGCATCGGCGCCGCCGCGCCAGGCTTCGGGGCCGTCGAGCACGAGGATGACGAGGTCGCCCTCGACCTCGACCTTGCGCAGCACGATATCGTCGTCGAATTTCTGGCCGACCATCGCTTTGAACGCATCGGCGATTGCCGAGACGTCGCCCGCCGAAGCCGGCGTCGCAGCGCATAAAAGCGCCGCCGCTACGGCCAATATACTGGTTTTCATGACTGCCGCCCTCCCCTTGCCATCGGCTCGATTTCTATCGCTTGGGGCGCTTTGTCAATCCGCGCTCGAGCGTCGTCGGCCGGCGTCGGGACTGGCTATCTTTTCGCGGCCGAACCCCAGGCCGACGATCCGCGCCGGGATGCGCTGCAGGATCGGCAGATGCTGCATCAGCCGCAGCGGCCAGGGCGGGCGCTGCGCCTTGGCCGCGCCCGCGAGCAGCGGTGCGATCAGCCGGTCCTGCGCCAATTTTTGCAGGCCCTGCATCCGCACCGTCGGCGTCCAGCGGCGCGTCTGAACCGCGGCGAGCAACGGATCGGGGTCGGCGCCCGCCGCGATCGGCCCGGCGAGGACGTTGGCCGTCGCCGCCGCGTCCTGAATGGCAAGATTGATACCGACGCCGCCGATCGGCGACATCGCGTGCGCGGCGTCGCCGATCGCGAGCAAGCCGGGGCGATGCCAGCGCGTCAGCCGGTCGAGCGCGACGCTGAGCAGCTTGATCTCGTCCCAGCTCGACAGCGAACGCAGTCCATTGGCAAGCTCTGGCGCTATGCCGGCCAGCTCTGCCTTGAAGGCATCGAGGCCCCGTTCGCGGACGCGCACCGCACTGCCCTTGGCAAAGACGAACGCCGCCTGCCAATAGTCGCGGCGGTCGATGAACACGGCGATGCGGCCGTTCTCGAATATGCCGAAGGTCCGATTGCCGTCTCCCGCGAGTTTGGGCACGCGAAACCAGAACACGTCCATCGGCGCGCCGATCTCGCGGAGCGGCAACGCCGCGGCAGCGCGCAGCACCGAGCGGCGGCCGTCGGCGGCGATGACGAGGTCGGCCGCAATCCGCCCCCCGTCCTTGAGCCTTACGCCGTCGACCCGGTCGCTCGCATCGGTCGTCACGCCGCTTGCCTCGCAATTCATCCGCAGCGTGAAATCGGGATAGCGCCCCGCCTCGTCGGCAAGAAAATCGAGCAGGTCCCATTGCGGCATCATCGCGATGAACGGCGCGGGCACATCGAGGTGGCGGAAATCGCCGACGGTGATGTCGGCGCCCATGATCCGCGCGCCGATCGTATCGACGCGATCATGCGGCAAGGCCAGCAGCCGGTCCAGCAGGCCGAGCTGGTCGAACAGTTCGAGCGTCGAGGGATGAACCGTGTCGCCGCGAAAGTCGCGCAGGAAGTCGCCATGCTTTTCAAGCACCGTCGTCGCGACCCCGGCGCGCGCGAACAGCAATCCCGCGAACAGGCCTGCAGGACCGCCGCCGACGATGCAAACTGTCGGTTGGGACGCCATAGCACTTGGCAAATAGCAGCGCGCATCCGTAAGGACCATCCATGACGCTCGACCTCGACAACCAATCGTTCAGCGACGCGCTCGTCATTCTCGGCGCGGCGGGGCTCGTCATCCCGCTGTTCGCCCGGTTTCGCGTCACGCCGGTGATCGGCTTCATCCTTGTCGGCCTGCTCGTCGGCCCGCACGGCCTCGGCAGCCTGACGGGAGACCATCCCTGGCTCTATTACGTCACGATCAGCGATGCCGAGGCGATCGAGCCGTTCGCCGAATTCGGCATCATCCTGCTGCTGTTCTCGATCGGGTTAGAACTGAGCTTCCGGCGGCTATGGTCGATGCGGCGGCTGGTGTTCGGCGTCGGCGCGGCCGAACTGATCGGCAGCGGCGTCGTCATCGCGGTCGGACTTGCCGCGATGGGCCAAGGGCTTGCCGGCGCGATCGGCCTTGGCCTCGCGCTCGCGCTGTCGTCGACCGCCTTGGTGCTGCCGATGTCGGGGACGAGCTCGCCGGTCGGCAAGGCTGCGTTTTCGATGTTGTTGTTCGAGGATGTCGCGATCGTGCCGATTATCTTCGCTTTGGGCGTGATGGCGCCCAATGCCAGCGCCGACGGGATCACCGGGCTGGGCGAGACGGTGCTGCGCGGCGGCATTGCGGTCGTCGGCCTGTACATCGGCGGCAAGTTCGCCATCCCGCGCATGTTCGCGCAGGCGGCACGGACCAAGAGCCCCGAAATCTTCCTCGCCGCCAGCCTGCTCGTCGTCATCGTGTCGAGCCTGGTCACGACCGCGGCGGGGCTGTCGCCGATCGTCGGCGCGCTGCTCGCGGGACTGCTCATCGCCGAATCGGCCTATTCGGACGAGGTCGAGGCAATGACCGCGCCGTTCAAGGGGCTGGCGCTCGGCGTCTTTCTCATCACCGTCGGGATGAACGTCGATCTCGCGGTCGTCGCCGCCAACTGGCAGGTACTCAGCCTCGCCATCGTCGCCGTCATCACCGTCAAGACGCTGGTCACGGCCTCGCTGCTGCGCCTCTCTGGCGCGCGGATCGGCACCGCCACCGAGGCCGGCCTGCTGATGTCGAGTCCGTCGGAAACGACGCTGATCGTGCTTGCAGCCGCCGCCCAGGCGCGGCTGATCATGCCCGAAACCGCGCAGTTCTGGGAAATCGTCACGGCGATCGGGCTGACGATTACGCCGATTCTCGCGCGCATCGGCCATGACATGTCGCGCCGGCTCGAATGGCGCGCCGGCGGCCTCGATGAACATCAGCCCGATGTCGCCGAAGGCCATGTCGTCATCATCGGTTTCGGCCGCATCGGCCACGTCATCGGCAATATGCTCGAACGGCACGGCAAGGCCTATCTCGCGGTCGAGGCCGACATCGATACCGTTACCGCCGCGCGGCGGGCACAATTGCCCGTCATGTTCGGCGACGTGTCACGCCCCGGCGTTCTCGAAAACGCCAATATCGACCAGGCGCGCGCAATCGTGCTGACGATGGACGATCCCGTCCAGCAAGAGCGCATCACGCGCCAGATTCGCGCCGAACATCCCGATATCCCGATCGTCTCGCGCGCGCGCGACGCCGATCATGCCGCGCTGCTCTATCGCGCCGGAGCGAGCGAGGCGGTGCCCGAAACGCTCGAAAGCTCGCTCCAGCTCGCCGAGGTGCTGCTCGTCGACCTCGGCATCGCGGTCGGCCCGGTCATCGCATCGATCCACGAACGCCGCGCCGAGATGCGCGCAGAAATCCGCGACAAGAGCGGTCTCGACCACGACCCGCGCCTGTCGTCGACGCGGCGGGTGCAGACCGCACCCGGCGACTAGCGCGATTCGGCCGCCGTGACCGGTCGGGCGGCGGTCGCGGCCGCCGTTGCGGCCTCGCGATCGTCATTCGCCGCTAAAACCGATGCCAGCGTGACACCCTCTGGCAGAACGACGAGCGAATAGCCGTCATTGGCGAGGTAGGTCTGCGCCAGCCGCTGGATATCGGCCGGGGTCGTCGACGTCGTATCGACGATATAGCTGCGCAGCACATCGACGCGGCGGGGATCGGTCGTCGCCCCTTCGAGCTCGTTCATGAAGAACACATTGCCCGACGAGGCGCGATAGATCAGCTCCTTGATCGGCGTCACCGCGCGATCGAGTTCGTCCGCCGCCACCGGCGCCGAGATCAACTCGCGCGCGATCGCACGCGCATGACGATAGAATGTGCCGATATCCTGCGGCTTGACCAGGCTCGCCGCCATCACCAGCCCGCCGCTCGCGAAATCGCGCGGCCAGTCGCTGCCGACCGAGGGGCTGTAGCTCGCCCCCTGATCCGCCCGCAGCCGGTCGAACAGGCGATCGTTGAAGATCGCAGCCAGCACGTCGAGCTGGCGCGCCTCGCGGATATTGTCGAGACCGCCCGCAGTTTTCCATACCATCACCGCGGCCGCCTGATTGGTATCGCCCGAATGGCGAAGCACCTGCGGCGTCGCCGACGTCGCCGGGAACGACACCGGCGCCGCCTCGCCCGGCTTCGGCTTGCGCTTCGCCAATGCGCCGAAGGTTTGCGCCAGAACCGCCTGTTCGTCGACCTTGGACAGGTCGCCGAACACGATCACTTCGATCGGTCCGCTCGCCAGCTCGCGCGACCAGAACGCGCGGAACCCCTCGGGAGTCAGCGCAGCGATCTGATCGCGGCTGGGTTCGGCGTAGCGCGCATCGGCCGGACGCAGCGCGGCGTAAAGCTCTCGGTCGAGCACCGCCGAGGGCGAACCGGAGGACGAATCATAGGCCGACAAACGCACCGCCCTCGCGCGACGCACCGGGGCGGGATCCCAACCCGGATTCTTCAGCTTGCTCGCGATCAGGCGCAACTGATCGGCGAAATCGCGCGAATTGGTCTCGGCCTCGAACCGGTAGGCCGATTCGTCGATGCCGAAATCGAGACCGATCAGACGCCCCGCGGTCATCGCTTCGATATCGCGCATGGCGAACTTTCCGATCCCGCTCTCGGCGAGCGCAAACGGCCCGGTCCACAACAGGTTGGGCTGCGTCGGCGAGAGGCCGCGGCGACCGCCGCCGAAGCGGACGCGAATGCGAATCTTGTCGGGCTCGACGTCGTTGTCGAGCAAGAGCGCGGTCACCCCGTTCGACAGCGTCAGTTTCTGCAATTCGAGTGCCGGGTCGGCTTCGACCGAGACCACCGTGCCCGGTTTGCCGAGCGGCGGCAGATCGTCGATCGCGACCTTGCTGTCGACGACACGCGCACTAGCGTCGCCCGGCACCGCGACCGTCGCGAGCTCAGCGAGCGCCTGCTCGGCATCGGCGGCGGGCGCGCTCGGCAATGTGGCGAAGGCGCGGACGACCATAGCCGAAAACAGCTTGCGGGTGGTTTTCAGCATCTGTTCGGGCGTGGCGAGCGGGCGGCTCGACCGGAACATTTCGCGATGGTGGACGGGATCGGATACCGTCTCGCCGATGTCGATCGCATCCATCAAATCGTCGACCAGGTCGCTGCCCGGCTGATTCTGGGCATTCTCGACCTCGCGCGTCATCACGACATCCATCTCGTCGTAAACGCGATCGATTTCCGCCTGGCTCGGCGGCGAGGCCAGCGCATCGGCAATCACGCCGCGCACGTCGGTCAGCGCCTTTTTCCAGTCGTCGACCGGGACGAGCGTAACGCCCGTCAGGATCGCCGAGCGGCTGATCTTGTCTTCGCCGACCTGCGCGACGACGTAGCTGCCACCGCTTCGCGCCCGCTCCTCAAGCCGCCGGTTGATGATCTGCGTCGCCAGAAAATCATGATAGAGCGACTGGGTATAGGCCACGCTGTCGCGAACCGGTCGCCATGGGCGCAGATACGACAGCGTCACGAGAGCCGGCTGCGTCGGCTCGTAGACGATCTTGGCCACGGGCAGGCCGGAGCGGGGATCGCCGAAATCGGGAACCGGCGCCAGGTCGCCGGTCGCCTTGAGTCGCCCGAAATGCTTTTCGATCAGCGCGGCGAAAGTCGACGGATCGCCGTCGCCGGCGATCGCGATGACGATATTGTCGGGTCGGTACCAGCGGTCGTGAAACGCCGCCAAGCCACCGGCGGTGGCGGCATTAAGGCTGGCCTCGGTGCCGATCGGCAAACGCTTGGCAAGCAACTGGCCGGCAAATGCGTGTTCGCGCATCGCATCGGCGACGCGCGCCTGCGGTCCGGCGCCCTCGCGCAATTCGGACAGGACCACGCCGCGTTCGCTGGCGACCGTCGCCTGGTCGAGATTGGGCGCTTCCATCATCCCCGCCACCACCGTCATCGCTTCTTCGAGCGCGGCCGGCGTGGCGCTAGGCAGATCGAGCTGATAGACGGTCGAAGTGGGGCTGGTCGCGGCGTTGGTGTCGCTCCCGAATGCGACGCCCAGCCGCTGCCACACGCGCTTCATCTCGCCATCGTCGAGGTAGCGCGATCCGCGAAAGGTGAGGTGCTCGATAAAATGCGCGAAACCGCGCTCGGCATCGGTCTCCATCAGCGAACCGGCGCCCACGCGGACGCGAATCGAAACCTGTCCCGGCGGCGCGCCATTGTTGCGCACGGCATAGCGCAAACCGTTTTCGAGCGTCCCGAACTGCCAGCCCAGGTCGCGCGGAATGTCGCTGGTGCCGTAAAGCCAGTCATCGGGGTCGACCGTCGGCGCGACGACCGCTTCGTCCGCATAAGCGATCGGGACGCACGTCAGCGGGGCGACGAAAGCCGCGGCGAGGAATGGCAGGGCGTAATGGCGAAAGCGGGGGCATGGGGTCATGTCCGCGCTATACCGGCGAGTGCCTGTCGTTGCGATGAATTTCGACGCGGCGGTCGGGAAGGAAACCGTCCTGCGTTCGTCACGGCGATGCGCAAAAAAAAAGCCCCCGACCAGCGGGGGCTTTTTCAATTCAATCAGGCAACCGGCTCAGGGGCTGGTCGGCGTATCGTCGTTGCCGTCGGCAGCGATGATGATCGCGGCGATGATGGCGGCCAGGGCAAGCAGGCCGATCACGTACGTACCAGCGCTACGTGCCTGGTTGGCATCGGTCATTTCAGCATCGGCGCGCGCCATATCGAACTGGCCGGCGCCCACAGCCGGCTGTGCAGCCGAAGCGATGACCGGAGTCGCGGTCAGTGCGACAGCAGCAGCGATCAACGATGTTTTCTTCAAAATCTTCATATTAGTTCTCCATATCACTGGCTCTTAGACCGAATCTTGCGCCCAGCCCAAACTGAAATTGTTTCTCTCGAAGCTAGGTACCGATTTGGAAAGCGTACCGCAACCCCATATCCTGAAAAACTTGCCTAGCCCCAAAGACTAAGCCTGTACTGTTGCAAATGGACCACGTCGGGAAAGGTTCCATAAAACCGCGCCTTAATCGTCGAAAATACCGTCGCATCCAAATCTTACGATTTGGTCAATAGATCGGCGACGGGTCCCGTCCGCCCGCGATCGCGATCCGATCAACCGCGCCTGACGGCGCCGAGCGCAACGCGCGTGACGGGATAGCCCTGCCCGCGGGCAATGCACAGCCATTCGCCCTGATCGTCGCGCTCGATCCACGGCGTGATCGTCGTCATCGCGCGCGCTGCGGCGTCGGCAACGGCATCTTCGTGCGAGCGATATTGGGCAAGCCGTTCAAGGTTGCGCAGGGTGGGAAAGATCGCATCGTGGCGTCCGTCCGAAATGGCGGACAGCATGGTCGCGGCCGGCGTCCAGAATGCCGACGCCGCCTCGGTCCCGTCGGGCGAAACCATGTCGCCCGCCCCTTCGAGCGAGGCGACATAGAAGCGCGTATCGAACGCCCGCTTTTCGCGAAAGCGCGGGTCCCAGCGAGCGAACGGCGTCAATCGCGACAGGTCCAGGTCGGCCCCTTCACGCGCCAGCACGCTGGCGAACGGTTCGCCGCCCGCCAATGCCTCGCGCCAGTCCTCGCGGACCGCGTCGCGCGCCGAGGCGACCGCGACCGCGAGACCGGTTTCCTCAATCGTCTCTCGAATCGCGGCGACGCGCGCGCCCGCATCATCGGCGTCCAGCTGCGGCGACAGCCGCCGCCCCAGCAAGACGTCGGCGGCGTCGACCCGGCCACCGGGAAACACCACCGCGCCAGGGGCAAACCGCATCGCGGCCGTGCGCTCGACGAACAACAGGTTCGGATCCGCCCCGCTGTCGCCGGCCCCGAAAACGATCAGCGTCGCCGCCGCGATCCCGGGCTTTTGGGGATCGACCTCGAACAGGCTGCCTGCTTCTGGCGGCGGGGGCGGAGTTGAGCTCATCGTGCGATGCTAGCCGCTGGCGGCGCGGCTGTCATCGCGCCAACGAGCTTTGCGAAGGTTTCGCGGGGACGGAAAATCCCGTAGCTCCCGGCGGAAGCGCCATTGCGCCAGCGTCGAAACGGAGTCATCGCGAGTCGGGCGTCGGGCGGGACTTCCCGCCGAGGCTCGCGTCAGGAGCGAGACTGGTGGAGCCGAGGGGAATCGAACCCCTGACCTCGTCATTGCGAACGACGCGCTCTCCCAACTGAGCTACGGCCCCGTGAGGCGTCGCTATAGGCACGACGATGTGGCCGCGCAATGTCCTTTTCGGTGAAAATCGGCACGATTTGTCCGAATCGCGACGCCCCCCTTTCCGGCGCCGGCCAAAGTCACTAGGTTGCGAATTGAAACCAAACAGGAGGAATATATCATGCCCCGCGCCTGGCACCTCGCTTCGCGTCCCGACGGGATGCCGACCAACGCCAATTTCGAGCTCAAGGAGCCGGGCGACGCCCCGCTCGGCGACAACCAGCTACGCGTCGTCAATCGCTGGCTGTCGGTCGATCCCTATATGCGCGGGCGGATGAACGACGTGAAAAGCTATGTCCCTCCGTTCCAGGTCGGCGAACCGATGACCGGCGGCGCGATCGGCGAAGTCGTCGAAAGCAGGCTGGCGGGTTTCGAGGCAGGCGACCTCATCCTCCATATGGCGGGCTGGCGCGAAGGCGGCGTGATCGGCGCCGAATCGATGCCGCACAAGCTGCCCAAATCGATGCTCGACACGGGTATCAGCCCGCAGACCTTTCTCCACAATCTCGGCCTGACCGGCGCGACCGCGTGGTTCGGCCTGCTCAAGGTCGCCGAGGCCAAGGAAGGCGAAACGGTCTTCGTCTCGGCCGCGGGCGGCGCGGTGGGATCGGCGGTGGTGCAGATCGCCAAGGCCAAGGGCATGACCGTGATCGGTTCGGCCGGCGGCGCCGACAAATGCGCCTGGGTCGAGGAGATCGGCGCCGACGCCTGCGTCGATTACAAGGCCGGCAGCCTGCTCAAGCAGCTATCGGCAGCAGCACCCAAGGGGATCGACGTCTATTTCGACAATGTCGGCGGCGACCATCTCGACGCCGCCTTCGCGCTCGCCCGCGATTACGCGCGCTTTGCGATCTGCGGCATGATCGACGTCTACAACAACGGCAAGCCGCAGGAACTGAAATACATCGTCCGCACGATCCCCGCGCGGATCCGGATGCAGGGCTTCATCTACACCGACTATCTGGCGCAGATGGACCATTTCTACGCCGACATGGGCGAACTCATCGCGAGCGGCAAAGTCCAGGCCCGCGAGACCGTGCGCGACGGCATCGAAGCGGCGCCCGACGCCTTTCTCGGCCTGTTCTCGGGCGAGAACACCGGCAAGATGCTGGTCAAGCTCTGAACGGGACTGCGCCTCATGTGGTCGCGGTGGCGCTGCGCCGCGGCCACCATTTCTCGAAGGCCGCGGCGTTCGAGATCGATCTGCTCGCGGGGCTCGGCGTTGCCGGCGACGGCCATTGCGGCGCGCGCGTCAAGCACCGCTCGCGGGCGCGTTACAATCCCGGCCTGGTCAATCTGCGCCAGGTCCATTTGATCGCCAGCGAGCTGCTCGACGAGCTGCGGGCGGCCGGCTTCGACCTGGCGCCCGGCGATATCGGAGAGAATGTGACGACGCGCGGGATCGACCTGATCGCGCTGCCGCTGGGCACGCGGCTACGGCTCGGCCCCGACGCGATCGTCGAGATCACCGGCCTGCGCAATCCGTGCATCCAGATGGACCGGTTCATGCCCGGGCTGATGGCGGCGACGCTCGATCGCGACGCCGATGGCGCGCTGGTCCGCAAGGCCGGGGTGATGAGCGTGGTGATCGAACCGGGGCGCGTTCAGCCGGGCGACGCCATCGCGATCGCGCTGCCCGACGAGCCGCATCGGGCTCTGGAGCCCGTCTGACATCCGCCTCAGGCGTCGAGCTTGATGCCCAAAAAGCCGGGAACGGGACCGTTCCAGTCGCCATCGGCGCTCGTGGCGTCGACCTGCTTGTGCGGCGCCGCGTCTTCGACACGAGCGGGCTTCGCGGCCTTTGGCTTGCGCTCGGCCCTGGCGGGTTCGGCAGTCCTGGCCGAGGCGTCTTCGCGCGGCGCGTCAGCGATGTCGGCCTTTGCCGGCGGATCGGCGCGCTCAACCGGGGCGGGTCGCGGTGCGGACGATTCGCGCCTCCCGCCACGCGAACGGCGCCTGGCTGTCGGCGCGTCGTCGGTGTCGCGCTTGGCGGGCTCGGGTGCGTCGGCCTCGGCTTCCGGGACGGCGTCAGCGGCTGCAGCGCCCTCGACCGGCGCATTGCTCGTGCCGCCGTCGCCTTCGCCGAGATAGTCGACCTTGTAGCCGACCAGCTTCTGGATGTTGTCGATCGCCTCTTCGTCGGCGGGCGTGACGAAGGTGTAGGCGACGCCGCTCGCCCCTGCCCGGCCGGTCCGGCCGATGCGGTGGACGTAATCGTCGGGATGCCACGGCGCGTCATAGTTGAAGACGTGGCTGACGCCCTTGATGTCGAGGCCGCGCGCGGCGACGTCGGAGGCGACCAGCAGGTTGATCGCGCCCGACTTGAACGCGTCGAGTTCGGCGATCCGCGTTCCCTGGTCGATGTCGCCGTGGATTTCGCCCGACTTGAAGCCCGACTGTTTCAGGCTCTTGTTGAGGTCGCGAACGGTCGTCTTGCGGTTGCAGAAGATGATCGCGGTCGAGACCTTTTCGGCCTTGAGCAGCTTGATCAGCGTCTCGCGCTTGCCCCGCGCCGACGTTTTGATCAGCCGCTGGGTGATGTTGACGTTCGCCGTCGCGGGGCGTGCGACCTCGATATATTTGGGATTGGTCAGGAACTTGTCGGCCAGTTTCTTGATCGGCGGCGGCATCGTTGCAGAGAACAACAGCGTCTGCCGATTGGCCGGCAGTTTGGTGCAGATGCTTTCGATGTCGGGAATGAAGCCCATGTCGAGCATCCGGTCGGCCTCGTCGATGACGAGCAGGCTGCAGCCGTTGAGCATGATCTTGCCGCGCTCGAACAGGTCCATCAGCCGGCCCGGCGTGGCGATCAGGACGTCGACGCCCTTTTCGAGCGCCTTGATCTGGTCGCCCATCGATACGCCGCCGATGAGCAGCGCCATCGAGAGCTTGTGGTATTTGCCGTATTTCTCGAAATTCTCGGCGACCTGCGCCGCGAGTTCGCGCGTCGGCTCGAGGATCAGGCTGCGCGGCATGCGTGCGCGGCTGCGCCCCTCGGCGAGGATATCGATCATCGGCAGGACGAACGAGGCGGTCTTGCCCGTGCCCGTCTGGGCGATGCCGATAATGTCCTTCATCATCAGCACCGGCGAGATCGCCTGCTGCTGGATCGGCGTCGGCGTGTCGTACCCCGCCTCGGTTACGGCGCGGAGGGTTTCGTCGGACAGGCCAAGATCGGCAAATTTCATCGAGATAGGACAGTTCTTTCTGGTGGGATCGGACGGCGCCATCGCGGCGACGAGCAACGGTTCGGGTCACCGTCACGGACAAGCGGCGGCCTTGTCGCCACAGCGCGCGAATGTCAAGGAAATCGCGGCAGTCCGACGATTCAGTCGCGGATCGCGACGGGTACCATCAGGCGAAACTTCTCGATCGCGCAGCGCGCGCCCGACCGCGCCTGGATGACGTCGCGCCCCGCGCAGATCATGCCGTCCTCGTTGCGATCGATGTAAAAACCCGAATAGAAATCGAGCGTCCGGCAACTCTCGTCGAGCCGCGCGCGCAGGCGCTGGCGTTCGGAGGTCAGCAGGTCGATCGAATCGTCGCGCGTCACCTGGACGCCGCGCAGGCTCTGGATCGGCAGGCAGCGCGGAGCCTTTTTCTCGCGCCAGACGATCGTCGGACTGGGCGCATCGCCATTCGCCGACGGGCTGGCGGGGCGAAAGCTGCTGGCGCGCGAGCGCGCGGGAATGCGGATGATCACGCGCTGTTCGACGATGACCTGGCGCCAGCGCAGGCGATCGTCGGGAAGCGGCGCCCCCGTGGCGACCGCCACCGGATCGTCCCGCCCGTCGACGATCGGAGCGGGCTCGCTCGCCGCGTTTGCGGCGACCATGGTGAGCGGGAGGGCGAGCAGGATCGACAGCGAACGGGACTCCGGAAATTTGCAAGGCGGCCCGAAGCGATGACCGCGCCTGACAGCTAATACCCGATCCCGGCTAGGTGCAAGCGATTGAACGTCGCATGAACTCGTCGGTCCTCGCCGCCGTCCCGCCATCGGTCCGATCGAGTCGCGGGGCTTGCGTGGCGGTCCAACCCCCAATAAAGCGGCACGCTTACAACGATGGCAACCGCCTGACCCCCCAATTCCGAACCCTATTGTCGAAACCCTGCAATTTTCTGGAGTCCTATTCATGGCCAAGGCGCCTAACGCTCAGCTTCCGATGTTTTACAAAGATCTATTGCCCATTTCGAGCAAGGATCATGCCCAGTGGAAGGCGCGCCAGGTCGACCATGCCAAGTTCGTCGACGGCCAGAACGCGATTCCCCTGACGTCGGACGAATTCGCGCAGGCTTCGCGTTTTTACCCGATCGTGTTTTCGACCGGCGAGACGCCGGTCCCCCTGGCCCTGATGGGGCTCAACGAAGGCGTCAACACCGCGATCGACGACGACGGCAAGCTGCGCGGCCCGGTCTATGTGCCCGCCTATATCCGTCGCTATCCCTTCCTGCTCGCGCGCCTCAATCCCGATGCCGAGGAAATGTCGTTGTGTTTCGACCCCACGTCGGAAGTCGTCGGCAAGTTCAAGGACGGCGAGGCCCTGTTCGAAAAGGGCGAGCCGAGCGAAACGCTCAAGCAGGTCATGCAGTTCTGTGAACAGTTCGAACAGGCCGGCGCGCGCACCCAGGCATTCATGAAGGAGCTCGCCGAGCTCGACCTGCTGATGGAAGGCGAAGTCTCGATCCAGCCCCCGGGCAGCGATAAGCCGTTCGTCTATCGCGGCTTCCAGATGGTCGACGAGACCAAGCTGCGCGACCTGCGCGGCGACACGCTGCGCAAGATTTCGCAGAACGGCATGCTGCCGCTGCTTTACGCGCACCTGTTCTCGTTGCAGCTGATGCGCGACATTTTCGGCCAGCAGGTCGCCCAGGGCAAGATGCCGCAGGTGACCGAAGCGCCCCAGCCCGAAGGCGTCTGACGATATGGCGATCACCGGCTCGACGACCACCAGTCCTCGCTACTCGAAAGTGGCGGCATGGTTTCACTGGGTCATCGCGGCGCTGGTGATCGCCAATATCCTGATCGTCGAACTGACCGAAGACGCCGCGCGCGCGGTCCGCGGCGAATGGATCGGAACCCACAAGGCGGTCGGGATCACCATCCTCGTCCTGACCCTCGGTCGCCTCGCCTGGCGCATCGGCCACCGCACGCCGCCGCAACCGGCGACGATGAAGCGCTGGGAAGTCGTGCTCAGCAAGTCGCTCCACGCCTTGTTCTATTTCCTGCTGCTGGCGCTGCCGATCTCTGGATGGATATTCACGTCGACGCATGGTCGCGCGATCGACTGGTTCGGACTGTTCCCGATCCCGGCCCTGCCCGTCGGCGACAGCGAAAGCCTTCACGAGACGGTCGAAGGCGTTCACAAGCTGATGGGCAGCGCGATGCTGTATCTGGGCGTGTTGCACATTCTCGCCGCGCTCAAGCATCAGTTCTACGACCGCGACGGGCTGATCGGGCGAATGAACCCGTTCGCGCGGTAACGCTTGCCCGCCGCGACGCGGCGCATCCTTGAATCGCCCGACCCCCGCACCTAAATAGGAGTTGTGCAGCGCCGGTCCCCCCTTTTCCGGGGCTGCATGGATACCCTTCCACGGAAGGGTTCTCCTCCCTGGACCCTAGCCACCTCGTGCATTGTACGAGGTGGTTTTTTATTGGCTATTCGGCCGCCTCGGCAGGCGGCAACGCAACCGCGCGCATTGTGGCTGCGGCGGTGTCGGCCAGTTGCTTTACCAGTGCGGAGATCGCCGCAACGCCCTCGGATCGGGGGTGGCCGTTGCGGTCGAGATAAAGGTCGCGGGCGATTTCGACCTGGACGCCATGAATCCCCCTCGCGGGATCGGCATGGCGATGGACGCCATGGCCGCCGGCATAGGGATGGTTGCGCACGCAGCTCAAGCCGGCGGCGCGCGCCACTGCCGCCAGCCGGTCCGCAATCTGCGCGCTCGTCGTCGTCGCCTTGCGATCGCCGAGCACGAGATCGGCCGAGCGCGGCCAGCCGCGCCCGGCATGGCGCGGCATCGAATGGATATCGACCAGCATCGCCGCACCGAACCGGGCGCGACGAACCTCCAGCGCATCGGCGATGGCGCGGTGATAGGGCGCATGGATGCGAGCGATCCGTCGATCGAGATCGGCCTCGGCAAATGGCCCGCGCCACAGCATGCCGCAGTCGGGCGTCGCGGCGGGGAACACCCCCTGGCCCTGGCGCCATTTTCCCCTCGCATCGCGTCCCTCGCGATCGTCGGGATCGCGGTTGAGGTCGACGCAGGCGCGCGCGACATGCGCCACCATCGCGCGATGCCCGGCGGCCACGGCGTCGGCGATCAGCAGGTCGGCGTAGCGGTCCTCAAGCTGCCGCAGCGTCGCCGCCGGAACCGCCGCGGCTGCGAGCAGCGGCGCGGGATAGTCGCGCCCGGCGTGCGGCACCGCCAGCACCACCGGCGAGGCGAGCGCGTCGGGGCCACGCCAGGCGAACGGGGCATCGCGATCATCCACGCTACTTTTGCTGCCCAAGCCGCCCCGAAATGGGAAAGCGGTGCGATCGCTCCTCCTCACCTCTGGCGCCGCCGCCCCGAATCATGCATGTTCGCGCTCTATCGGCGCAATCGGGCCCCTTATCGGGCCAATGATCGGAGACGTGCATATGCACCGCATATTGCTGGCAGAAGACGACGATGTCATGCGCGAATATCTGGCGCGGGCGCTGACCAACGCCGGATACCACGTCACCGACGTCGACCGCGGGACCGCGGCGCTGCCGTACCTCGAATCGGGCACGTTCGACCTGCTGCTGACCGATATCGTCATGCCCGAAATGGACGGCATCGAGCTGGCGCAAAAGGCCGCGTCGATGTCGCCCGACACGCGGATCATGTTCATCACCGGTTTTGCCGCCGTGTCGCTGCGCGCCGGCGAAACGATGCCGCATGCCAAGCTTTTGTCGAAACCCTTCCACCTCAAGGATCTCGTCGCCGAGGTCGATTCGATCTTCGGCTCGCAAAGCGCCATCGGCACCAGCTGAGCCAGGCGCGGCAGCGAAAGCTTCGCCGCCGCGATTGGCGGTTGCATCGCCACGCCGTTGCCACTAGTGACCCGCTCCAGAGTGGGCGTGTAGCTCAGTGGTAGAGCACTGTGTTGACATCGCAGGGGTCGCAAGTTCAATCCTTGCCACGCCCACCATAATTTCCCCGCGATGTCAGCCAGATTTCCACATTTCAACGCGCCGACGCGCAGCGTTCGGTGGGTCAATTGCGCGGTGAACTTTCGCCGCCCTGCGGTTCATATTGCTGATTGCCGCAGCCAATGGTGACGGTTGAAGCCGCCGTACGCTGTCGGCTCGGTTGCCTGGGCGCTTCTGCAGATCGCCTTTGAGTTGCCGCAGCCATTCAATGGCGCCACGGGGAGTTTCAGTCGAGCCGCAGCAGCCGGTTGGCGCCTGAAGCTTTGACCGAAGCGACTGACCGAAATCGCTCGATTGTCCCACCGGTTGCCGCAAGGTGAATTCACCTCGCTGTCATTTCGCGATCTGCACGGCGGGTCGATGGCTCGATTGAGGGCTTGCCCAATTCAGGCAGGTGCGACAGGAATGCGGTATTACCGGGGGATGCAATGTCGAAGTGGAAAAGCGCCCTTGCCCTTCGTCCGGCACAGTGGGCCCTGCTTTGGGAAGCCGCCATCGCTCTGGCGGTGGCCAAAAGCCAGGTGTTGCTACTGTCGCAGCGACGGCTGGCCGAACTGCTCGTCCAGATGATGGTCGAGGGTGACGACCAAGTCGCCTCAGGGGGCTCGGCCGACATGGCCTTCAGCGGCAATGTGGCCCGCGAAATCGCGCGGGTCGTGCGCAATTCGCCAATCGAACTTGCCTGCCTGCCGCAGGCGCTCGCGGCTTACCGCATGCTCGGTCGGCGCGGGATAGGCTCGCAGGTTCGTCTCGGCGCCCCGCTCGATTGCAATGGAGCGCGCGAAATGCACGCCTGGCTCAAGGTCGGCGACACCTGGGTGACGGGGCATTGCAACGAAAAACGATACGCCCGCTTTCTGCCGTCGCAGATTACGCACATCGCTCCGTCGGCGTTCGATTAGGCCGCGATGAGCCTGATTTTCGGACTCGTCGCCCGCGGATTGCCCGACATTCCGCCAGCCTGGCCGAATATGGTCGAAGCGGCTGCCGAGGCGTGGCCGAGCGATGAGACCGCGCGCCACGGCGACCATCGGTCGGCATTTCTGGTGCGACAGC
>JAACTG010000127.1 GCA_009993585.1 Sphingomonadales bacterium
AATGTAGAATGGCTCCCCGAGTAGGATTCGAACCTACGGCCAAGTGATTAACAGTCACCTACTCTACCGCTGAGCTATCGGGAAGCAGCCGGCGCTAGCCGGCACGGCACGCCTATGCCGATTTCGCTATCGCATTGCAACACCTCAAACGACGAACTGCTCCATCGCGATCCGATCGTCGAGCGCATGTTCGGGATCGAACAGCAGCGTGAGCGATTTTTCGCGGTCGATGCCGATTTCGACGCTGCGGATATTGCGCACCTCGCGCTGGTCGGCGACCGCGCTGACGGGGCGTTTGCCCGATTCGAGTACGGTGAAGCGAATTCGCGTGCGATCGGGCAGGATCGCGCCGCGCCAGCGGCGGGGGCGGAACGGGCTGATCGGGGTCAGCGCGAGCAGCGCCGAATCGAGCGGCAGGATCGGGCCATAGGCGCTCAGATTATACGCGGTCGATCCCGCCGGCGTCGCCACCAGCACGCCGTCGCACATCAGCTCGGGCAGCATCACGCGGCCGTTGATCGCAACCTCGATCCGCGCGATCTGCCGCGTTTCGCGCAGCAGCGACAGCTCGTTGATCGCGGGCAGGGTCACGCGCTCGCCCTTGGCCGGCGTGATCTCGACCTTGAGCGGCGTCACCGTGATCCGGCGCGCCTTGGCGATCCGCTCGATCAGCCCCTCGACCCGCCATTCGTTCATCAGGAAACCGACCGTGCCGAGGTTCATCCCGAACACCGGCCGTCCGCGTCCGTCGTCGAGCATCAGGTGCAGCCGATGCAGCATGAACCCGTCGCCGCCGAGCGCGATCACGATATCGGCCTCGTCCTCGGCGACGAAGTCATGGGCGGCGCGCAGCTGGCGTTCGGCGTCGCGCGCCTGCTTGGTCGACGATGCGACCAGCGCGATCTTGGGCGCGGGCTTGGGCGATGTCATCGATCGGGCCTCCGGTCACATAATGCTGGGCCAAAACCGGCCGCTGCTTGGCGTCGATCCTAGGCCTATGGTTCGTCCGGCGGCGGCGCAAGCGAGGATCGTCGCAAATCGGCTAAGGATTGCGCAAGATATAGCTGCTACATCGCACGATCATGACGATCAATTCGCCGAGCCTTGCCGAGCCCGCCGCGTCGCGCGATCTCCTATCGGGCGCTGACGTCGTCCAGGCGCGCCCGATTTTCGTGCTTTCGCCGACGCATCGCGATGCCATGGACGAACGGCTCGCGGCGCTCGGCGTGTCGGCGGTGGTCGCGCGGCGCGTCGAGGGGGCGGCGCGACGGTTCCTGATGGCGGGCGCGCAAATGCTCGTCGTCGATGCGCGCGGGGCCGTCGATGCGGCGCTCGAGGTGCTGCGCGATCTTCATCCGATCGCCTCCGTCCACGGCGCGCGAACGCTGCTCATCGCCGACCGCGACGAGGGCCACCGGCTGCGCGAATTCGCCGCGGTCGGCTTCGATGCCTATCTGCCCGGCGATTGCAGCAACGATGAATTGCTCGCACTGATCGGCGTCAGCGTCCGGGGCGCGCAATCGGGCACCGCACCGGCGCCGGACAATGATCGTGACGAAGTCCTGCCGCACTGGTCGCTCGACCTCGCCACCGGCGACTTCTATCTCGACGACGTCTTGCGCGAACAATATGCGCCCGCCTTCGACGGCGTCTCGCGGCTCGGCGATGCGCTGCGCGCGATTGGCCCGACCGCGCGCCTGGCGGGGGTGGCCGCGTACAGGTCGCTCGCGCGCGGCGCCCGCCAGGCGATGTTCGTCCAGCCGGCGAGCGATTCGGGCCCGTTCGCCGTCGACCTGGTGCACCATCTGGTCGTCGACGACGGCGTGCTCACCGGCAGCGTGGAGGCCGCGGGCGATCGCCTGATCACGCCGTCGGCATTAACCGGCCGCGACGGCGTCACCGGCCTTCCCGGCGAAACCTCGCTCAACGCCTTGCTCAGCGCCAGGCTCGAACGCGACGACACCGCGCTGCTGCTCGTCAAGCTGATCGGCATCGACCGCGTCAACGACAATGCCGGCGAAGCGGCGGGCGACGAGTATCTCAGGACCGTCGCCTCGCGGCTCGATCGCTTCGCGCGCAACGAATGGGGCCCCGATGCCATCGTTTCGCGGCTCAAGGGCACGCGCTTCGCGATGGTCGCGCCCGCCGACGTCAGCTCGGCGCAGCTGCAGGCCGAAAGCCTCGCGCTAGCCGAGGCGGTCTGCACGCCGATCGCTCTTGCCGGCACGCACTGGCAGGTCGGTTGCCAGAGCGCGGTCGTCGACGCGCCCGCGCATTCGAGCCCCGGCGCGGTATTGCGCGGCGCCGCGCTCAAGCTGACCGGCGATCAGGGGCCGCAGCCGACGCTCGACATCGGCCGCGCGATCACCGGCGACGAGGTGCGCGTGTTCTTCCAGCCGCAGTTCGCGATCGCCGACGATGCGATGGTCGGGGTCGAGGCGCTGGCGCGCTGGGATCATCCCGAGCTCGGCAAGCTGGGCGCGGCCCCGCTCGTTTCGGCGGCGCGGCGCGCGGGCGTGCTGCCCGAATTGACCGCGCATATCCACGACAAGGCGCTCGCCGCGATGGCGCGCTGGCCCGCCGAACTGCGCCATGTCCGCCTGTCGCTCAACGTCACCGTCGAGGATCTCGCGCGGTCGGGCTTTGCCCCGCGCTTTCATGCGCGACTGGCCCAGCACGGCGTCGATCCCGCGCGGATCACCGCCGAGATCACCGAGGACGCGATGGTCGCCGACATGGATCAGGCGGTCGATGCGCTCGCCCAGCTCAAGAGCGAGGGCGTCGCGATCGCGGTCGACGATTTCGGCGCCGGCTATGCCGGGCTCAGCTATCTGCGCCAGCTGCCGATCGATTATCTCAAGATCGACGCCGCGATGGTCCAGAATCTGGCCGCCAGCGAGCGCGACCGGCTGGTGATGTCGGCGGTGTTCGACCTCGCCAGATCGCTCGGCGTCGCGACCGTCGCCGAGGGGATCGAAACGCCCGAACAGCTCGCCATGCTCGCGCGCGGCGGCTGCACTTTCTATCAGGGCTTCCTGCGCTCGGGCGCGGTCGCGTCCGACCGGCTCGCCGATTTTCTCTAGCTCGCCAGCTTGGCGAGGCCCTTCGACAATTGCATGATGCCGTGCAGCCGCGCCGCCGGCTCCTTCCACGCGCGCGTGATGACGAGCCGCTGGTCGGGTCGCAGCCGCGCTGTGCCCTGCAAGCGTTCGACATAATCGAGCAGGCCGGGGACGTTGGGGAAATGGTCGTTGCGGAATGCGACGATCGCGCCCTTCGGCCCCGCGTCGATCTTGGCGATGTTGCCGCGCAGCGCGTTCTGCTTGATCTCCATCAGCCGCAACAGGTTCTCGGTCGGCGCGGGGATCGGCCCGAACCGGTCGATCATCTCGGCGGCAAAGGATTCGATCTCAGCTTTCGAATCCAAGCCATTGAGACGGCGATACAATCCCATTCGCAACGCAAGGTCGGGAACATAGGTTTCGGGGATCAGGATCGGCGCATCGACGGTAATCTGCGGCGACCAAGCTGCATCGCCACCGGCGTCAACCTCGCCGCCCCCCGCCTTCGCCGCGACGATCGCATCCTCGAGCATCGACTGGTACAATTCGAACCCGACCTCGCGAATATGACCCGACTGTTCGTCGCCGACCAGATTGCCCGCGCCGCGAATGTCGAGATCGTGGCTGGCAAGCTGGAAGCCGGCGCCGAGCGTATCGAGATCGGCGAGGATCTTGAGCCGCTTCTCGGCGGTCTCGGTCAGGATGCGCCCCGGCGCGGTGGCGAAATAGGCATAGGCGCGCGTCTTCGACCGCCCGACGCGACCGCGCAGCTGATAGAGCTGCGCCAGCCCGAAACGATCGGCGCGGTTGACGATCAGCGTATTGGCCGACGGAATGTCGAGCCCGCTCTCGACGATCGTCGTCGACAGCAGCACGTCGTACTTGCGGTCGTAGAACGCGCTCATCCGTTCCTCGACCTGCGTCGGCGCCATCTGGCCGTGCGCGGTGATGAAATTGATCTCGGGCACCTGCGTGCGCAGGAATTCCTGCAGGTCGGGCAGGTCGGCGACGCGCGGAGTCACGAAATAGCTCTGCCCGCCGCGATAATGCTCGCGCAGCAGCGCCTCGCGGATGACGACCGCGTCCCAGGGCGTGACATAGGTGCGCACCGCGAGGCGATCGACCGGAGGCGTCTGGATCACCGACAGGTCGCGCAGCCCCGACATTGCCATCTGCAGCGTGCGCGGGATCGGCGTCGCGGTCAGAGTCAGGATATGGACATCGGCGCGCAGCGCCTTGAGCTTTTCCTTCTGCGTCACGCCGAATCGCTGCTCCTCGTCGACGACGACGAGGCCGAGGCGCTTGAACTTGACCGTTTTTGACAGGATCGCATGCGTGCCGATGACGATGTCCATCGTTCCGGCCTCCAGCTCTTCGCGCGTTTTCTTCGCTTCTGCGGCGGGCACCAGCCGCGACAGCCGGCCGATATTGATCGGAAAGCCCTTGAAGCGTTCGGTGAAGTTGATGAAGTGCTGGCGTGCGAGCAGCGTCGTCGGGCACACCAGCGCCACCTGCCAGCCCGCCATCGCCGCGACGAAGGCGGCGCGCAGCGCGACCTCGGTCTTGCCGAAACCGACATCGCCGCAGACCAGCCGATCCATCGGCCGGCCCCTGGCAAGATCGTCGATCGTCTCGGCGATCGCGCGATCCTGGTCGTCGGTTTCCTCGAAGGCGAAGCGATCGACGAATTCGGGATAGGCGGCATCGGGCAGGGCGATTTCAGCGGGCTTAATCGCGCGCATCGCCGCCGTCGCCAGCAGTTCGCCCGCGATTTCGCGGATCCTCTGCTTCATCCTCGCCTTGCGCCGCTGCCATGCCTCGCCGCCGAGCCGGTCGAGCGCGACGCCCTCGTTTTCCGAACCATAGCGCGACAGCACGTCCATGTTCTCGACCGGTACGAACAGCTTGTCGCCGCCGGCATAGGTCAGCGCGACGCAGTCATGCGGCGCCGATCCGACCGGAATCGAGGTTAGCCCCTCGTATCGGCCGATGCCGTGATCGGCGTGGACGACGAGGTCGCCCGGCGTCATCGCCGCAAGCTCGGCCGAAAAGGCGTCGGCGCTCTTTTTGCGCTTGGCGCGGCGGACGAGACGGTCGCCGAGCATGTCCTGTTCGGTCAGCAAGGCGACATCGGGACCGGTAAAGCCGTGATCGAGCGGCAGCGTGATCAGCGCGACGCGCTTGCCGTCGGCGGCGCCGAGCGCCTGCTGCCAGCCGTCGACCTCGACCGTGGCGGTCAGGCCATGATCGGCGAGGAGTCCGGCGAGACGCTCGCGCGCGCCGCCCGAGTAGCTGGCGAGGATCAGTTTGCGCCCGCGCAGCGCCTCGCCCTTGGCATGTGCAACGACGGCGTCGTAGACATTGGCGTTCTGCGTCCGCTCGGGCGCGAAATCGCGCGGGCCGGCCACGCCGAAATTAACGATTCCGCCGCTTTCGGGCTCGGGAAACGCGCTCGTCGCGTGGATCGGCATGTCGGCGATGCGTCGCGCCCAGTCGTAGGCGGAAAGGTACAGGGTTTCGGGCGGCAGCGGCCGGTAGCTACCGGGATCGCCGCGCATCGCCTCGACGCGGTTGCGGTGATAATCGGTGATCGCGTCGAAGCGCGATTGCGCCGCCGCCTCGGTGCCGCCGTCGCGGATCCACAGCGTATCGGGGGCGAGATGGTCGAACAGCGTTTCGAGGCGATCCTCGAACAACGGCAGCCAGTGGTCCATGCCCGCCAGACGACGACCGTCGGAGACCGCCTGGTAGAGCGGGTCGCCCGTGGCGTTGGCGCCGAACCGTTCGCGATAGCGCGAGCGGAAGCGCTTGATGCTCGCTTCGTCGAGCAGCGTTTCGGCGGCGGGCAGCAGGACGAAACTGTCGACGCGCCCGGTGGTGCGCTGGTCGGCGGGATCGAAGCTGCGGATGCTTTCGATTTCGTCGCCGAAGAAATCGAGACGCAGCCCGTGCTTTTCGCCCGAGGGATAGAGATCGACGATCCCGCCGCGTACCGCATATTCGCCCTTGTCGGCGACGGTATCGGCGCGGCTGTAGCCATTGTCGTGGAGCAGGCGGATCAGCCGGTCGCGATCGATCCGCTCGCCCGCCGCGAGCCGCGCCGACAGGCCGCGGACGCGAAACGGGGTCAGCGTGCGCTGCGTCAGCGCATTGACCGTAGTGACGATCAGTTCGGCGGCCGCCGGCTTGTCCTGCAGCGCGACGAGGGTCGCCAGCCGCCGCGACGACATGTTGAGGCTCGGCGAGGAGCGGTCATAGGGCAGGCAATCCCACGCCGGAAAGGCGCGCACCACGAGCTCGGGCGCGAAATAGGCCGCGGTATCGACGATGCCTTGCATCGCGGCATCGTCCGACGCGACGAACACCGCGCGACCCGGCGCGGCGCGGGCGAGGTCGGCAAGAAACCACGGCTGGAACCCCGGCGGTACGCCGGCGAGCGTCAGCGGCGCCTTGGCCTGCAGGATCTTGGCAAGGTCGGTCATGACGGATCATCCGTATTGCCGGCCACGGCTGCTATCCGGCCCGGCGGCCGCAGGTATCGCATTGTCGGGCCTGGTCCCCGGCTTCGCCGGGGCGAGCGAATCGAAAAAACCATCGAACTCATCCGGGAATATCGATGTAATCGAGCCGCTGCATCGCAACCATCTGCGCACCCGCGACCGTCGCGGGCGGCGGCTGCGTTCCGATCGCCCAGGCCATGATGTCGACGTCGTCATGATCAAGCAGCATCTCGAACCACGCCAATTCGGCCTCGTCCCACGATTCGCCATGGGAATCGAAAAAGCCGCCGATCATCATGTCGGCCTCGCGCGTGCCGCGGTGCCAGGCGCGGAACTGCAGGCGCTTCAGACGGTGCGCGCGGTCCATGATCTTCCCCTTGGGTGGAATCGACACCAGCCGCAGAGCGTTGTGGCGCGCTGCGGCTTTGGTGAATACAAGCCTCAGATAGCCATGCGACCCGAGATACTCAATCCGCTGTTTGCCGAACTGACCGATCTCAAGGGGATCGGGCCGGCGCTGGCCAAGCCGCTCGCCCGGCTCGGGCTCGACCGGATCGTCGACGCCCTGTTTCACCTCCCGACCGGGACGATCGAGCGCAAGCCGGTCACCGAGCTCGACGAGGCCGATATCGGGCGCATCGTCGTCGTCACGCTGACCGCGCAGGATTATCGCAGCGGCGGGTCGAGCCGCGCGCCGTTTCGCGTCCAGGCGTTCGACCTTGCCGGCAACCACGTCAATATCGTCTATTTCGGGCGCAACACCGGCTGGGCGAAAAAGCTCTTCCCGCTGGGCGAGGCCCGGCGCGTCGCCGGACGGCTCGATCGGTTCGGCGACCAGCTGCAGATCGTCCATCCCGACATGGTCGAGCCCGTCGACGGCGACGTCGCGATCGCCTTGCGCGAACCCGTCTATCCGCTCAGCGAGGGGCTCAGCAACGCGCGCATGGCCGATATCGCGGCGCAGGCGCTGGCACGCGCGCCCGAGCTTGCCGAATGGGCCGATGGCGCGCTCGTCGCACGCGAAGGCTGGCCGGGCTGGCGCAACGCGCTCGCCGCCGCGCATGGCGAACCCGACGACGCCCAATCGCGCGACCGGCTCGCCTATGACGAGATGTTCGCCGGCCAGCTCGCCTGGATGCTCGTGCGTCAGGCGCTCAAGGCGCGGCGCGGCCATCCCGTCCATGGCGACCGGCGACTGCGCGACGCGCTCAGGCTGCCGTTCGCCCCGACCGGCGCGCAACTGCGCAGCATGGGCGAGATCGAGGCCGACCTCGCGCGCGACACGCCGATGCTGCGCCTGCTCCAGGGCGATGTCGGTTCGGGCAAGACGATCGTCGCGCTCGAGGCGCTGCTGACCGCGGTCGAGGCGGGCAAGCAGGGCGCGCTGCTCGCCCCCACCGAAATCCTGGCGCGGCAGCATTTCGCGACGCTGCAGGCGATGCTCGTCGGCCTGCCGGTCAACCTCGCGGTGCTGACCGGGCGCGACAAGGGCAAGGTTCGCGAAGCGACGCTGATGGGGCTCGCCGACGGCAGCATCGAAATATTGGTCGGCACGCACGCGATCTTCCAGGAAGCGGTCGGCTATCGCGATCTCGCCGTCGCGGTGATCGACGAGCAGCACAAGTTCGGCGTCGCGCAACGCCTGCTGCTGACGCAAAAGGCACAGCGCCCGCCGCATTTGCTGGTGATGACCGCGACGCCGATCCCGCGCACGCTGCTGCTGTCGAATTACGGCGAGATGGACGTCTCGCGACTCGACGAAATGCCGCCCGGTCGCACGCCGGTCGATACGCGCGTGATCGGCGCGAGCCGCCTCGACGAGGTGGTAGAAGCCCTCGGGCGCCATATCGAGGCGGGCAAGCAGGCCTATTGGGTCTGCCCGCTGGTCGAGGAATCGGACGCACTCGACCTCGCCTCGGCCGAGGATCGCGCGGCCGCCCTCGCGCTGCGCTTCGGCGAGCGCGTCGGCCTCGTCCACGGGCGGATGAAGGCGACCGCCAAGGACGCGGTGATGGACCGGTTTTCGCGCGGCGAGGTCGCGGTGCTCGTCGCGACGACGGTGATCGAGGTCGGCGTCGACGTCCCCAATGCCAGCCTGATCGTGATCGAGAACGCCGATCGCTTCGGCCTCGCCCAGCTCCACCAGTTGCGCGGGCGCGTCGGGCGCGGCGCCGAAAAATCGGTCTGCCTGCTGATGCGCGGCGAACATCTGAGCGAGACGGCGCGCGAACGCCTCGCGATGATGCGCGAAAGCAACGACGGTTTTCGCATCGCCGAGGCCGATCTGGAACTGCGCGGATCGGGCGAGATATTGGGCACGCGCCAGTCGGGCGAGCAGGGCTATCGCGTCGCCACGCCCGAACAGCTGCAACGCCTGTTGCCGCTGGCGCGCGACGATGCGCGGCTGTTCATCGACCGCGACGGGGGTATCGCCGGCGCGCGCGGCGAGGCGGCGCGGACCTGTCTCTATCTGTTCGAACGCGACGCGGCGGTGCCGCTGCTACGCGGGGGTTAGGCGCTTTATTGCTCGCGCGGCGTGCAACCGAAGGCGCGCAACAGCGGCAGATAGTCCTCGACCGGGATCATGCTTTCGAACTGGACGCCGGAACGCCCAGCCATCGACCAGATGACGCGCGCCGCGACCTGCCCGATGATCGGCATCTTGAAGATCAATATGTCGTTGACGTCGAACTGGCTCGGCAGGCGAAACAACAGGCCGTCGGCCGAAATATTGACGATCGTGACGACTTCCTGACGACCGTCGGGGAGGGTGACCGATGCGCGCGCGTAAATGTCAGACCGCGGCGCCAGGCGCGTGTCGGGCCCGGCATAATGAGCTTTGGAAAGATCGATCTTCTGCATAAAATGTCCCCAACTACGCAGGAACATTGCGCCTCGAATCTCAACAAATCATGAAGATTTGCCGGCTCGCGAAGCGACCGCCCGACCGTGTTTCTTCGCACCCAGGCTGATCTGGATCGAGGCGTCGCCCGAAATCGCCAGCCGGTGATGCGGATCGGCGATTTTCTCGCCAGCGACCTTGACCGCGCCCTCGTCGATCTTGCGCCGCGCCTCCTTGTTCGACGCGGCGAAACCCAGGTCCTTCAGCGCATCGACGATCGTCATGCCGTCGGCGGGAAGTTCGATCGTCGGCAGATTGTCCGACAGGCCGCCCGCCTCGAAGGTCTGGTGCGCGGTATCGGCGGCGCGCAACGCGGCATCGGCGCCGCGGCACATCGTCGTCGCGGCATCGGCGAGGCGTTTCTTCGCCTCGTTGATCTCGGCGCCCTCGAGCGCCTCTAGCCGCGCGATCTCGTCGAGCGGGATGTCGGTGAACAGGCGCAGGAAACGGCCGACGTCGCGGTCGTCGGTGTTGCGCCAGAACTGCCAGTAATCGTAATCGGGCAGGGCTTCCTCGTTGAGCCACACCGCACCCGCCGCGGTCTTGCCCATCTTCTTCCCGTCGGCAGTGGTGATCAGCGGCGTCGTGACGCCGAACAATTCGGCGCCATCGACGCGGCGGGCGAGGTCGATGCCGTTGACGATATTGCCCCATTGATCCGAGCCGCCGAGCTGCAATCGGCATTTCTGCTCGCGCGACAAATGCAGGAAATCATAGGCCTGCAGGATCATGTAGTTGAACTCGAGGAAGGTCAGCGGCTGTTCGCGGTCGAGCCGCAGCTTGACCGAATCGAAGGTCAGCATGCGGTTGATCGTGAAATGCGGGCCGATGTCGCGCAGCACGTCGATATAATCGAGGCCGCACAGCCAGCGGGCGTTGTCGACCATGATCGCGTCGCTCGGTCCCGAACCGAAGGTCAGGAAATTGTCGAACACCTTGCGGATCGAGCGGATGTTGCCGGCGATTTGCTGCGCGGTCAGCAGCTGGCGCGATTCGTCCTTGCCCGACGGATCGCCGACCATCGACGTCCCGCCGCCCATCAGCACGATCGGCTTGTGCCCCGCCTGCTGCATGCGGCGCAGCATCATGATCTGGACCAGGCTCCCGACATGCAGCGACGGCGCGGTCGCATCGAAGCCGATATAACCCGGCACGACCTGCTTGGCGGCGAGCGCGTCGAGCCCTTCCGCGTCGGTCATCTGGTGGATATAGCCGCGGCTGGCGAGCAGGCTGAGGAGATCGGATTGATAGTCGGTCATGGCGCGCGCGTAACATGGGAGCCGTCGGTTGAGTAGAGTTTTGGGTAAGCGGCAACTCGTTCCCCATCCGCAGGCCGCGTGGCCGCCAGTCGATGTGGGGGCCAGGCTGACGCAATTTTCTCGATCTGTGCTCAAGCTCGAATATGTCGTTACCGGCGACATCGCCCAACTCGTCGTGCCATCGGCCGCATTGCCTCAGCGCACCGATGGCTTATGGAAAACGACCTGTTTTGAAGCGTTCGCGACACTCGATGACGGTCCGGCCTATCTCGAAGCCAATTTTTCGCCGGCGCGGCAATGGGCGCTTTACCGCTTTGAATCCTATCGTGAGGGCATGCAACCTGCGCTTGACCTGCCGGCGCCTGAGATATTCGTCGAAGAACACGGTAGCGACAGGTTGGCGGTCGTTGCGCTCATGGATCTCGCGCCGTTCGGCGGGAAGCTGCCCGCGAAAATGGGCCTGTCGGCGGTCATAGAGGCGCGCGACGGCACCAAATCCTATTGGGCGCTGGCGCATCCTCCCGGTGCCCCCGATTTCCACGCGCCCGATTGCTTCGCGCTCGAACTCCCGCCACAAGACTGACCATGAAAACCGGACTCGATTGCCTCCTCGCCGACCCCGCCTTGCGTGCGCCGCTCAAGGGGCAGCGCGTCGCGCTGCTCGCGCATCCCGCCTCGGTCACCGCCGATCTGACGCACGCGATCGACGCGCTGGCCGCCTGCGAAGAGATCGACCTGACCGCGGCGTTCGGGCCGCAGCATGGACTGCGCGGAGACAAGCAGGACAACATGGTCGAGACCGAGGATTTTACCGATCCCGCTTACAACATCCCGGTGTTCAGCCTCTATGGCGAGACGCGCCGCCCGACCGGGCAGGCAATGGGCACGTTCGACACCATCATGATCGACCTGCAGGACCTCGGCTGCCGCATCTATACCTTCATAACGACTCTGCGTTATGTCCTCGAAGAAGCGGAAAAACATGGCAAATCAGTTTGGGTTCTCGACCGCCCCAATCCCGCGGGGCGACCGATCGAGGGGCTGACGCTGCGCGAGGGGTGGGAAAGCTTCGTCGGCGCCGGGCAGCTGCCGATGCGCCACGGGCTGACGCTCGGCGAGCTCGGCCACTGGTTCATCGCGACGCTCGGCCTCGACGTGGATTATCGCGTCGTCGAGATGAATGGATGGGCGCCAGACAAGGCGCCCGGCTATGGCTGGCCCGAGAATCGCATCTGGATCAACCCCAGCCCCAATGCCGCCAATCTCAACATGGCGCGTGCCTATGCGGGGACGGTGATGCTCGAAGGCACGACGCTGAGCGAGGGCAGGGGCACGACGCGCCCGCTCGAGCTGTTCGGCGCGCCCGACATCGATGCGCGCGCGGTTCTTGCCGAGATGGATGCGCTCGCGCCGCACTGGCTCGGCGGCTGCATCCTGCGCGAATGCTGGTTCGAACCGACCTTCCACAAACATTCCGGGCAAATGTGCCACGGCGTCCACATCCACGCCGACGGGCCGGGTTACGACTATCTCGCGTTCAAGCCGTGGCGTTTGCAGGCGCTCGCGTTCAAGGCGATCCGGCGGCTTGATCCCGACTATGATCTGTGGCGCGATTTTCCGTACGAATATGAATTCGACAAGCTAGCGATCGACGTCATCAATGGCGGTCCGGCGTTGCGCGAATGGGTCGACGACGCCGCTGCCGAGCCAGACGATCTCGACGCGCTGACACGCATCGACGAGGCCGACTGGGCCGATCGCCGGCGCGAATTCGTGCTCTACTAGCGCGCGTCAGCTATCGCGATCGGCCAAATCGAAAGGCGGCGATTATCGGGACGTCGCTTCGCTTTTTGAAATCGCGCGCAAAGCCTCGCCCGCGTCCTCCCCCTGCGGATCGACCGCAAGGTCGCCGAGCGCGACGACGCCGCAGATCATGTCGTCGTCGACGACGTAAAGGCGGCGGATCTGCTGGTCGGACATCAGCTTGGCCGCCTTTTCGACATCGCAGTCGGACGCGACCGTCGTGACCTTCGACGTCATGACGTCGGCGACGCACGATGACGCGTCGATCCCTTCGGCGATGGCACGTAGAACGATATCGCGATCGGTGACGACGCCGCACAGCTTCCCGTCGCGCGTGATTGGCAGCGAGCCGACATCGTCGTCGCGCATCGCGGTCGCAGCATCGCGAAGCGTCGCGCCGCAGTCGATCGAGGTTACCGGGCTGGTCATGACGGATTGGATCGTGGACATGGAGATCTCCTCTAGGGGCGCGCGCGAAATCGCTGCGCTTCAGAGGGATAACGCAGCGTTGCGCGGCTGGTTGCGCCGATCGCGAGTTAAACTCGGCGGCGCCCGCGCCGGTCGCTATTTGCGCACCAGCGCGCGCATCGCCTCGTCGAGGCCCGCCAGGGTCAGCGGATACATGCGGTCGTTCATCAGCTCGCGCAGGATGCCGATCGACGGCGTAT
The DNA here is from genome assembly GCA_009993585.1 of Sphingomonadales bacterium. Taxonomy (GTDB): domain Bacteria; phylum Pseudomonadota; class Alphaproteobacteria; order Sphingomonadales; family Sphingomonadaceae; genus Flavisphingopyxis. The sequence goes on from JAACTG010000127.1 coordinate 13,195, forward strand.
AGCCCCAGTGCTGCTCGGGCACGGGATTCAGCCAGGCGGCGGCATGATAGACGTTGGTCATCCGTGCGATCCAAGCCGCCCCGGCCTCTTCGTTGAAATGCTCGACCGAACCGCCCGGATAGGTGATCTCATAGGGGCTCATCGAGGCGTCGCCGACGAAGATCAGCTTATAATCGTGCCCATATTTGTGGAGGATGTCCCATACCGGCGTGCGTTCGGTAAAGCGGCGGCGATTGTCCTTCCACACGCCCTCGTAGACGCAGTTGTGGAAATAGAAGAATTCGAGGTTCTTGAACTCGCTATTGGCCGCGCTGAACAGCTCCTCGACCAGCTTGATATGCGGGTCCATCGATCCGCCGACGTCGAGGAACAGCAGCAGCTTCACCGCATTGTGCCGTTCGGGGCGCATGCGGATATCGAGCCAGCCCTGTTTCGCTGTGCCTTCGACGGTAGCGTCGATGTCGAGCTCGTCGGCGGCGCCTTCGCGGGCGAAGCGGCGCAGGCGGCGCAGCGCCACCTTGATGTTGCGCGTGCCGAGCTCGCGAGTCGCATCGAGATTGCGGAATTCGCGCTTTTCCCACACCTTGATCGCGCGCTTGTGCGTGCTTTGCCCGCCGATGCGCACGCCTTCGGGATTATAGCCGGCGTTGCCGTAAGGGCTGGTGCCGCCGGTGCCGATCCACTTGCTGCCACCCTGGTGGCGCTCGTGCTGTTCCTCGAGCCGCTTCTTCAGCGTCTCCATGATTTCGTCCCAACCGCCGAGCGATTCGATCTTCGCCATTTCTTCGGGGCTGAGGTATTTTTCGGTCACGGCGCGCAACCATTCGTCGGGCACATCGGCAGGCGCATCGCCCTGGGCGGGAATAACGCCCTTGAAGACCTTGGCGAAAACCTGGTCGAAGCGATCGAGCAGTCCCTCGTCCTTCACGAAGGTCGCGCGCGCGAGATAGTAGAATTGCTCGGGGTCCTGCGCGATGACGTCGCGGTCGAGCGCTTCGAGCAGGACGAGATGTTCCTTCATCGAAGCGGTAATGCCCGCGGCGCGCAATTCATCGACGAAATCGAACAGCATGGATCCGCTCTATCGGTCCCGACGCTTGGGCGACAGATAAAAGCATCCGAACGCCCCGGCCTTTAACCGTTATTAACCATTGCAGGCCTAGGCAAAGCCCAGTCATTTCCGGGGGATTGCATGCATCACGTTCATCACAGCATCACCGATCGCCGCGATCGGGGGCCTGCGTCCGCACCGCTCGATGCCTCGACGGCGGCCGACTGCGGCGCGCTGGCGGTCGGTTGCACCGACGCCGCAGGCAAGATCGCGAACGTGACGGAGCAAATGGCCAAGCAACTCAAGTCGCTGGAAAACATCGAGGTCATCGTCGAGGGGCTTGAACACGACCAGGAAAAAATTGCCGAATCGACCGAGGAAGCAAAGCTGTTTTCGGCGCGCGCGCGCGAACAGCTCGACCAGAGCGCGGGTCAGGTCGGGGTCGTCGTCGGCGAATTTCGCTCGCTGACCGATCTCGTCTCGCGGCTCGGCGATCATGTCACCAACTTCGCGACCGTAATGGAGCAGGTGCGCAGCGTTTCCGGATCGATCGAAGTCATCGCCAAGACGACCAACATGCTCGCGCTCAACGCCGCGATCGAGGCCGAGCGCGCGGGCGATGCCGGTCGAACCTTTGCAGTCGTCGCCGCCGAGGTGAAGAAGCTGGCGCAGGACACGCGCAGCGCGACCGACGAGATCACGCGCTCGGTCGGCAACCTTGCCGCCGAGGCCGAGGGGATCATCAGCGAGGTCAGTCGCGGCGTCGAACAGAGCCGCAAGGCCGAAGGCGAGTTCGAAGGGATCAGCCAAGCGATCGAAATGGCGTCGGACCTGGTTGAGCGCGTCGACGGCCAGAACGACGATATCGCGCGCAGTTCGGCGATCAATCACAGCAATAGCGCCAATGTTCGCGATCAGCTCAACGCCTTCGCCAATTCGGTGCGCGGCAACCAGTCGCAACTCGTCGGCACGCACGACAGCATCATTGCGATGGAGCAAACGTCCAACCGCATGTTCAATTCGATGATCTCAGCGGGCGTGTCGCCCGAGGATACGCGCATCGTCGATCTTGCGCGCGGCTATGCCGATGAGATGGTCGCGATCACCGAACGCGCGATCGCCGCCGGCGAACTGACGATGGATCAGCTGTTCGATACCGATTACCGGTACGTCGCGGGCACCAATCCAGAACTCTATCGCACGACGCTGAGCGACTGGGCCGACGCCAACTGGCGCTCGCTGTTCGACCGCATCTCGTCGTCGGATCCCGTCATCCGCATGAGCTCCGCCGCCGACATGAATGGCTTCTTGCCGACGCACGTGACCGAATGTTCGAAGACGCCGACCGGCGACCTGGTCCACGACACGCGGCATTGCCGCAATGGGCGCATCCTGTTCGAACATGACGACAAGGCGGCCAAGCAGAGCACCGCGCCGTTCTTCATGTGCGTCTATCGCCAGGAGGGCGACGGCACCCATTACCTGACGGTGCGCAACGTCTACGTTCCGGTGGTCGTCAACGGCCGCCGTTGGGGCGATCTCGAAGTCGCTTACCAGCTTTGACGGCGACGCTCAGCCGCTTCGCCGCGCCATGAAGGCGAGGCGCTCGAACAGCATCACGTCCTGCTCGTTCTTGAGCAAGGCGCCGTGCAGCGGCGGGATCGCCTTGGTCGGATCGCGCGATTGCAGCACGTCGAGCGGCATGTCCTCGGCGAGCAACAGCTTGAGCCAGTCGAGCAGCTCGCTGGTCGAGGGCTTCTTCTTGAGGCCCGGCACCTCGCGCACCTCGTAGAAGATATCGAGCGCCTTCCTGACGAGCATCTGCTTGATGCCCGGAAAATGGACGTCGATGATCGCCTGCATCGTGTCGCGATCGGGAAAGCGGATATAGTGGAAGAAGCAGCGCCGCAGGAACGCGTCGGGCAGTTCCTTTTCGTTGTTCGAGGTGATGATGACGATCGGGCGTTCCCTCGCCTCGACCATCTCGCCCGTCTCATAGACATGGAAGCGCATGCGATCGAGTTCCTGGAGCAGGTCGTTGGGAAACTCGATATCGGCCTTGTCGATCTCGTCGATCAGCAGCACCGGCAGTTCGGGTGCGGTGAACGCCTCCCACAATTTGCCCTTGCGGATATAATTCGAAATGTCGTGGACGCGTTCGTCGCCGAGCTGGCCGTCGCGCAGCCGCGCGACCGCGTCATATTCGTACAGGCCCTGCTGCGCCTTGGTCGTCGACTTGATGTTCCATTCGATCAGCGGCGCGCCCATCGCGGCGGCGACTTCGGCGGCGAGCACGGTCTTGCCGGTGCCCGGTTCGCCCTTGATCAGCAACGGCCGGCGCAGCGCTGCCGCCGCGTTGACGGCGACCTTCAGGTCGTCGGTGGCGATATAGTCTTTGGTGCCTTCAAAGCGCATGACGGTGGTTTCCTCGGGGAATTTCTCACCCGCAATAGGCGGACCGGCGCACCGCTTTCAAGCGGACCATGAATGACGTTACGGAAAACGAGGCCGGCGGCGGTCAGGCCCTGCGCGCCGCCTCGCGGGCGCCGAGCAACTGCCACAGGCCGCGATGCTGCGCGAGCAGCTGGCGGGCCCCGAAATCGATTGCGCGTTCGATCGATTCTTCGCGTCCGACCGCCATCAGCAGCGTCGCGGTCTCCTGGAGATTGGGGAGGTTCGACCGCATCGGTGCGATATCGAGGCGTTCGGCGGCGATGTCGAGAATCGCGCGCACGGTCCGCCAGTCCAACGTCAGGGCGACGACGGCGCCGAGCGCGCAACCACGCCGCTCCGATCGCGCGAGCATCTCGAGCGCGTGCCGCTGGCCGAGGACGGCGACCTCGCTTTGCGCCTGGCCGCTCATGCTCGGCATCGCGCCCACGCCGGCGACGAGGTGCGCAAGGAATTCGCGCTCATGCGAGAAGCTTTCGTTCGCCTCGCTCAGCCAGTCGTGCGCCGCGTCGATCCGGTTGCTGGTCATGGCGACGTCGATCATGCCGGGATAATTGCCGTGCAGAAGGCAAAGGTAATGGCTTGCATCGGCTAAATTGGCGCGCGAACCCGGTCCTGAAACGAGGTGGCCCGATCCGACGTAATCGCTCGACCCCGTGCCTTCACCGGCAACGAGATTGTCGACGATTTCGGCAATGCCCCCCGAATGTTCGAGGCGTTTCGCTTCTGCCAAGACAGGCCCTCCACTTACGGCGAGCGTGCAAATGCGCGCCTTTCCGTGAGCAGGACGTTAGGCCCCAACCTGTAAAAATCAGGTTTACACCCTGCCCCCTAATTGGGCGGGAAAGCGAGCCTTACTGGTCGAGGAAAGAGCGCATCTTGCGGCTGCGGCTGGGGTGCTTGAGCTTGCGCAGCGCCTTGGCCTCGATCTGGCGGATGCGTTCGCGCGTCACGCTGAACTGCTGGCCGACTTCCTCGAGCGTGTGATCGGTGTTCATGCCGATGCCGAAGCGCATGCGCAGCACGCGTTCCTCGCGCGGGGTCAGGCTGGCAAGCACGCGGGTGACCGTTTCCTTGAGATTGGCCTGGATCGCGGCGTCGACCGGGATGATCGCGTTCTTGTCCTCGATGAAGTCGCCGAGATGCGAATCCTCCTCGTCGCCGATCGGCGTTTCGAGGCTGATCGGCTCCTTGGCGATCTTCATCACCTTGCGGACCTTTTCGAGCGGCATCGACAGGCGTTCGGCCATTTCCTCGGGCGTCGGTTCGCGGCCCTGCTCGTGGAGGAACTGGCGGCTGGTGCGCACCAGCTTGTTGATCGTCTCGATCATGTGGACGGGGATGCGGATCGTGCGCGCCTGGTCGGCGATCGAACGCGTGATCGCCTGGCGGATCCACCAGGTGGCATAGGTGCTGAACTTGTAGCCGCGGCGATACTCGAACTTGTCGACCGCCTTCATCAGGCCGATATTGCCTTCCTGGATCAGGTCGAGGAACTGCAGCCCGCGGTTGGTGTATTTTTTGGCGATCGAGATGACGAGGCGCAGATTGGCCTCGACCATTTCCTTCTTGGCGATGCGCGCCTCGCGTTCGGCTTTCTGCACCGTGTTGACGATGCGGCGGAACTCGCCGAGCGACATGCCCGTCGCCTGCGCGATTTCGGAAATCTCGTTGCGGATGCGATCGATCGCGTCGGCTTCCTTGGATGCGAACGCACCCCATTTCTTGTCCTTTTTCGCCACCGAGCCGAGCCAGCCCTCGTCGAGCTCGTTGCCGATATACGAATCGAGAAAGTCCTTGCGCGCCACCTTGTGACGTTCGGCGAGGCGCAGCATCTGCCCGCCCAGCGCGGTCAGCCGGCGGTTGTAGCTGTAAAGCTGGTCGACCAGATATTCGATCTTGGCGTTATGAAACTGGACGCTCTCGACCTCGGCGGTCAGCTCTTCGCTCAGTTTCTGGTATTTGCGCTCCTGCGCCACGGGAAAGTCGCTGCCGGCATTGAGCGCGTCCATCCGCGTCGACTGCAGCTTGGAGAATTTCTTGTAGAGCGCGGTAATCTTGGCGAAACGCTCGAGCGCGTCGGGCTTGAGCAGTTCCTCCATCGCGGCGAGGCTCAGCGTATTGTCTTCTTCCTCGTCGTCGTCGTCGGTCTTGCGCGCGCGCTTTTCGGTCATCGACGATTCGTCGTCGTCGGCGTCGCCATTCTCTTCCTCGACGTCGTCTTCTTCCTTGTATGACGGACCCGCGTTCTTTTCGGTGATTTCGCCGTCGTCGTCCTCGGCATCGTCGTCGAGATTCTCGGGCGCCGGGTCCTTCGACAGCATCGCGTCGAGATCGAGGATCTCGCGCAGCTGCATTTCCTCGGCGTTGAGCGCGTTCGACCAGTCGATGATCGCGTTGAAGGTGATCGGGCTTTCGCACAGGCCCATGATCATCATGTCGCGGCCGGCCTCGATCCGCTTGGCGATGGCGATCTCGCCTTCGCGGCTGAGCAGTTCGACCGCGCCCATTTCGCGCAGGTACATGCGCACGGGATCGTCGGTGCGATCGACCGTGACCTTCTTTTTCTCGGGCGCGACGTTCTTCGACGCGGGCTTGCCGTCGGCTTCGATTTCCCTGCCATCGGTGTCGGACGCGCGCTCGGCCTCTTCCTGCGCTTCCTCGTCGTTTTCGACGATGTTGACGCCCATTTCGGAGATCGCCGACATCACGTCCTCGATCTGCTCCGAATTCATCTGGTCCTGCGGGAGCGCTTCGTTGAGCTCGTCATAGGTCAGGTAGCCGCGCTTCTTGGCCTTGGTAATCAGCTTTTTGATGGCCGCGCCATTGAGGTCGAGCAACGGTGCGTCGTTGTCGGCCTTGTCTTTAGTTTCCGCCATATTCACCCTAGCAATGTTTGTCCGGCGCTGCTCGTTCGGCCATCATGCATCCGACTGCATCAGGTCGCCCAAGCGGCGCGTCAATTCCGCCTTCATTTCGCGCAGACGCTGCTGCGCGGCATAGCTTTCTTCGTCCAGTGCGCGACTGGCACGTTCGGTTGCAGCCCGCAAGGCTGCATCGATTTCGGGCCAGGCGACCATCGCCGCGATCGCTTCATCGAGGTCGCGCAGCGGCCGCAAGTCGGGAGCCTCGACGGCGTCATCCCCGATGCTGGCCTGCGGCGCGTCGCGCGTGAAGGAAAAATGCATCGCATCGGCGCGAAGCAGCGCCTTTGCCCGATGATAACCCTTGCCTTGGGCCAATATGGTGACGAGCCGCTCCCTATCAAGGCTTTCCTCGCGCAACGCCGCATCGATCATGTCGGCGATCAGCGCCGCCGACCCCGGTTCGGCAAGATGCAGGCTCGCCAGTTCCTCGGCATGTTCGCGGATCTTGTCGGGATAGCGCAGCAATCCCGCCAGCACCGCGTCGGCGAGCTGGCCTTCGAGGCCGGTGCCTCCGATCACGCGCGTGCGCGCGTGCGGCGGGATCAGCGATGGGTCGGGGCGCCATTTATTGCCCGACGCGCGCCGGTGTCGCGCGTCATGGCCGCCGCGATCGGACTTGGGCGCGAAGAACATCGCGTCGTAGCGATCGCGAAACGCCGCGCGATAATGCGCGGCGACGTCGGCATGGGCGATATTCGCCGCGATTTCGCCAAGCCGCTGTTTCAACCCGGCGCGTTGCTCGGGCGTGTCGAGCGGGAGCGCGCCGACCTCGTGGTTCCACAGCCGGTCGACCAGCGGCTCGGCCTGGTCGAGCAGCGCCTCGAACGCGCGCGAGCCGCCGGCGGTAACGACGTCGTCGGGATCCTGGCCCTCGGGCAGCGTGACGAAGGCGAGGCTGTAGCCCGGCCTGAGCAGCGGCAACGCGCGATGAGCGGCGCGCATCGCCGCCTTTTGCCCGGCCGCGTCGCCGTCGAAGCAAAGCAGCGGCACCGGCACCATCCGCCACAGCAACTGGATCTGCTGTTCGGTCAGCGCGGTGCCCAACGGCGCGACGGCATCGGCGATGCCCGCTTGGGCGAGCGCGACGACGTCCATATACCCCTCGGCGACGATGATCCGGTCGGTCTGGCGCGAGGCGGGCGAGGCGAGGTCGAGATTGTAGAGCGTGCGGCCCTTGTCGAACAATGGCGTGTCGGGCGAATTGAGATATTTGGGCTCGCCCGCGCCGAGGATGCGCCCGCCGAAAGCGATCACGCGCCCGCGCGGGTCGCGGATCGGGATCATCAGCCGGCCGCGAAACCGGTCGTAGCTGTCCTTGTCGTCGACCTTGATCAGCATCCCCGCCTCGACCAGCATCGCGTCGGGGAAAGCGTTGAGCGCTTGTTTCAGCCGGCCGCGGCTGTCGGGGGCGAAGCCGAAGCCGAAGCGGCGCCGCGTCTGGTCGCTGATCCCGCGCTTTTGCAGATAGGCGCGCGCCTCGGCGCCGTCGTTGCCGCCCAGCTCGTCGCTAAACCACCGCGCCGCCGCCTCGGTGACGTCGCGCAGCGTCTTGGCGCGCTCGGCCTGCTTCGCCGCGCGCGGATCGGGTGCGGGCACGTCCATCCCCGCCGCGTCGGCGAGCTCCTTGACCGCGTCCATGAACCCCAGGCCGCGCTGCTCGGTCATCCAGCTGATCGCGTCGCCATGCGCGCTGCAGCCGAAACAATGGTAGAAACCCTTTTCGTCGTTGACCGTGAAGCTCGGCGATTTCTCGTTATGGAACGGGCAGCACGCCTTGTATTCACGCCCCGCGCGGGTCAGCTTGACCGATTGCGCGATCAGGCTCGACAGCGTCGTGCGCGATCGCAGCTCGTCGAGCCATTGCGGGCTGAGCGTCACCGGTCATGCCTTTCGCGCCAATATCCGCGCGCCGCGCGCGCCATCAGCCGCAGGGAACGTTGAGCGCCGGGCCGTCGCCGTTCTCCGGCTGCGCGGGGGCGGGGCCCGCGCCGATGCCGCGCTTGCCGTCGGCGGCGAGTTCGTATTTCGCCGCCGGGCCGGCGGGCGGCACCGTCGACTGCCAGAAGAAGCGGATCGTCTGGCCCTTGCGCCAGCCGCCCTTGGGCGCCGTGATCGCATAGACGATGGCTTGCTGCAGGCACGCGACGGAGATCGCGCCGTCCTTGCCCAGCGCGCGCGTCGCGTCGCCGAACGAATAGCCCGCCTTGCCGGTAAAGCCGGCGAGCGGGACGGTGACGCGGAATGCCTGGATCGCCGCCGGCATCGTCACCGCCTCGGGCTGCGCGAACGGGCGGTCGTTGGGCCGGTCGACACCCGGCGTCACCGCATGGACATAGGTATAGACCGTGCCCGGCGCCATGTTGCCGGGTTCGCAGCGTTCGATCTTGACGCCCTTTTCGCCCTCGCCGGCGGTCAAGCGCGGCGGGCAGACGACCCAGCTCGATAGGTCGCCGATCGCGGCGAGCGGGGTGGCCAGTGAGGCCTCGACCTCGGGTCCGACCGGGCCGACGATTTTCGGTCCCAGTTCGATCGCGTCGAGATCGGCGATGACGATGCCGTTGGCGACGACGCCCTCGGCGCGGATCGTTTCGCTGTCGACCGGCGTGATGTTGGGCGCATCGGCCTTGGCAAGCTGGGTCTGCGCTTCGTTCTGCGCCTGTTTATCGGTGCGCTCGGTCGAGAAATTGCATGCCGCCAGCGCCACTGGAGCAGCGAGGGTGAGGGCGACGAGGCGCTTCATGCCAGCGCGTCCTTCACCAGCCGGCTCGCCTTGGCCATGTCGAGTTCGCTGGCGTGGCGTTCCTTCAGCGTCGCCATCACGCGGCCCATGTCCTTGACCGAGCTTGCCCCGGTCTCGGCCTTGATCGCCTCGATCGCGGCGCGGGTCGCGGCCTCGTCCATCTGCGTCGGGAGGAAATCCTCGATCACCGCCAGCTCGCCTTCCTCGGCGCGCGCCAGCTCCTCGCGGTCGCCCTTGCGGTACATGTCGATCGACTCGCGGCGCTGCTTGACCATTTTCTGCAGCACCTCGACGACCATCGCGTCGTCGTCGGCGGGCGCGTCCTTGCCGCGCAGTTCGATGTCGCGGTCCTTGATCTTGGCCAGGATCAGGCGGACCGCGGCGAGCCGTTCCTTCTCGCCCGCCTTCATCGCGCTGATCTGCGCAGCCTTTATCTCATCGCGAATCATGGCGCGTCACATCCTTCTTCATCTCGGAAACAATCACCTTAGCGGGAAGATTCATTTTTCGATAGATTGTATCGGGCCGGGATGCGGCATAACTGTCTGGCCGTTTAGCCTGACGAAAACCCCTGTCCGAAACGGTGCCGCCATGTCGAAATCGAGTGCAGACTGCGACGCGATCGCCGTGCCGAGCGGCGCGACCGGCCTGATCCTGCTCGCCGACGGCACCGCGATCTGGGGCCGGGGCTTCGGCGCCGAAGGCTCGGCGGTCGGCGAGCTGATCTTCAACACCGCGATGACCGGCTATCAGGAGGTCATGACCGACCCCAGCTATGCGGGCCAGATCGTCACCTTCACCTTCCCGCATATCGGCAATGTCGGCGCCAATGACGAGGATGTCGAGGCCGACAATGCCCATGCGCTGGGCTGCGTCGTGCGCGAGGACGTCACCCGCCCGAGCAATTTCCGCAGTGCCGACGGCTTCGACGGCTGGATGAAGCGCCAGGGCCGCATCGGCATATCGGGCATCGACACCCGCGCGCTGACGCGCCGCATCCGCGAGGCGGGCGCGCCCAACGCCGTGATCGCGCACAATCTGATGGGCCGTTTCGACATCGACGCGCTGCTCGCCAAGGTCACGGCCTGGCCCGGGCTCAAGGGCATGGACCTGGCGAAAGAGGTCAGCGGGCCGCAGAAAAGACTATGGGACGGCGGCCCGTGGCGGCTCGGCTTCGGCTACGAGGCGCAGGGCGGGGAGGGCGACCGCCCGCATGTCGTCGCGATCGATTACGGCGCCAAGCGCAACATCTTCCGCAACCTCGTCCGCGCCGGCGCGAAGGTCACCGTGCTGCCAGCAACCGCGACCCATGCCGAGATCATGGCCGAAAAGCCCGATGGCGTGTTCCTGTCGAACGGCCCCGGCGACCCCGCCGCGACGGGCGAATACGCGGTGCCGGTGGTCAAGGCTTTGCTCGACGCCGACGTGCCGATCTTCGGCATCTGCCTCGGCCACCAGCTGCTCGCGCTCGCCGCGGGCGCCAAGACGGTCAAAATGCACCAGGGGCACCGCGGCGCCAACCACCCCGTCCAGCGCGTCGGCGACCAGCCGCACAGCGGCCTCGTCGAGATCACATCGATGAACCACGGCTTCGCGGTCGACGGCGATACGCTGCCCGCCAACGTCGTCGAAACGCACCGCAGCCTGTTCGACGGATCGAACTGCGGCATCGCCTTCACCGACAAGCGCGCCTTCGGCGTTCAATATCACCCCGAAGCCAGCCCCGGCCCGCAGGACAGCTTCTACCTGTTCGAGAAGTTCGTGGGGGGATTGGCGTGAGGGCGCTCATCTTGGCTCTGACCCTGTCTGGCTGCGCTTCGGGTAGCGTATTTTCCTCCGACAATGTCGGTTACTATTGGGATCGACCTGAAACGGGCTGGTATTGGGTTCCCAAAGGAACGCGTTCTGCCTCGATAATCGCAGCGGCTGAAAAGTGTGGAGTCAGAACCAATGGCGCGGTTGCTAATCATGGTGTCGTTCCGCCGGGTTTTGATTACTTAGTGTTTAACTTCGTCGACTCAGTAACGGAAGCTGAGAGACAGTGCACAATTCAGCCATTGAGCGCCGTTCCTGCGCTAACAGTGTACGAGCGTAAAAAGTAATGCCCAAACGTACCGACATCTCCTCGATCCTCGTCATCGGCGCCACAACTCCCTCTCCCCATCGGGGAGAGGGCCGGGGTGAGGGGGCTCGGCGGTGATGGGGCCTGCCAACCAATCGGGCGCGGCACACCCCCACCCGACCCTCCCCCTCGAGGGGGAGGGCTTTTCAGCGGTTTCTGGCAATGGCGAGTTGGGCGGCGATCGTTTCCAAAACGCCTTCGATATTCTCGATCGCGTCGTTGTTCCAGAAACGGACCACCGTGTAACCATGCGCTTCGATCATGCGCGTTCGGGCGGCGTCGGTCGCGCTTCGGGAATGCTGGCCGCCGTCGAGTTCGATGACCAGCCGGGCGTTGCGGCAGGCGAAATCGGCGACGGCGTTGCCGATAGGGAACTGGCGGACGAATTTCGCGCCCTCGATCTGCCCGCCGCGCAGGCGCGACCAGACCAGTTTTTCGGGCTCGGTCATTGCGCTGCGCAGCGTGCGCGCGGTGCGGGTCAGTCTCTTTTCGACCATCCATCCCCTCTCCCCGATGGGGAGTTTGCGGTTTTTCGGTTCGGCTGTCCCCCGGACATCCGAAGACCATGCCGGGGGCATGGTCGACCGGCAAACCACAAACTGGCTAGGGTGAGGGGACTCGGCGGTCAATCGACGCGCCGCCGCTTCACCCTCATCCAACTTCGCCTAGGCCGCTATGCGGCCAAGGCTGCGTATCCTTCTCCCTCGAGGGAGAAGGCAGAGAAATTACATGCCTAAATGTACCCACATTCTCTCGACACTTATCTTCAGCGCCGTTTTTTTATCGAGTGGTTGCAGCACTTCGTCTCAACCAATCGACATGAGCTTACAATCGCGGCTTGAGCGGATCGAGTCAGAGTGCCGCCTAACGCCGGGCACATTCACTGATCTGGGCTACGGACAGATAGAAGTTAAACCTGTCGAGCGGGAGAACCCCGCGTCCTTCGACTGCGGCCTGCAAAAAATAAAAGAACGAATGCCGGCCGCACAGATGGGGTTTTTGGGAAACGAACAATGGAAATCGGATAATTAAATGCCCAAACGCACCGACATATCCTCGATCCTCGTTATCGGCGCGGGGCCGATCGTTATCGGCCAGGCGTGCGAGTTCGATTATTCGGGCACGCAGGCGATTAAGGCGCTCAAGGAAGAGGGTTACCGGGTCATCCTGGTCAACTCGAACCCCGCGACGATCATGACCGATCCCGAGCTCGCCGACGCGACCTATGTCGAACCGGTCACGCCCGAGGTGGTCGCCAAGATCATCGAGAAGGAACGCCCCGACGCGGTACTGCCGACGATGGGCGGGCAGACCGCGCTCAACTGCGCGCTGAGCCTCAACAAGATGGGCGTGCTCGCGAAATTCGGCGTGACGATGATCGGCGCCGATGCCGAGGCGATCGACAAGGCCGAGGACCGCGAGAAGTTCAAGGCGGCGATGGACAAGATCGGCCTCGAAAGCCCGCGCAGCGCGATCGCGCACAATATGGACGACGCGCTCGCCGCGCTCGACCATATCGGCCTGCCAGCGATCATGCGGCCGAGTTTCACGATGGGCGGGCAGGGCGGCGGTGTCGCCTATAACCGCGAGGAATTCGAGGAGATCGTCAAATCCGGCCTCGACGCGTCGCCGACCAGCGAAGTGCTGATCGAGGAATCGGTCATCGGCTGGAAAGAGTATGAGATGGAGGTCGTGCGCGACCGCGCCGACAATTGCATCATCATCTGTTCGATCGAGAATATCGACCCGATGGGCGTCCACACGGGCGATTCGATCACCGTCGCGCCCGCGCTGACGCTGACCGACAAGGAATACCAGATCATGCGCAACGCGAGCATCGCGGTGCTGCGCGAGATCGGCGTCGAAACCGGCGGGTCGAACGTCCAGTTCGCGGTCAATCCCGCCGATGGGCGCCTCGTCGTCATCGAGATGAACCCGCGCGTGTCGCGATCCTCGGCGCTGGCGTCGAAGGCGACGGGTTTCCCGATCGCCCGCGTCGCGGCCAAGCTCGCGGTCGGCTATACGCTCGACGAGATCGACAACGACATTACCGGCTGCACGCCCGCGTCGTTCGAACCGACGATCGACTATGTCGTCACCAAGATTCCGCGCTTCGCCTTCGAGAAGTTCAAGGGCGCCTCGCCCTTGCTCTCGACCGCGATGAAGTCGGTCGGCGAGGTCATGGCGATCGGCCGCAATTTCTCCGAAAGCCTGCAAAAGGCGCTGCGCGGGCTCGAGACCGGGCTCGTCGGTCTCAACTTCGTCGAGGAATTGCAGGGCGCATCGAAAGAGGCGATCCTCACCGCGCTCGCGCGCCCGACGCCCGACCGGCTGCTCGTCGCCGCGCAAGCCTTGCGCGAAGGGTTGAGCGTCGAGGAGGTCCACGCCGTCGCCAAATACGACCCGTGGTTCCTCGACCGGCTTGCCGAGATCGTCGCCGAGGAACGCAATATCTGCGACAACGGCCTGCCGCGCGATGCGGCCGGCATGCGCAGGCTCAAGGCGATGGGCTTTTCCGACAAGCGGCTCGCCTATCTCGCGCTGATGTCGACGCCCGCGCCCAAGGGCACGCGCCGCACCCAGGCCTATGGCTCGGGCCTCGTCCACGACGCGATGAAGGCGATGGCGGGCGCGGTGACCGAGGTCGAGGTGCGCGCGCTGCGCCACAAGCTCGGCGTCCGCCCGGTGTTCAAGCGCATCGACACCTGCGCCGCCGAATTCGACGCGAAAACGCCCTATATGTACTCGACCTACGAGGCGCCGAGCTTCGGCGAAACCGAGTGCGAGGCGCGCCCGAGCGACCGGCGCAAGATCGTCATTCTCGGCGGCGGGCCCAACCGCATCGGCCAGGGGATCGAGTTCGACTATTGCTGCTGCCACGCCAGCTTCGCGCTCGGCGACGCCGCGAAGGGCGGGGCGGGCTATGAAACGATCATGGTCAACTGCAACCCCGAGACCGTCTCGACCGATTACGACACCTCAGACCGGCTCTATTTCGAGCCGCTGACCGTCGAGGACGTGCTCGAGATCCTCCAGCTCGAAGCAAGCAGGGGCGAACTTGTCGGTGTCATCGTCCAGTTCGGCGGTCAGACGCCGCTCAACCTCGCCCGCGAACTCGAGGCCGAGGGCATCCCGATCCTCGGCACCAGCCCCGACGCTATCGATCTCGCCGAGGACCGCGAACGCTTTGCCCGTCTCGTCAACAAGCTGGGTCTCAAACAGCCCGCCAACGGCATGGCGCGCAGCCGCGACGAGGCGATCGCGATCGCCGCGCGGATCGGCTACCCGGTGCTGACCCGGCCAAGCTATGTCCTCGGCGGCCGGTCGATGGAAATCGTCGACGGCCCCGACCAGCTCGACGACTATATCGTCAACGAGGTCAGGATTTCGGCCGAGACGCCGGTGCTGATCGACCAGTATCTGCGCGACGCGATCGAGGTCGACGTCGATGCGATCTGCGACGGCGTCGAGGTCGTCGTGGCCGGCGTCCTGCAGCATATCGAGGAAGCCGGCGTCCATTCGGGCGACAGCGCCTGCGCGATCCCGCCGCACAGCCTGTCGGCGGCGATCATCGCCGAGATCGAGCGGCAGACCGAGCTGCTCGCGCACGGGCTCAAGGTCCGCGGCCTGATGAACATCCAGTTCGCGGTCAAGGACGACGAGATCTATCTGATCGAGGTCAATCCGCGCGCCAGCCGCACCGTGCCCTTCGTCGCCAAGGCGATCGGCGCACCGATCGCCAAGATCGCCGCGCGCGTCATGGCGGGCGAGATGCTCGCCGATCTGCCGCGGGTCG
>JAACTG010000155.1 GCA_009993585.1 Sphingomonadales bacterium
AGGGGGATAGTGGCGGGTGAGCAGAAGTGCGTGGAACGGTGGGTTGAACCCGCCGGGTTTGATTGTGGAGCGCCAGTCGGTCGTCGATGGGGTGGTGGAGGTTTCGGGACGTGTTGCCGGGGCGGTCGGGGTCTGCCCGGATTGCGGGACGCCGTCATCGTCCTGCCACAGCCGCTATGTGCGGACCCTGTCGGACCTGCCGATCAGCGGTGCGGTGGTGAAGTTGCGCCTGAGCGTCCGCCGATTCCGATGCCGGCAGCCTTCCTGCCGGCGCAAGACGTTCAGCGAGCCGCTGGCGCCGAGCCTCGGGCGGCGTCACGGTCGGCGGGTCGCGCGCTGCGATGGCCTGTTGCACGCCGTGGGGCTGGCTCTTGGTGGGCGCCCTGGCTCCCGGATGATGGCGCGGCTCGCGGCGCCCTGGTCGAAAGACACGCTGCTGCGGGCCGTTCGTCGCGAGGCCGCCACTGCCGGCGCGGCTCCCGCGGCGACGGTGATCGGCATTGATGATTTCGCGTGGAGACGTGGCCACAGCTACGGCAGCATCGTCGTCGATCTGGAGCGACGCACGGTCATCGACATCCTGCCGGATCGGCAGCGCGGCACGGTGATGGCCTGGCTGAGGGAGAACCGGCAGGTTCGGATCATCTGCCGGGACCGCGGACCCGGCTATGGCTCCGCCGCGGCGGAGGCCGCGCCCCAAGCCCGGCAGGTGGCTGACCGCTGGCATCTCTTCGAGAACGCCTCCGCCGCCTTCCTGGCCGCGGTTCGGTCCGAACTGCCCCGGCTGCGCAAGGCGCTCTCGCCCGAAACGCCTGTCGATCCAGAGACCTGGAGCAAGGCCGAGCGGATCCAGCGGGAGGCCGCCGCGACCCGCGAGGCGGTCAACAGTCAGGTTCTGGCTTTGGCGGCGCAGGGCGTTCCGCTCAAGGCGATAGCCCGCACGACCGGCCTCTCGCGACAGACCATCCGCAAGATCGCGCGCGGCCAGCGCCATGACATGTTCCGCACCCGCCAGAGCTCGCTCGACCCCTGGCTGGTCCGGCTCGAGGCGGAATGGACCGGCGGATGCCGCGTCGGTGCGGAGCTCTGGCGAAGGCTGCGAGCGTCGGGGTTCGCCGACTCGCTGCGCGTCGTCGGCGAATGGGCCACCCGTCGCCGCCGAGACGACAGGCTCGGTCAAGCCGCCGGACCGTCGCCAAGCGCCCGGACCATCGCTCGCGGCCTGACGGTCGAACGTGACAGCGCGTCGGCCAGGATCGCGCTCGTCAATGCCACCATCGAGACCGTCGCGCCGGACCTGATAACCGCACGTGACCTGATGGACCGCTTCCACGCGATGATGCGGTCGAGAGACGTAGCGCGTCTCGAACCGTGGATCGCATCCGCCAAGGAGGGCAAGCTCGCAAGCTTCGCCGCAGGCGTCGAGGCGGACAAGGACGCCGTCGCCGCGGCAATCACCGAACCTTGGTCGAGCGGCCAGGTCGAAGGCAAGATCAACCGGCTCAAGCTCATCAAGCGCCAGATGTTCGGCCGCGCGAACCTCGACCTGCTCAAAGCGCGCCTCGTGGTCGCCGCGTGATCTATGAACTGCACGGAATGTGAGTCAGACCCATTTTTGCGCGCCGATCTACAGCTGGGACCAGATCTTCCCCGACAAGGCCATGACCATCGCCGCCATCGACCGGCTGGTCCATC
>JAACTG010000087.1 GCA_009993585.1 Sphingomonadales bacterium
AATGACACCCGGCCTTACCACGATGCGCGCGGCTGGAGGGGTCCGATCTTATCCACAGGTCGCATGGTCAAGCGGGCCGACAAAACAGCCCGATAACCGGCAATTCATGGTGTTTGAATCAACGTTGGAAGAACCGCATCGCCGAATGTTGCAATCGCGCAACAGGGCCACGAAATTTTTGACGGACGGATCGCCGGGTCAGGCGGCGTCACCCGCCTTCGATTTCTTGGCAGGCTCGGCGAAAACGCGAATCGGTTCCTTGCGGCCTTCGACGACGTCCTTGTCGATGACGATCTCGCTGACGCCGTCGAGACCGGGCAGGTCGTACATCGTGTCGAGCAGGATCGCCTCGAGAATCGAGCGCAGGCCGCGCGCGCCGGTCTTGCGCTCGATCGCCTTCTTGGCGATCGCGACGAGCGCATCGTCGGTGAAGGTCAGCTTGGCGTCTTCAAGGTCGAACAGCTTCGCGTATTGCTTGACCAGCGCGTTCTTCGGCTCGCTGAGGATCTGGACGAGCGCGTCGATGTCGAGATCCTCGAGCGTCGCGATCACCGGCAGGCGGCCGACGAATTCGGGGATCAGCCCGTATTTGAGCAGATCCTCGGGCTCCGACTGGCGCAGGATTTCGCCCGCGCGGCGTTCGTCGGGGGCGGCGACATGCGCGCCGAAACCGATCGACTTGCCCTGCAGCCGGTCGCCGATGATTTTCTCGAGGCCGGCAAAGGCGCCGCCGCAGATGAACAATATGTTGGTCGTATCGACCTGAAGGAATTCCTGCTGCGGGTGCTTGCGTCCGCCCTGCGGCGGGACGCTCGCGGTGGTGCCTTCCATCAGCTTGAGCAGCGCCTGCTGGACGCCCTCGCCCGACACGTCGCGCGTGATCGAGGGGTTTTCCGCCTTGCGGCTGATCTTGTCGATCTCGTCGATATAGACGATCCCGCGCTGCGCCTTTTCGACGTTGTAGTCCGACGCCTGGAGCAGTTTCAGGATGATGTTCTCGACATCCTCGCCGACATAGCCCGCTTCGGTCAGCGTCGTCGCATCGGCCATGGTGAAGGGCACGTCGAAGGTCTTGGCGAGCGTCTGCGCGAGCAGTGTCTTGCCGCAACCGGTCGGGCCGACGAGCAGGATGTTCGACTTGGCAAGTTCGACGTCCTCGCCCTTCGATCCGTGCGCCAGGCGCTTGTAATGGTTGTGGACCGCGACCGACAGGACGCGCTTGGCCTTGCTCTGGCCGATGACGTAATCGTCGAGCAGCTCGCAGATTTCCTGCGGGGTCGGGACGCCGCCCTCCTTCTTCGTCGCCAGGCCGCCCTTGGCCTCCTCGCGGATGATGTCGTTGCACAGCTCGACGCATTCGTCGCAGATGAACACCGTCGGGCCGGCGATGAGCTTCCTCACCTCGTGCTGCGATTTGCCGCAGAACGAGCAATACAGCGTGCTCTTTGAATCGGACCCGCTCAATTTCGTCATAATGACAACCTCTTAACCCGGAAGACCCCCAAGGGCCCTCCCCCACCGGGCCGCCATCCTATCGACGGCGAACCGGATTACAATCTGCATTTACCCGATCGAGGTAAACATATCATCCCAGTGATGAACGCCAGCATGCCGGTTCGACGGGACAATTCGCCGCCGATCGGATCGCGGCGTCAGTCCTTCTTGGGCGCATCATCGTCCGACGGTGCCGCCGGGCGCGTTTCGAAGACCTGGTCGACGATCCCGAACGCCTGCGCCTCATCGGCCTCGAGGAAGGTATCGCGATCCATCGCCTTCTCGATCTCCTTAAGCGGCTTGCCGGTATATTTGGCATAAAGCTGGTTCATCCGCGTGCGGATGCGCAGGATTTCCTTCGCCTGGATTTCGATGTCGGATGCCATGCCGCGTGCTCCTCCCGAAGGCTGGTGGACCATGATCCGCGCATTGGCGAGCGCGACGCGCATGCCCGGCTCGCCCGCGGCGAGCAGGAAGCTGCCCATCGACGCCGCCTGGCCGATGCACACCGTGCCGACGCGCGGGCGGATATACTGCATCGTGTCGTGGATCGCCATGCCCGCGGTGACGACGCCGCCGGGCGAGTTGATGTACAAATAGATGTCCTTTTTCGGGTTTTCCGATTCGAGGAACAGCAATTGCGCGGTGATCAGCGCCGCCATCTGGTCCTCGACCTGGCCGGTCACGAACACGATCCGTTCGCGCAGCAGGCGCGAGAAAATGTCGAAGCTGCGCTCACCGCGGTTCGATTGCTCGATCACGATCGGGACGAGCGCGTCCATCGGATTGGGAATGCCGGTGTCGCCGAGATAATGGGTCATGAAAGTCCGTTTCCGTCGCTGATAGGGCCGTTGCGGCTATGTCGAGCCTGACGCGCCGAGATTCAAGGGGCGAGTTGGCGCGGATCGTATGAAAACAGGACGGCGCGCCTTCTCCAGCGAGAAGACGCGCCGTCCCGTTCCGGCAATCCGGATTATTTCTTCGCCGCGGGTTTCTTCGCCGGGGCCTTTTTGGCAGCGGGCTTCTTCGCCGCCGCCGGTTTCTTGGCGGCAGGCTTATCGGCCGGCGCCTTGGCCTTCGCCTTCGCCGGTGCCTTGTCCTTGGCCGGAGCCTTGTCCTTGGCGGCCGGCTTCTTGGCGGGCGTCTTCTTTTTGGCGACCGGCTTGGTTTCGCTTTCCTCGTCGGCTTCGATCGCGGCCTCGACCTCTTCACGCGTCGTTTCGCGATCGGTGATGTCGGCCTTGGCGAACAGGAAGTCGACGACCTTGTCCTCGTAGAGCGGAGCACGCAACTGCGCGGCCGCCATCGGGTCCTGCTGGACGTACTGGACGAAGCGTTCGCGATCTTCGGCGCGATACTGCTGCGCCGCCTGCATGATGAGGCGGCTCATTTCCTGCTGGCTGACCTCGACGCCGTTGGTCTGCCCGATCTGCGACAGGACGAGACCCAGGCGGACGCGGCGTTCGGCGATCCGGCGATAATCGTCGCGATCGGCTTCCATTTCCTTGCGCGCCGCTACGGGGTCTTCCTCGTGGCTCGCCTCGTGCTCGAGCTGCTGCCAGATCTGGTCGAATTCGGCTTCGACCATGCTCGGCGGGACATCGAAATCGTAATCGGAGGCGAGCTTGTCGAGCAGCTTGCGCTTCATGTGCGTGCGCGTCAGCCCGTTATGCTCCTGCTCGACCTGCCCGCGCATCAGCTCCTTGAGCTGGTCGAGGCCCTCGAGGCCGAGCGACTTGGCGAACTCCTCGTCGACCTTGATCGGCTGCGGCTTCTTCACCTCGCCGACGGTGATGTCGAACTCGGCCTTTTTGCCCTTGAGGTTTTCGGCATTGTAATCGTCGGGGAAGGTCACCTTGACGGTCTTGCTGTCATTGGCCTTGAGCCCGATCAGCTGGTCCTCGAAGCCGGGGATGAGCTGGCCCGAGCCGATTTCGACCGCCATGCCTTCGCCCTTGCCGCCTTCGAACGGCGTCCCGTCGACCTTGCCCTCGAAATCGATGACAACCTGGTCGCCCTTGGCAGCCTTGTAGGACTTGGCAGCGGTTTCGAAGCTCTTCTGCTGAGCCGCCAGCATTTCGATCGCCGTATCGACGTCCTGGTCGGTGACGGGCACCGTCAGCCGTTCAAGCGCGAGGTCGTCGACCGACGGGGTGTCGAATTCGGGAAGCACTTCAAGCGCGATCGAGACTTCGGCGTCCTTGCCCGGCTCATAGCCTTCGGCAAGCTCGACCGTGGGCTGCGTCGCGGGACGCAGCTTGTTGTCGGAGATGGCCTTCTGCACGCCTTCCTGGATCGCCTTGTTGAGCGCGTCGGTGGCGAGCGATTCGCCGTGCATCTTGCGGATCAGGTTGGCCGGCACCTTGCCGGGGCGAAACCCGGGCATCTTGATTTGCGGTGCGATCGTCTTGACCTCGCGATCGACCGCCGCATCGATATCCTTGGCAGTGATGGTCATGGCATAAGCACGGCTCAGGCCTTCGTTTTTGGTTTCGACAGTTTTCATGGGTCCAATCGGGCTTTCACTGATCTTGAAAAAATCTCTTTGCGGCCGTCCGCTTGCCGGGCGGTCGCAGGGGGAATTCATATCTCTCGGCAGAGGTTCCACATTGCGGGCTGCACGGCAAGGCACTGGTGCGGGCGAAGGGACTCGAACCCCCACATCTTGCGATACTTGGACCTAAACCAAGCGCGTCTACCAGTTCCGCCACGCCCGCATGAGTACCGCCGGTCGCGGGGGCGCTCTATATCAGCAATTGCGTGGAGGGCAAGGCCGCTGCGGGCGTGCCGGCGGCAGGGCGCCGTTTATCCCGCGCCGCGCGATCGCGAGGGAACACGTCGCCCTCGCCGGACGTTGCAACCATATCCAGCGCAAAGGAAATCCGTCATGAGCACCCAGCCGCAAGTTCCCCATCCCGACACGATCGAGCCGCAGTCGCCGCCCGAGACGCCGGCAACGCCGAGCCCGAGCGAGGCGCCGATGCGCGAACCGCCCGAAGTCACGCCGTCGCAGCCCGATATCGACCAGCCCGGTCGCGGCCCCGACGAAATGCCGCCGCCAAGCACCGCCGCCGACAATT
This sequence comes from Sphingomonadales bacterium, assembly GCA_009993585.1. Classification (GTDB taxonomy): domain Bacteria; phylum Pseudomonadota; class Alphaproteobacteria; order Sphingomonadales; family Sphingomonadaceae; genus Flavisphingopyxis. Next base: position 4,575 of record JAACTG010000087.1, read on the forward strand.
ACGACGCCCAGGACCCCGCCCCGCACGATCTCAGCGGCGGCGGCGGCGAGCCGGATATCGGCCAGGGCGGCGTGCTCCAGTCGAACCTCGACGGGCCGATCGCAGGCTCGGTCGAGTAAACCCAGCCGCGAACGTCACTTGAGAATGCGCGCGCTCGCCACGATCGCGCGCACCCGCTCGATATCGCGGTCGAAATAATAGATTTGCGGCGCCTCGAAGGTGATCATGTACAACCTGCCCCCGACGATCGCTGCATGGCCCTCGCCGCGCCGCACGATTTCCTCGTCCTGGACGGTGTACCGATAGCCGAAGCGGACCGCGTCATGGCCCGATAGCTTCGCGGGCGCGACCGCGTCGATTTCGAACGCCGACGATCGCAGCACGATCCGCGCCGAGGTTTCGAACAGCTCGGGAATGTCGCTGAGCAACATGTCCGCGCGGAACTTGGGCAGCGGGTCGTATTTGTCGTCGCGACGCCGGAACAGCGTCTTGCCCGCGTCGACGCCGCCGAAAAAGGCGAGTTCGTTGAGGCCGAGGCCGTCGAGCGTCCACACTTCGGTATATTTGGTCTGGTGTTCGGACCATTCGTTCCAGGCGATGGCCGGCGTCACCGCCATGCGCCCGCGAGACACCTTCGATTCCTGGGCTGCCGGGCGCATGCTCCAGCTCGCCGTGGCGGCCGCGGGCGCGACGAGGGCCGCGACCGCCAGTGCGGCCACCATCGATCGCATCATCGTCATGTCGAAGCTCCTGCCATCATCGCCAACAGCGCCGCATCGTCGGCGTCGGGCCGCAATTCAAGATACCGCGCAAGCGCGGTTTTGCCGGCGTCCGACTGTCCGTCCTTGATCAACGCAAGACCCAGTCCGCGCCAGTTCTCGGGCAGGGCGTCGGCATGGGCGATCGCCGAGCGATAATATCGCGCCGCAAGCGCATAGTCGTCGCGTCCGCCGCGCAGCCGCAGGTTTTCGGCCTGGGCATAGAGCAGATCGCTCGTCCAGCCGTCCTGCGCGAGCTGCTCGATGAGGAAGGCGGTCCCGCCATGATCGGCGAGCTTGACCTGGTCCTCGACCAGCATCGCCCAATGCGGGGCGAGCGCGGCACGATAGGCCTCGCGTCCGAAATCGTCGGACCGTTCGACGACGGCGTCGGCGGCAGCGGCAAGATACTCCATGCGCTTGGCGGTATTGGGATGCGTCGCGAAAAAGCCGCCATTCTTGTCCTTGCGGCTCTTGTGGCGCCGGGCGGCGGCGGTCGCGTCCTGCTCGGCGCGCAGTTGCTGCCAGATCTGCGAGGCGGCGTGCGGGTCGAAGCCGGCATGCGCGAGATAGCCGATCGAGGCGAGATCGCTTTCCTGCTCCATGTCGCGATTATACGCCATGATCGATCCCATCAGCCCGATCTGGGCGAGCTGGCCGAACGGCACGAACGACAGCCACACCATCGCATCGGTCTTGGCGCGAATATCGCGAAACAGCTTGAGCGAGTGGCGGTTCTCGTAATGCGCGAATTCGTGACCCAGCACCGCGGCGAGTTCGGCCTCGTTGCGCATCCGCAGCAGCAGCCCCGACCACACCACCATCATGCCATTGGGCGCCATCGACGCGTTGAAATACGGATTGCGAACAAGGTAGATGCGCGCCTCGGCGCATTTCGCATCGCCCACCGCCTTGCACAGCACGCGCCGCAGATAGGCGTTGATGTCGGGATCGCGGATCAGCAGCTTCGAATGTTTGAGGTCGCGCTCATACTCCTCGACCTCCATCCACAGGCCTTCCTCGTCGACGCCGTGCGGCCGGTACGGGCCGGTCTCGGCGGCGGGCGGGTTCGCTTGGGCAGGCGCCGGCGCGTCCTGCGCCGCCGCGGGCGAGGCAAGCAGGATGGCGATCAGCGACGCGCCGAGGGCCAGACGGCCGATCATTGTTCGGACTCCACCGGCATATCAGTGCCGACCGTCGCCGGGGCGACCGCCGCGCGTTCGGGAAATTCCTCGAGCAGCTGCGCCACGCGCTTGGCCGCGCCGTCGGGCTTGCGCACGTCGCCCCCCATCTGCAGGTCGGCGTTGATCCAGACGAGATCGCCGGTGCGCAGGTCGACCAGCCCGGCATAGCCGATATGGACGCCCGAGCTCGGCAGCCCCGCGCCGAGCAGCAGGCCGATGATCTGCAGCGCCTTGCGCCCGTCGGAACCATAGCTGTCATGCGTGAAGACGAAGAGGCCGTAATCGCCGCCGGTCAGCGCGGCGATCTCGGCGATACCGGGGCCAAGCGTCCAGTCGAAGCGATCGCGCTTGGTCGGCAGGCGATTGCCGGGATAGAGCTTGTGCTCGACCACCGCGCCCGCGACGGTGCGGAACATCGCCCGGTAATCGGCAACCAGCTGTGCGTCGGCGCCTTCGTAATCGGGCATCATCGCCATATCGGTCGACTTGGCGCCGAGCTGGCGGGCGAGTTCGCTCGCGATGAGGTCGCGCGCGGCGCGCGTCCATTCGGCATTGGGTTCGTCGAGCCCGGCGGTCGATTGCGCGCCGACGTGGATGTCGGGCCGGAATACCACGATCTTGAGCGGGCCGGTCGACGGAAGCGCAAAGCCTTCCTTGACCGCAGTCTGCTCTGCCCCGATCCCCAGCTGCGCCGCCGCCGGCGTCGCGCTCGCGCCCCACGCCGCGCCCGCCAGCGCGAAAGCCAAAAACAGTCTTTTCATCGTGCATCTCCCCGGGCCCGGACGGTATCCGGCACGCCATCGCAGTCTATCATATCGCGGCGACGGTTTGAATATACGATGAATTATAGGGACTTGCGCAAAATCTCGTTGACGACCTGCGGATTGGCCTTGCCCTGCATCGCCTTCATCGTCTGACCGACGAAGAAGCCGAACAAGGCTTCCTTGCCGTCGCGATACTGCGCGACCTTGTCTTCATTGTCGGCGAGCACCTTCGCGACAACCGCCTCGATCGCACCGGTGTCGCTGGTCTGTTTCAGGCCCTTGTCCTCGACGATCTTGCCCGCCGGATCGCCGGTTTCGAGCATGATCTCGAACACCTGCTTGGCGATGCTGCCCGAAATCGTTCCGTCGGCGACGAGCGCGATCAGCTCGGCGCCGCGTTCGGGCGAGACCGGGCTGTCGGCGAGCGAAAGGCCCAGGCGATTGAGCGCGCCGTAGAGTTCGCCGAGCAGCCAGTTGGCGCTCGCAGTGGCTACCTCCTTTTCGTCCTTGCGCTGGATTCGCGCGCCCTCGGCCATCAGCGCTTCGAACCAGCGCGCGGTGTCGGCATCGGCGATCAGCGTCGCGGCATTGTACGGCGTCAGGCCGAGCACGCTCTCATAGCGCGCCTGCTTGGCGTCGGGCAGTTCGGGCAGCGATTCCCGACATTCTGCCAGAAACGCGTCGTCGAGCTCGAGCGGCAACAGGTCGGGATCGGGGAAATAGCGATAATCGTGCGCGTCTTCCTTCGACCGCATCGAGCGCGTCTCGTTGCGGTCGGGATCGTAGAGCCGCGTTTCCTGGACGACGGTGCCGCCGCTTTCGATCAGCGCAACCTGGCGCTTGGCCTCCTGCTCGATCACCGCCTGGACGAAGCGCACCGAATTGACGTTCTT
>JAACTG010000088.1 GCA_009993585.1 Sphingomonadales bacterium
TGCCCCCGCACGTGTCGCTGGTGAGCTGCGCCGCAGCGCCGTCGCTGTTCTATGCCGACTGGGTCGATCCGATCCCCGCCGACTGCCCGCGCCTGCGCGGCTTGCGCGCCGATCTGCTCGCACTGCCGCCCGTCGCGCGCTGCGTCGACGATGCCCGGCCCTATCGGCCGTATTTCCCGCCCGGCGCGCCCGACCGCGACTGAAGCTAAAGAGACGGTAAACCGCGCCCTAACCGCGTCCGCTTACCCTCGCGCAACGCGCCCTGCCGCATATCCTGTCCAGTCTTCGTGGCAGCAGGCAGGATCGCATGGCATTCAGCGACGCATTTCGGACGGGTATCAGCGCCATCGTGTCGGCTGCTCTGCTGCTCGTCGCCGCGCCCGCCAGCGCCGAGACGACGATCGAGACCTATGTCGAGAACGGCGTTACCGTCACGATCGAAACGACCTGGGAAGCGGCCCCCTCGGTCGTCGAACAGGCACCGGTCCCGACCGTTTATCTCGCCCGCTATGGCCCCTTCTACGTCACCGCGCCCGATCGCGCGGCAATGGCCGGCATCGTCGACACGCCGACCCCGCGCCAGTTCGCCGCGATGATCAAGGCCTATCCGCACATCGCCACGCTCGACCTGATCGACTTGCCGGGCACCTATGACAGCGACGCCAACCTCGCGCTCGCGCGCATGGTGCGCAAGGCGGGGATCGCGACGCACGTGCCCGCCGGCGGGTCGGTGCGATCGGGCGGGGTCGAACTGTGGCTCGCTGGGGTCCGCCGCAGCGCCGACGAAGGCGCCGAATTCGCCGTCCATAGCTGGGAAGACGACAGCGGGCGCGAAGCGGGCGAATATGCCGCCGACGCACCCGAGCACAAAGCCTTTCTGTCCTTCTATCGCGACATGGGCATGGCCGAACCTCAGGCACGCGAATTTTACGCGCTGACCAACAGCGTACCGTTCGAACAGGCGCGCTATCTCGGCCGGGCGGACATGGCGGCGCTGCACCTGATCAACTGAGGCGCGATCGCGACGGGCGCCCCGAATGCGTCTTGCGGGCGCAACACAGCGCCCCCATATCGTCGAACATGGACGATCCCGGCCAGCCTCCATTTTGGGGCCATCCCCTGACCCGCGCGGCGCTGACCTTCGGCGGCATCTCGCTGATGATCGTCGGCATGCTGATCGGGCCGCTGCCCGGGCCAGGCTTTCTCGTCCTGTTTCCCGTCGGCCTCGCCATCGTCCTCAAGAACGCGACGTGGAGCAAGCGGATCTACCTGCGCCTGCGCCGGCGCTATCCCGAATATGGCCGCTGGACCGACTGGGCGCTGCGTCGGCCGCGTCACAAGGAAATGCCGCCGCCACCCCCCTGGCGCGAGGGGCTGGTCTCGTTATGGCGCGGCATCCGCAATTCGCCCCAAAAACCGGGCCGCGATGATTGATACGGGAATTGACAGGCGCGGCCGGTTGACCTATCGGGCCTGTCATACGGCGGCCGCCCAGCTTTGGCGGCCATTTTTATTCATAGATCACAATTTTCGGGAATCGAGCGATGAAGCGCACCTTCCAGCCAAGCAATCTTGTTCGCGCGCGCCGCCACGGCTTTCGCGCCCGCAAGGCGACCCCCGGCGGTCGCAACATCCTGCGCGCGCGCCGCGCCCGCGGTCGCAAGAAACTGTCGGCCTGACGCCGCCGCGCCCACAGACGGGCGCGCCTGACATGATGGTCGCAGCCGAATCGGCATCTTCGCAACCCGCCCTTCCGACCGGAAGCGGCGGGATTGCTTTGTCCGCAGCCGATTCGCCGGTGCGCAAGATGCGCGCGCGGCGCGAATTCCTCGCTGCGAATCGCGGCAAGCGCGGCCATAGCGGCGCCTTCGTCCTCATCGTTCATCCGCGCGGCGACGACGACCCGGCAATCGGCATCGGCATCACCGTGACCAAGAAAATCGGCAATGCCGTCGTCCGCAACCGCATCAAGCGCCGCTTTCGCGCGCTTGCCCGCGACGTCCTGCCCGAACACGGCCATGCCGGCGCCGACCATGTCCTGATCGGCAAGCAGCCCGCGCTGACGCGCGATTTCGCCGCGTTGCGCGCCGATCTCGTCGCCGCGCTCGCCAACGCCCGGCCGCGCCGGTGAAGCGGCTGCTGATCCTGATCGCGCGCGGCTGGCAGCTTGGCCCGTCGCGCATATTGCCGCCCAGCTGCCGCTACGCGCCGAGCTGTTCGGAGTACGCGATTCAGGCGGTCGAACGATACGGCGCGATCAAGGGTGGCTGGATCGCGGCAAAGCGTCTAATTCGCTGCCATCCATGGGGCGGTCATGGCTACGACCCCGTCCCCGACCTTCATCACACACATCATCACGGGAACGCTTAACGGTGGAAGATAAACGCAACATGGTCCTGGCGGTCGTTCTGGCCGCGCTCATCCTGTTCGGCTGGCCCTATATCGCCAATCAGTTCTTCCCGACGGCGAATCCGCCGGCGACGCAGATTTCGGGCGGCGAGCAGACCGCGCTGCCCGCGCCCGAGGCCGACCCCGCCGTCGACACCCCCAAGGCGATCCGCGCGCGCAGCGCGGTGATCGCCGAAAGCGCGCGCATTCCCATCGCAACGCCGCGCCTCACCGGTTCGATCAACCTGAAGGGCGCGCGGATCGACGACATCGTGCTGACCGGATACCAGGAAAGCATCGCGGCCGATTCGCCGCCGATCCACCTGTTCTCCCCCGCCGGAACCAAGGGCGCCTATTATGCCGGCGTCGGATGGACGGGCCAGGGGCTCGCCGCGCCCGATAGCGACACCGTTTGGCAGGCGAGCGGAGACCGGCTGACGCCATCCAGCCCGGTTACGCTGTTTCATGACAATGGCCAGGGCCAGACATTCGCCATCGACCTTTCGATCGATGAAAACTACATGATCACCGCCAGGCAGACGGTGACCAACCGTGGTGAAAACGCGGTCGGAGTCGCGCCTTACGGCCTGATCAATCGCGTCGGAGCGTCGACGGACAAATCGATGTGGACGATCCATGTCGGTCCGATGGGCGTGTTCGACGGTTCGGCCAATTACGACTGGGACTATGATGACCTGGCGGAGCAGCCCGATACCCCGGTCACGCAAGCGACGACCGGCGGCTGGGTCGGCTTTACCGACAAATACTGGCTCGGCGCCGTCATCCCCGACCAGAAGACGCGAGTCGACGCGACGATGCGCGCCGCCGAAGGCGATCTCTTCCAGGCCAATTGGAAGGCCAAGCAAGAGGTCCTGCCCCCCGGCAAGGCGCTGACGACGACGAGCCGCATCTTCGCCGGTGCGAAGGAAACCGCGCTGCTCGACAATTACGAAGACACGCTCGGGATCCCCAAATTCGATCGCTCGATCGACTGGGGCTGGTTCTACTGGTTCGAAAAACCGATCTTCTACCTGCTCGACTGGCTGTTCAAGCTGTTCGGCAATTTCGGCGTCGCGATCATCGCGCTGACCTTCATCATCCGCGGGCTGATGTTCCCGATCGCGCAGAAGGGCTTCCGCTCGATGGCGCAGATGCGCGTCGTCCAGCCGAAGATGAAGGAAATCCAGGAACGGCACAAGGAAGACAAGCCGCGCATGCAGCAGGAGATCATGGAGCTGTACAAGCGCGAAAAGGTCAACCCGATGGCGGGTTGCCTGCCGATCTTCCTGCAGATCCCCGTCTTCTACGCGCTCTACAAGGTGCTGATGCTGACGATCGAAATGCGCCACCAGCCCTTCTACGGCTGGATCAAGGACCTTTCCGCGCCCGATCCCGCCCACGTCCTCAATCTGTTCGGCCTGTTGCCGTTCGAGGTGCCCGGCTTCCTCGGCATCGGCGTGCTCGCCATTCTGCTCGGCGTCTCGATGTGGCTCCAGTTCCGCCTCAACCCGCAGCCGATGGACGACATCCAGAAACAGGTCTTCGGCCTGATGCCGTGGGTGCTGATGTTCGTGATGGCGCCGTTCGCCGCCGGGCTGCTGCTCTACTGGATCACCTCGAACATCCTCACCATCGCCCAGCAGAAGTTCCTCTACAGCCGCTATCCGGGGCTCAAGGTCGAACCTGCCAAGAGCGCCGGCGTATCGAAGTGAGCGACGCGGCCGAACGCGACGCGCTGAGCGAACGCGCGCGCAAGCTCTTTGCCGGGCCGATCGCGTTCCTGCTGTCGGCCCCCAAGCTCGAGTTCATGCCCGAACCGAGCGTGCCCGAAGTGGCGGTCGCGGGCCGGTCGAACGTCGGCAAGTCGTCGCTGCTGAACGCGATGACGGGGCGCAAGGCGCTCGCGCGCACCTCGGTCACGCCGGGCCGCACGCAGGAGCTCAATTTCTTCGAGATCGGCGAGCCGCTCGCCTTTCGCCTCGTCGACATGCCCGGCTATGGTTTCGCCAAGGCGCCCAAGAGCGTCGTCCAGCAATGGCGCTATCTGATCAACGACTATCTGCGCGGCCGCGCGGTGCTCAAACGCGCGCTGGTGCTGATCGATTCGCGCCACGGCATCAAGCAGATCGACCGCGATGTCATGGCGATGCTCGACGACGCCGCGGTCAGCTATCGCCTCGTCCTGACCAAGGCCGACAAGATCAAGGCCTCGGCGCTCGCCGCCGTCGTCCTCGCCACCGAGACCGAAGCGCGAAAGCACCCCGCCGCGCACCCGCACGTGCTTGCCACGTCGAGTGAAAAGGGCATGGGGATCGCCGAACTGCGCGCCGTCGTGCTCGAGGCGGTGGAAAACTGATCGCTCCCAAAAAGGTCGCAGCAGCATGAAGATCTTTATCGGCAACAAGGCCTATTCGAGCTGGTCGATGCGCGGCTGGCTCGCCTGCAAACAATCGGGCCTGGCGTTCGAAGAGGCGGTCGTCCCGCTCTATTCGGACGAGTGGGACCGTCGCCGCGAAGGCAATGAATTCGCGCCCGGCGGCGGCAAGGTGCCGATCTTGTGGGACGGTGACGATTGCGTCGTGTGGGACAGCCTCGCGATCATCGAATATCTCAACGACAAGACCGGCAACACGCGCTTCTGGCCCGAAGACCCCAAGGCGCGCGCGATGGCGCGATCGATGGCCGCCGAAATGCATTCGAGCTTCGCCGCGCTGCGCCGCGAATGCCCGATGAACATTCGCCGCATCGCGCCGGTCGAGGGCGTCGGCGCCGAAACCCGCGCCGATATCGTGCGCATCCTCGAAATCTGGGCGCAGGCGCGCGCGCGTTATGGCGGCGGCGAGGACGGCGGCGATTTCCTGTTCGGCGCGTTCGGCGCGGTCGATATCATGTTCGCGCCCGTCGTCACGCGCTTCGTCAGCTACGGCATCGGCGTCCCGCCCTTCGCCGCCGCCTATATGGAGGCGGTGATCGCGCACCGTTTCGTCCAGGACTGGATCGCCGGCGCGCAGGAAGAGGAATGGGTCATCGACCAGTATGAGGCGCCGGCGCCCGACTAACGCTGCGCGCCGACCGCCAGCCAGATCGCGACACCGACCAGCACCAGCGCGAGGATGCGCCGCACGACGCGCGTCTTGCCCGGATCGGCGAGCCAGCGATGCAGGCCGCTGCCCGCGAAAACGATGGCGACATGAACCGCGGTCGCGATCGCGATGCTGAGCCCCGCGAGCGCGATCGCCTGGCCGAACGTGGGCAGTTCGCCATGGTTGAAACGCGGCAGGATGACGACGAAGAACACCATCGCCTTGGGGTTGAAGACGTTGACGATCAGCCCCGACAGAAAATGACGCTGCGCGCGCAGCGCACCCACCCGCCCGAGCGAGTTTTCGCGCGCATCGTGCCAGCCTTCCCACGCCAGCCACAGCATGAACGCGGCCCCGCCCCAGCGCAGCAGCTGCCACACCAGCCCGCTGTTGGCGACGATCAGCGCCAGCCCGAAAGCGGCGGCGAGCGCGTTGACGAACAGGCCCAAAGCGACCCCGGCGGTCGCCGCCAGCCCCGCCTTGCGCCCGTCGCCCAGCGCCAGCGAGGCGAGCCACGCCATGTTGGGGCCCGGCGTCAGTTCGATCAGCAGGACGGCGAGCGCGAAGCCGATCCAGTCGGGACCGGTCACGCGATCCGCTTCGCCGGATAGGGCGTGCCGTCCTTGTGCTCGTACCCGTCGCGGGTAAAGCGCATGTCGATGTCAGAATAGCTGCCGCTGTCCTCGCCCGCGCCCGCGCCGATCGCGACAAAGACGCAATCGGCGTCGCTGCGATTGATCAGGTGGTGGCCATTGGGATCACCCTTCGGCCAGGCGGCGATATCGCCCGCGCGCAGAATCGTCTCGCCGTCGTCCTCGACGAGTACCGCCTCGCCCGCGATCATCACCACCATCTCGTCCTCGCCCTCGTGCCAGTGGCGCTGCGACGACCAGGCGCCGGGTTTGAGGACGACGTGGCTGGCGCCGATTTCGCTCAGCCCCGCGACCGGCGCGAGCCGGCGGTACCAGCGCCCCGCGACCGGTTCGTCGAACGGCGGCGGATAACCGGTGGCGTTGGTCTGCGGAATCGCGTCGAGATCGATTCTGGGCATGGCGTCTCCCCTCTCGTCGCCCTGAACTTGTCTCAGGGTCGATATGCTCATACCCCTGCGCACCACCGCCGCAACAGCGTCTATCGATGCTGGAATGCACATCGCACCGTGTGAAATACCCTCAGCATGACGAGAATTTTATGAATCCGACCGCGCCCGCCGACCCGATCGACCTCGCCACCCGGCTGATCGCCGCCGAAAGCGTCACCCCCGCGACCGGCGCGGTGTTCGACGCGATCGAACCGATGCTGAGCGCGGCGGGGTTTGCCGTCACCCGCTTCATCGACGGCGGCGACGATCCCGATCCCGAAAACGGCGGCCCGGTCGAAAACCTGCTCGCCACGCGCGCCCCGATCGGCGGCGACGGCGGGCGCCATTTCGGCTTTGCCGGCCATCTCGACGTCGTCCCGCCCGGCGAGGGCTGGCATAGCGGCGCCTTCGCCCCCGAGATCCGCGGCGACCTGCTGTACGGGCGCGGCGCGGTCGACATGAAGGGCGCGATCGCCTGTTTCATCGCCGCCGCGCAGCGCGTCCCCGCCGATGCCGGCATGCTCAGCCTGATCATCACCGGCGACGAGGAAGGCGCGGCGATCCACGGCACGCGCGCGCTGATGCGGCACATGGCGGCCAGCGGCTGCGCGCCCGAAATGATCCTCGTCGGCGAACCGACCTCGGTCGACCGGCTCGGCGACACGATGAAGATCGGTCGGCGCGGCTCGGTCAACATGTGGATCCGGGTCGACGGCACGCAGGGCCATGTCGCCTATCCGCACCTTGCCGACAATCCGATCGCGAAGCTGGTGACGATCCTGAACGAAATCGCGGCGATCGAACTCGACCGGGGCACCGACTGGTTCCAGCCGAGCAACATCGAAACGACCGACATCGCGGTCGGCAATCCGGCGCACAACGTCATCCCCAAATCGGCCTCGGCGCGGCTGTCGTGCCGCTTCAACGACCTCCACAAGGGCGCCGAAATCGCCGATCGGCTGCGCGCCATCGCGGAAAAACACGGCGGCACGCTCAAGGCGGTCGTTTCGGGCGAGGCCTTCCTGACGCCGCCGGGCGAACTGTCGAGCCTCGTCCAGGATGCGGTCGCATCGGTCACCGGCATCCGCCCCGAAGCATCGACCAGCGGCGGCACATCCGACGCGCGCTTCCTCTCCGCCTTGTGCCCGGTCGTCGAATTCGGCCTGATCAACGCGACGATGCACAAGCTCGACGAGGCGGTCGCGGTCGCCGATCTCGAAGCGCTGACCGACATCTACGAGGCGATGCTTACCCGCGCCTTCGCCTGAGCACGACATAGACCGCGCCGGTGCCGCCATGGCGCGGATGCGCGCCGCGAACCGCCGCGATCGCCGCTCGATGCCGCGATGCGCCGATCCAGTCGTCGAGCGTGGCGCGGATCATGCCGCGCGCACGGTCGCGGTCGGCCGAGACGCGCCCCGCCGAGGGATCGCGCGGCGCCTTGCCGGTGATCACGAGCAACACGCGCGTGCCGATCGCGATCGCTTCCTCGAGCGCGAAATCGAGCCGCCGCCACGCCTGGTCGAGCGTCAGGCCGTGAAGGTCGATCGTCGCATCGGGGTCGATCCGGCCGCGCGCCATGCGCTTGTCCCAG
>JAACTG010000156.1 GCA_009993585.1 Sphingomonadales bacterium
GAGGCCGCGTTCGATCTGCGGCTCGATGTCGGAATAGGGCAGCGGCGGCAGGCTGTCCTGCAGCGTCAGCAGGTTTTGCGCGGCGACCTCGCCGACAAGGTCGGGGCGCGTCGCGAGCGTCTGGCCGAGCTTGATCGCGGCGGGACCGATCGCCTGGAAGGCGGCGGCGTAATCGGGCTCGCGTGGCTGGATCGTGCCGAAGCGCGCGATGCGGATCAGCCGGGCGACCGGCGGCGGGGTCAGCGGATCGCGCTCGATCCCGCGCAGCGCGCCGTGGCGGGCGAGCGTGCGACCCCATTTGAGGAGCCGCCAGAGATGGGTTCTGGGCCGTGCCATTAAGTTCGCTCAGACCTTCCAGCCGCTGTGGATCGCGACCAGCCCGCCGAGCATCGGCTCGGTTTTGGTCCGGACGAAGCCCGCCTCGGCGATCATCGCCTCGAAGCGCGCCATGTCGGGGAAGCGCCGGATCGATTCGACGAGATAGCGATAGCTGTCCTCGTCGTCGGCAATCCACTTGCCGAGCTGCGGGACCAATTTGTGCGAATAGGCGTCGTAGACCTCGCCGAAGCCGGGCCACAGGGTGGTCGAGAATTCGAGGCAGAAGAACCGCCCGCCATAGCGCAGGACGCGGTGCGCCTCGGCGAGCGCGGCGGGGATGTCGGTGACGTTGCGGATGCCGAAGGCGATCGTATAGGCGTCGAACATCGCGTTCTCGAAGCTCAGCGTCTCGGCATTCTGCTCGGTCCACACGAGGCCGGTTTGCGACTGCGCCGCAGCGCGCTCCATGCCGACGGCGAGCATGTCGGGGTTGATGTCGGCGACGGTGACGCTGGCGCCGAGATCGGCCATGCGGAAGGCGATGTCGCCGGTGCCGCCGGCCATGTCTAGAATCTCCTCGCCTTGGCGCGGTTTGACGCGGCGGACGAAGCGGTTCTTCCACAATCGGTGCATGCCGCCCGACATCGCGTCGTTCATCACGTCGTAGCGGCGCGCGACATTGGAAAACACGCCGCCGACGCGACGCGTCTTTTCGTCGGGCGCGACCTCTTGATAGCCAAAGGATACGGTGTCGGTCATGCGATGCGCCTTAGCCGCTGGCGCGGCGCGCGCAAAGGCCATGGTTGCAAGTCGCGCGCGGCGCGCACATCTGATCCGCCATGCCCGAGCTTCCCGAAGTCGAAACCACCGTCCGCGGCCTGACCCCCGTGCTCGAAGGCCAGCGCCTCGCGCGGATCGAGCTCCACCGCGAGGGGCTGCGCCGCGCATTTCCGCAGGGCCTCGTCCAGCGACTGACCGGCGCGCATGTTAACGGCCTGTCGCGGCGCGCCAAATACGGGCTGATCCACACCGACCGCGACGCGACGATGATCTTTCATCTCGGCATGTCGGGGCGCTGGCGAGTCGATCCCGAAACGCTCGAAAAGCACGACCATCTCGTCCTGACGACGGGCGAGGGGCGGCGGGTCGCGCTCAACGACCCGCGCCGATTCGGTTCGGTCGATCTCGTCGACGGCGATCCCGAGGCGAATTTTGCCGGCTTTGTCGGTCTTGGCCCCGAGCCCCTGTCCGACGCGTTCGGCCCGGCGGCGCTCATAGGCGCGCTGGCGGGGCGAAAGGCGCCGATCAAGCCGCTGCTGCTCGACCAGCGAATCGTCGCAGGACTCGGCAACATCTACGTCTGCGAAGCGCTCAACATCGTGCGCATCCACCCCGGCCGCGCGGCCGGTT
>JAACTG010000089.1 GCA_009993585.1 Sphingomonadales bacterium
GCTCTACGGCCCGACGGGCATCGGCGCGCTGTGGGCGGCCTACGACACGCTCGACGCGATGCCGCCATGGCAGGGCGGCGGGTCGATGATCGACCGCGTCACTTTCGAAGGCGCGACCTATATGCCGCCGCCGGCGCGCTTCGAGGCGGGCACGCCCGCGATCGTCGAGGCGCTCGGCCTCCACGCCGCGATCGATTATGTCGACGCCCTCGGCCTCGACGCGATCCACGCTCACGAATGCGATCTCACCACCAAGGCGCGCGACGCGCTGGGCGCGATCAATTCGGTCCGCCTGCTCGGCCCCGCCGACAGCGCCGGCATCGTCAGCTTCCTGATCGACGGCGTCCATCCGCACGATGTCGCGACGATCATCGACGAAGAGGGCGTCGCGGTGCGCGCCGGCCACCATTGCGCCCAGCCATTGATGGACTATCTCGATATCCCGTCGACCGTCCGCGCCAGCTTTGGGGTGTATAACGACGAAAGCGATGTCGCCGCGCTGGTGCGCGGCGTGACACGCGTCAGGAAGATTTTCGGATGAACCACGAACGCAAGATCGAAACCGAGACCGTCGATGCGGTCGCCAAGCCGCAGCGCGCGAAGGTCGAGGACGCAGGCGTCGCCCCGGCGCGCGCCCCGATCATGGCGCCGTCGCCGCACGAGGCCGAGCAGATGAGCGAGGGCGGCGTGCGCGAGACGTTCGAGCGCAAGCGCGACTATCTCGAAGGATTCCTCTCGGCCAAGCCGCCCGAGCCGTCGGCGGCCGAACCCGGCAGCGACCTGCAGGCGGCGATCGTCGAGGCGATCAAGGAAATCTACGACCCCGAAATCCCGGTCAACATCTACGATCTCGGCCTGATCTACGACGTATCGGTGACCGATGACGGTCACGCGACGGTCAAGATGACGCTGACGACGCCGCATTGCCCGGTCGCCGAGTCGATGCCCGCCGAGGTCGAGCTGCGCGTCGGCGCGGTGCCCGGCGTCGGCATCGCCGATGTCGAACTCGTCTGGGACCCGCCTTGGGACCCGCAGAAGATGAGCGACGAGGCCAAGCTCGAACTGGGCATGTTATGATGGTTTGAAGGCTGACAGCTAATCCCGCTCACCCTGAGCTTGTCGAAGGGTTGGGTTTCTTAAGAGGAAGGGCAGGGCTTCGACAGGCTCAGCCCGAACGGATTTTGAATTATGAGTAAAGCAGATCCCCAGACCAAGACGACGGCCCGCCCCCGTCCCGCGGCGATCACGCTGACGCCCGCGGCCGAGGCGCGCATCGCCGACCTGATGGCGCGCGCGCCGGGCGACGCGATCGGGGTCAAGCTCTCGACCCCGCGGCGCGGCTGTTCGGGCCTTGCCTACTCGGTCGATTACGTCACCGAAGAACTCGCCTTCGACGAGAAGATCGAGACCCCCGGCGGCACATTCTACGTCGATGGCGGATCGGTGCTCTATCTGATCGGGTCGGTGATGGACTGGGTCGAGGACGATTTCGCCGCCGGCTTCACCTTCGCCAACCCCAATGCCACGGGCGCCTGCGGCTGCGGGGAAAGCTTCACGGTGTGATCAGAGTCCTGTTCGTCTGCAGTCAGAATCGGTTGCGCAGCCCCACGGCAGAGCAGGTTTTTTCTACCCGCAGCGATATCGAGGTCACGTCGGCCGGCACCAATCGCGGTGCCGACAATCCATTATCGGACGAGCTGATCGCTTGGGCCGACCTGATATTCGTTATGGAGCCTGTGCACCGAACCAAGATGCAGGATCGTTTTCGTCGCCAGATGAACGGCAAGCGAATGATCTGTCTTAATATTCCCGACGATTACGAATTCATGGATCCTGTTCTGGTCGATCTGCTCGACAGGAAGGTGAGCCGCCATCTCCCTAGTGGGCCCACCGCTTCCGATCCGCCAGCTTGAGCACGTCCTCGAAGCGATCGAGGACGAAATAGCGGTCCTGGAAGCGGTCCGACCGGTACGGCGTCGTCATCGCCGCTTCGAGGTCGAAATCGATCCGCTGCGGTTCGGGGCTTTCGAGCGCGAAGCGCGTCTCGCCGAAGCTCGACAAGATGCCCGCGCCATAGATGCGCAGTTCGCCGTCCTCGCGCGCCAGGCCGAATTCGACGGTGCGCCAGTAGAGATGCGCGACCGCTGCGAGATCGCCGCTGGCGAGCGCGGCGAGGCCGATATGCCCGAGCGTCTCGATGAAATCGGCGAAGGCGGGATCGGCGAGCAGCGGGACGTGGCCGAAGACGTCGTGGAACACGTCTGGCTCCTCGAGATAATCGAGCGCGTCGGCGCTGCGGATGAAATTGCCCGCGGGAAACTGGCGTTTCGCCAGGTGCGCGTAGAAGATGTCGTCGGGAATCAGGCCGGGGACGGCGACGACGCGCCAGCCGGTGCGCGCGATCAGCGCCGCGTTGAGCTCGGCGAAATTGGGCACCCCAGGACGCGACAGGCTGAGGATATCGAGGCAGTCGTGAAAGGCCGACACCGCGCGCCCCTGCAGCAGCTCCACCTGACGGGCGAAGAGCAGGTCCCAGACCGCGTGGTCGGCGGCGGTAAATCGCTCCCAACGCTGCGGCACCGTCCAGTCGGGCGCGGCCTCGGGCGGCGGCAGCGGCGACGCGGCGAGGCCGTGCAGCTCCTTGATCGTCGTTGTTTGCATATCCATGTCGGGAATTCCTTGGCCACAAAGAAAAACCCCGCCGGGATGTCCGGGCGGGGTTTCGAAAGACCGCGTGTCGGGCGACGCGCGCTAGTCGAAAACCGCCCGGCGGCGATAAGTGGAGCGATAGGCATAGCGCGCGCACGCGCCCCGCTTTGCCGAGGCGGGGGAGAGACCCTGAAGGGCGGATGCAGGCGCGGCCGTCGTCATGCGGCCAATCGAGCGGCTCGCCGGGCGCCTGTCAATATTTACATTTGCAACCAATCGCCGGCCGCCGCCATTAGAGCGGCCTGAAGGTCACCGTCAGCCCGTCCTTGGGGCGCGGGATCGGCCACAGATGCCAGTCGGGTTTGTAGCCCGGCGCGATCTCGATCTGGTGCGTGGTCAGCAGGTGATGGAGGAATATCTTCGCCTGCATATAGGCGAAGTGCAGGCCGAGGCACATGTGCGCGCCGCCGCCGAACGGCACCCAGGCATATTTGTGGCGACCGCGGACCTGCTCGGGTTCGAAGCGCATCGGATCGAACTTTTCGGGCTCGGGCCAATATTCCTCCATGTGATGGGTGAAGGCCGGGTTGATGCCGAGCTGCGTGCCCGCCGGGATCCTGTAGCCCTGGAATTCGAAATCTGCGAGCGCGCGACGCGGGATCGCGGGCACCGGCGGGATCAGCCGCAGCGCCTCCTTGAAGGCATATTCGGTCAGCGTCAGCTCGCCGAGCGCATTGTGCGTGATCTGTTCGCCCGCGCCGGCGACGCCCAGCATCTCCTCGCGCAGCCGCTGCTGCCATTCGGGATTCTGCGCGAGCAGCATCACCGTCGAGGTGATCGAGCTGGTGATCGTGTCGTGCGCCGCCATCATCAGGAAGTTCATGTGGTCGACGATTGCCTCGACCGACAGCAAGTCGCCGTTTTCGTCGCGCGCCTGGCAGATCTGGGTGAAGATGTCGTCGCCGTCCGATTCGCGCCGCGCGGGGACCTGGCGGCTGAAATAATCGACGAGATAGTCGCGCGCGGCGACGCCGCGGCCCATCGCGGTGAACGGCAGCGGCGATCGCACGATGCCGATCGAGGCGCGCACTTCGTCGACGAACGCCTGGTTGATCTTTTCCGCCTCGGGGCCGAGCGGGATGCCGAGAAAGCTGGTCGCGGCGAGATCGAGCGTCAGCTGCTTGATCGCCGGATAGAATTTGAGCGTCCGGCCGCTCCATTGCGCGATGCGCGGCGCGATGCCCGCGTTCAGGCTTTCGGCGTATTTGCGCATCGGTTCGGGCTTGAACGCGACCGACAGCGTCTTCCTGTCCATGCGATGATGGTCGAAATCCATCAGCATCAGCCCGCGCGGAAAGACGCGGTAGAGCACGGGACCCCAGCCCTGTTCGGAGCTGAAGATCTTGCCGCGATCGAACAGGACGAGCTCGTTCGCCTCGGCCCCGACGAGCGCGACCTGGCGATTGCCGAAGCTGTTCACGCGATAGACCTTGCCGTGCTTGGCGACCATCTCGCGGCTGAACCTGGCCGGATCCTTGAGCTGGCGCAGCGTCACGCCGACGACCGGCCAGCCGTCCTCGCCGGGAATGTGGTCGAGCGTGCTGCCCGCGGGCCAGGGCTTCCAGTGCGGATTTTCGCGCAGCAGTGCGGCATGGGCGGTCATCGGTTCGTCTCCCGGCTATCTTTTGCCACGCGATACCGCTTTACTGACACTGATGCAAGTAAGTCGCCTATTCACCTGAAATTCAAGTGGAAGCGTGCAATAGGAGAGACAAACTGCCGGAGTCGCCTGGGAAGCACCAGAGGGTGGCTGGCCGCAATCGGGCGGAATCCGGCGATGTGGGTGAAACACGATGAAACAATTTGGATGGAAGATCGCTCTCGCTAGCCTGACCGCACTGGGCGCGAGCGGCTGCATGTCGATGGGCGGCTATGGCAGCTACGGCAGCAACGGCTATTACGACGATGGCTATGGCGCGTCGGGCTATGCCTATAACGACCGCTGTTACGACGCCTATGGCGGCTATTACGATTATTATACCGATTACGACTGCTACGACCGCGACGATTATCGCAACGGCTTTTCGGTCAATATCGGCTTCGGCGGCGGCTGGTGGAACGATTATTACTATCCCGGCTACGGCACCTATATGTTCGACCGTCGCGGCGCGCGTCGCCAGCTCTACGGCAATTATCTGCGCTATTGGGGCGGCCGACGCGCCGGCTACAACTGGCAGCATCGCGGCGGATCGGGCGGCCATGACCGCGACGGCTGGCGCAATCGCGACGGCCACCGCGACGACCATCGAGACGGCCGGCGCGGCGATCGCCGCGGCGCGCAGTCCGGCGGCGTAGGCGACCAGATCATCGATTCGGTCCGGCGGACGCAGCGCCGCCAGGGCGATGCGACCGATGGCAATCGGACCCGCGGCCCCGAGGCGCGTCGTCCGATGATCGAACGGATCGAGCGGACGCAGGCTGCGCCGGTGGCCAGGGCCGACAGGCGCGAACGGCGCGTCGATCGCAGGATCGAACGGGTCGCTCCGCAGCCGCAACGCGCGGCCCCGCCGGCGCCGGTCGCGCGTCCGCAGGTCCGTGAAGCCCCTCCGGTCGCGCGCTCGAACGATGCCCGATCGGCGCGGGGAGCGGCGCGGGTCGAAAGCAAGAAGCGCAGCGAGACCAAGCGCGACGACTAAGCCGCGCTCAAGCGACCAGGCCCGCGCTCAAGCGACGAATATCGGCCGGCGACGTTCAGACGTCGTCGGCCGATATCATTTCCTCGATATCGATTTCGCCGGTCATCGCGGCGACGGTGACCGCGACCGCGGCGTCGCCGCTGACGTTGGTCGTCGTGCGCATCATGTCCATGATCCGGTCGATGCCGGCGATGAAGGCGATCGTTTCGAGCGGCACGCCGACGCTGCCGAACACCAGCGCCATCATGATCAGCCCCGCGCCGGGAATTCCCGCCGCGCCGATCGCGCCCAGCGTGGCGGTGAGCGAGATCATGAAATAATCGCCCCATGACAGGTCGACGCCGAACAATTGCGCGCCGAACAACGTCGCGAGGCCGAGGTACATCGCGGTGCCGTTCATGTTGATCGTCGCGCCGAGCGAGACGACGAAGCTCGACACGCTTTTCGATACGCCGAGGTTGCGCTGGGTGCAGCGCATCGTCACCGGCAGCGTCGCGTTCGACGATGCGGTCGAGTAACTGACCGCCATCGCGTCGACGATGCCGCGGAAAAAGTCGATCACCGGCAGCTTGGCGAGGAACTTGATCATCGCCGAATACATGACGAAGATGATCAGCAGGCAGCCGAGATAGTTGAGCCCGACGACCTGTGCGAGGCTGAGCAGCGCATCGGTGCCGAAGCTGCCCGCGACCCATGCCATCAGCGCGAAGACGCCGAACGGGGTCAGCTCCATGACGATCATCGTCACCTTCTGCATGATGACCGATCCCGAATCGAAGATCTTCGCGACGGGCTCGCCCTCTTCCTTGGCCATCAGGATGCCGATGCCGATCAGCAGCGCGAAGACGATCAGCGGCAGGACGTTGACGTCGGCCATCGTCTGGACCGGGCTTTGCGGCACGATCGAGAGGATCATGTCGGTCCAGCTCGTGACCGTCGGCGCGGGGGTTTCGCCCATCTCGATCGTCGAGGTGTCGATGCCGAGGCCGGGTTTGAACACGCTGCCGAGCAGCAGCCCGAGCCACACCGCGATCTGGCCGGTGACGACGAACAGCAGCAGCGCGCGGCCGCCGATCTTGCCGAGTTTCTTGACGTCGCCGATCGCGGCCACGCCCGAGACGAGGCTGAAGAAGATCAGCGGCACCACGAGCATCTTGATCGAGCGGATGAAGAAATCGCCGATCCACTTGATCTGCTCGGCATCGGGACCCCACCAAAGGCCCGCGGCGATGCCGAGGATGAGCGCGCCGACGACGCGTTGCCACAGGGGAATCCGGAACCACCAGCCTAGCATCGTCTCATCCCCCTGCAGTTCGCGGCGCCAAGCGGCCAAGGCGGCACGCTAGCCAAGCGCCTGGCGCCAGGCAAGCGCCGCTCGCGCGGGCGGCGTTCAGCCCAGCAAGGTGATCGCGATGACGGTGGCGAGGCCGACGCACAATGTCAGCGGAATGCCCGCCTTAAAGAAGTCGATGAAGCGATAGCCGCCGGCGGCATAGACGAGCGTGTTGGTCTGGTATCCGATCGGGGTCGCGAAGCTCGCCGAGGCGGCGAACATGACTGCGATGACGAGCGGCCGGGGATCGACGCCGAGGTCGGTGCCGAGCTTGATGACGATCGGCGTGACGACGATCGCGACCGCATTGTTGGTGACGATCTCGGTCAGCAGCACCGACAGGATATAGACCGCCGCGACCAGCGCCCAGGCCGGGACATCGCGCAGCATCGGCGTCAGCGCATCGACGATCAGCGACACGCTGCCCGCCTTTTCGAGCGCGAGGCCGACCGCGAGCATCGCGAAGATGAGGACCAGGACATTGCCCTCGATCGAGGTCCACGCTTCCTCGGCATCGATGCAGCGCGTCAGCAGGATGACGCCGACCGCGATGATCGCGGCGATGCCGATCGACAGCATGCCGAGCGCCGACAAGATGACGACCGCGGCAAGCGCGCCGATCGCGATCGGCGCGCGGTCGCGGCGGAATTCGCGCACCAGCGTCTCGCCGACCGAATAGAGATAGGGATTGCCGTAGAGGTGACGAATGTCGCGTTCGGCGCCGGTGATCAGCAGCCGATCGACGGCATGGATGCGCGCATTGGGCAGGTCGGGTCCGGGCACCTTGCGAAAGCGCGACACCCCCAGGATGCGCACGCGCAAGTTGCTGAGAAAGGGAATGTCGATCAGACGTTGGCCAATACTCGGGTGCGACGGCGCGATCGTCGCCTCGACGAGGCCTACCGCATTGGTCGGAACATCGGCATCGCCCGCCGTCAGCCCGACCTCGTAATCCTCGTTCTGGCGGAGCGTCAGCAGTTCCGCCGCATCGAGGCGGAGCACCAGGCGGTCGCCCATGCCCAGCGTTTCCTTGCCGATGTCGGTGCGCTGGAATCGGCCGCCGCGCTTGAGCGCGATGACCTGGATCTTCGATCGCTTGAACAGCGGCAGGTCGGCGATCTTGCGGCCCGCCAGTTCGCTGTCCTTGGTCAGCGTCACCTCGGTCAGGAAGCCCGCGCTCTCGTCGGCGACGACGGGCCCCGAATCCTTGTCTCCGGGCAGCAGCCAGCGGCTGATGAAGATCAGCGCGAGCATCCCCGAAATGCCCGCGACGAGGCCGTAGGGCGTAATCGAGAAGATGCCGAAACCCTCCATGCCCGCGCCGCGCGCGACCGAATCGACGAGCAGGTTGGTCGACGTGCCGATCAATGTCGTCGTGCCGCCGAGGACGCAGACGTACGACAGCGGGATCAGCAGCTTCTTGGGGCTGACCTTGATCGCGCCCGCCAGGCGGATGATGATCGGGATCATCACGACGACGACGGGCGTGTTGTTCATGAACGCCGACGCGACGTAGATGCCGACGAA
>JAACTG010000128.1:0-190 GCA_009993585.1 Sphingomonadales bacterium
GCAATGGCCGCCAGGGTGCTTAGCCAATGAATGCGACGTTCAAAATGAGCGTAGACCAGTTCCATATCGCGCTTTTGAGCCTGCGTTGAGGCTTCTCTGTTCATGAGCAAAGAACCAATCATGCGGGAGATCATGTCCATGCCACGCACGCGCTCCCAGGTGGTCGGCTCTAGCACGAGACGCTTGAGGC
>JAACTG010000128.1:419-26940 GCA_009993585.1 Sphingomonadales bacterium
GCACCGGTCAACGCTGCAGAATCGATATCGCGCAGGCGGCGCTTGCCGCTCAGCACCGGCAGCAACCAATCGTCGAGCGTCGCCAGCAGCGTGGCGTCGGCAAGCGCCTCGACGCCCGCGAAGCGTGCCCGGACCCGAAGCGCGCGACCGGCTTCGTTCCACGGCAGCACGTCGAGCCCCGCCGCGCCGACGTGGTCGCGCAGCGCGCGCACGATCGCGTCGGCGTCGGGCGCGGTGTCGGGCTCACGCGAAAGCCGGATGGCGCCGAGACGCTTCTCGCGCACCGCGGCGACGCGCTGGCTGCGCGGATCGTAGCGGACGCGGGCCACGCTCTGCGCCCCGTCGAGCAGTCGCGCGACATCGTCGCCGTCGAGCCGCGCCGCCGAGACGATGCGCGCACCCGCTGCGCTGCCCTGGACATCGGCGACCGCGAGCCATTCGGCACCGCCGAGCGGATCGCCGGCGGGTAGCGTGAAGCCCCTGCCCCCGGCGCTCGCCCAGCGGGTGCCGTCGTCGCTGCGGCGACGGGCGACGCGATCGGGATAGGCGATCGCGACGAGCGCGGCGGGGCTCGGCACTGCGCCGCCGTCGTGCGTCCCGGCCAGCGCGGCGATGCGCGACGCCAGCCGCCGCGCGGCCTGCGCCTGCGCGCCGCGATCGCCGCGCCAGCGCTGCAGCCGCCGTTCGATATCGGGATCGCGCCCGCCGAGACGCGGCTCGGCAAGCAGGACGGCGATGTCGGCCGCCAGCCGCCCCGCGCCCTCGGCGGAAGCTGCGACCACCATATGCGCGACGGGCGGCGGCAGCGGCAAACGGGCAATCGCCCGACCGTGCGCGGTGATGCGCCCGCCCGCATCGATTGCGCCGATCGCGGCGAGCCGCTTGCGCGCCTCGGCGACGCCCGCCGCCGGCGGCGCGTCGATCCAGCGCAACGTGGCGGGATCGCCGATCCCGGCGGCGGCGCAATCGAGCAGCAGCGGGGCGAGGTCGCTTTCGAGGATTTCGGGCGGATCATAGGGTGGCAGGCCGGCGGTCGCGGCCTCCTCCCACAAGCGGATGGCAACGCCCGGCGCCTGTCGCGCGGCGCGTCCCGCGCGCTGCGTCGCCGCTGCCAGGCTGACCTTTTCGGTCGCGAGCCGCGCGACGCCGGCGGCGCGGTCGAAGCGCGGACGCCGGGCAAGACCGCTGTCGATCACGATGCGCACGCCGTCGATCGTCAGGCTGGTTTCGGCGATGCTCGTCGCCAGCACGACCTTGCGGCGGCCCTGCGCGTCGCGGCGGATCGCGGCGCGCTGCGCGGCGGGATCGCATTGGCCGTGGAGCGGCATGACGCTGACCGCATCGCCCTGCCCGCCGAGGCGTTCGGCGGTACGCTCGATCTCGCGCACGCCGGGCAGGAAGGCCAGGATGTCGCCGTCGTGTCCGCGCAGCGCCGCGCGGATCGATCGCGCCATCGCATCCTCGATCGGGTCGTCGCCGGTGCGGCCGTCATATCGCAACTCCAATGGGTGGCTGCGGCCGGCGCTTTCGATCACCGGCGCGTCGCCCTGTCCCGCTTCCGCCATCAGCGCGGCGAACCGCGCACCGTCGAGCGTTGCCGACATGGCCACCAGCCGCAGGTCGGGACGCAGCCCCGCCTGCGTATCGAGCGCCAGCGCGAGGCCGAAATCGCCGTCGAGGCTGCGTTCGTGGACCTCGTCGAACAGCACCGCGCTGACCCCCGCCAGTTCGGGATCGGCGATGATGCGGTTGCGGAATATGCCCTGCGTCATCACGGTCAGGCGCGTGTCGGCGCTGCGCTTGCTGTCGAGCCGCGTCGCATAGCCGATCTCGCCGCCCAGCCGCGATCCGCGCAGCTCGGCGATGCGTTCGGCGGCGGCGCGCGCGGCAAGGCGCCGCGGACTGAGCAGCAGGACCTCGCCATCGCACCACGGCGTATCGAGCAGGACAGGTGCCGCCAGCGTGGTCTTGCCCGCGCCGGGCGGCGCGACGAGCACCGCGTTCGATCGCGCGGCGAGCACCGCGATCAACTCGGGCAGCGCCGCGACGATCGGCAGGTCGGCCATCAACCGGGGACCAGTGCGAACGAATCGCGCGCCATCCAGCGTGCGACGAGCAGCACCGCGACGACGCCGAGACCGGCGGCAAGGCCGATCCAGATCCCGACGCCCGCGAGCGGCGTGTAGAACGCCAGGCCCACCGCGACGCCGATGCCGACGATCCAATAGCCGAACAGCGCGATGACCATCGGCACGCGCGTGTCCTGCAATCCGCGCAGCACACCCGCGCCGATCGCCTGCGTCGCGTCGACGAGCTGGAACACCGCCGCCACCATCAGGAAATCGCGCGCCAGGCCGAAGACGATCGGGTCGGCCTGAGCACCGCCGAGGAACTCGCCGACGATCGATTCGGCCCCCAGCGCCATCGCCAGCGACAGGACGAGCGCCATCGCGAGACCGATGGCGAATGCGGTCCAGCCGGCGCGGGCGATGCCGGCGCGGTCGCGGCGACCGTAGAACAGGCCGACGCGCACCGTCGCCGCCTGCGATATCCCGAACGGCAGCTGAAAGGCGAGCGCGGCGACCTGGATTGCGATCGCGTGCGCGGCGAGCGAGGCGCGGTCGATCATCCCCATCAGGAACACCGCGGCATTGAAAATCGTCACTTCGAGGCCGAGCATCATTCCGATCGGAACGCCGACGCGCAGCAGCTCGCGAAAGCGCGGCCAGTCGGACCGCCAGAAGCGACCGAACAGGCGGTAGCGACGAAAGCGGCGCACCCCCTGCACCACCGCGACCATGCCGAGAAACAGGAACAGGTTGGCAAGCGCGTTGGCGATCGCGGCGCCCTCCAGACCCATTTCGGGCAGTCCGAGGCGACCGAACACCAGCGCCCAGCAGGCGAGCGCGTTGAAGGCGACGCCGGCGGCGGTCACCACCAGCCCCCAGATCGGGCGTTCGAGCGCGGTGACGTAGAGCCGCAGGACGAGATGAAGCAGGAACGGCAGCACGCCCCACATGGCGATGCGGATGAAGCGCGCGCCGCCCTCTACCATCGCCGGTTCCTGTCCCAAAAGGCGCAGGATCGCGTCGCTGTGCCACAGCATCGCCCAGATCGGCAGGCAGATGAAGACGGCGACCCAGCCCGCCTGGCGGACGGTTCGGCGGACATCGCGGACCGCATAGGCGCGGCGACCGCGCGTCGCCGCGATCAGCGGCGACGACGCGGTGACCACGCCCATGCCGAAAATGCCGAATGCCCAGAACAGGTTGACGCCGAGCGCGGCGGCGGCGAGCGCGTCGACGTCATACCGCCCGAGGATCAGGACATCGGTCGTATTGATCGCCATCTGCGCAAGATTGCCGAGCATCAACGGCCAGGCGAGCGCCAGCGTCGCGCGCATCTCGGCGCGCCAGGGCGCGGGGGCCGGCATGGCTGCCTGATCGAGAGTGGAGCTGTCTTCCATCGCGCGGGCGATACGGGAATTGGGGATTAAAGCGAAGCGTCGAGCGACGGGCGTGCCCGTTTAGCGCTCAATAGGCGCGCGCGACCGCGAACTCGGCGGCTTCGACGAGCGCCGACTTGGCCGCGCCAGCGGGAAAGATCCCCAGCGAATCGATCGCGCGCTGGCCGTAATGGCGCGCCTGGTCGAGCGTGTCGTCGATCGCGCCATGGCTGCGCAGCAGCTGTTTGGCATAAGCGAGATCGTCGTCCGCAATGCGGTGCCCCATCATCGCCGCGTGCCAGAACGCGCGTTCTTGCTCGCTGCCGCGCGCGTGCGCGAGAATGACCGGCAGCGTCACCTTGCCGTCGCGGAAATCGTCGCCGACATCCTTTCCCATCGTCGCCTCGTCGGAGACGTAATCGATCGCGTCGTCGACCAGCTGAAAGGCGATGCCGAGGTTGCGGCCATAAGCGTCGAGCGCATCCTCCGCCTCGCCCTCGCGCTCCGCGACGACCGCGGCGATGCGCGCGGCGGCGGCGAACAGGGCGGCGGTCTTGGCGCCGATGATGGCGAGATATTTCTCCTCGCTGGTCGAGACCTGGCGTTGCGCGGTGAGCTGGTCGACCTCGCCCTCGGCGATCACCGCCGAGGCGTGCGACAGAATCTTGAGCACCTTGAGCGAGCCGTCCTCGACCATCAGCTCGAACGCGCGGCTGAACAGGAAGTCGCCCACCAGCACGCTGGCCGGATTGCCCCAGATGATGTTCGCGGTTCGCTTGCCCCGGCGCATGTCCGATCCGTCGACGACGTCGTCGTGGAGCAGCGTCGCGGTATGGATGAACTCGACCGCTGCGGCGAGCTTGAACTGGCGGCTGCCGGGATAATCGAGCAGGCGTGCGGCGGCGAGCGTGATCATCGGCCGCAGCCGCTTGCCGCCGCCCGAAATGAGATGGCCCGCGAGTTCCGGTATCAGCGGGATTTGCGACTGCATGCGTTCGAGGATGACCGCGTTGACCGCGTTGAGATCGTTCGCGACGAGGCGAAGCATCGGATCGAGCGACGGTTGGTCGCCAGTCAGCCTGTGGATCTCGGCGGTCATTGCCCGAGCGCGTTAGCCGAGCACGGCGCGCGGCGAAAGCGTAATCACGGGATCAGTCGTCGCTTTCTTGTACCGCCAGCGGCAGGCGCAGCCGCACGAGCAAGCCGCCCAGGTCCTCGCTGTCCTCGAGCGTCACGCTGCCGCCGTAGATCTGCGCGACGTCGCGCACGATCGCGAGGCCGAGGCCGGTGCCCGGCTTTTCGGTATCGAGCCGCGCGCCGCGGTCGAACAGCCGGATGCGATCGGCCGGTGCGATCCCCTGGCCGTCGTCCTCGGTCACGATCTCGACGAAGCCGGCCTCGACCCGGGTCGTCACGAAGACGCTGCCGCCCCCGTATTTGGCCGCATTCTCGATGACGTTGCCGAGCATCTCGTCGAGATCCTGGCGTTCGACCTGGACCGCGACATCGCGCGGGCCGTCGCTGTCGAGGCGCACGTCGGGATACAGGCGCCCGACCGCGCGCAGCACCGCATCGACGCTCTGCGCCGCGACCGCCCGGCTCTGTCCCGACACGCGGCGACCGACCGCGCGCGCGCGGGCGAGGTGGTGGTCGATATGGCGGCGCATCGTCGATGCCTCGCGCATCACGGTCTCGTTGATGTCGGGGGCATTGCTCGCGGCCGCATTGGTGACGACGGTCAGCGGCGTCTTGAGCGCGTGCGCGAGGTTGCCGGCGTGGCGCCGCGCTTCCTCCGCCTGCAGCTCGTTATGCGCGAGCAGCGCGTTGAGTTCGTCGACCATCGGCATGACCTCGTTGGGCAGCGGCACGGTGACGCGATTGCGCGTGCCGCGCCGCATCTGCGCGATCGACGACTGGATGCGCCGCAGCGGCCACAGGCCGTAAAGCGTCTGCAGCGCGGCCATGATGATGAGGCCGATGCCGAGGATCGCGAAACTGCGCACCAGCGTCCGGCGCAGCGTGCGGATCTGCTCGTCGAGCGACTTGCGATCCTGCGCGACCTGGAACCGCCAGCGCACGTCCGACCCCGGCAGGACGACGTCGCGTTCGGCGACGCGCAGCAGCTCGCCGCTGAATTCGGTGCTGTCGAAGATATGAACCTCGTCGTCCTTGGTCGGACGATCGAAATCGAGCTGGCGATCCCATAAAGAGCGCGAGGGGAACGGTTCGTGGCCGCGCCCGCTGATCTGCCAGTACATGCCGCTATAGGGTTCGAGGAAACGCTGGTCGCCGAGCGGTTCGACGAAGCGCACCTCGCCGGTCGGGTCGATCTCGGCGGTGCGGATCATCGCGTAGAGGACGTATTCGAGGCTCGAATCGAAATTGTTGGTGACCGCATTGGTCAGCACGCGGTCGAGCGCGGCCCCGCCGCCGATCAGCAGGATGAGGATCCACAGCGAGGCGACCCCGATCATGCGGCGGCCGAGCGATCCCGTCGTGCGGCGCTCGGGCGGTGCCGGCACCGGCATCGCCGGCTTCTCGCTGGGCGCATCGGTCATGCGCGCGCCCTTAGTTGTCGATGTTTTCGGGGTCTTCGAGGCTATAGCCCAGCCCGCGAATGGTGGTGATGGTCTCGGCGCCGAGCTTCTTGCGGATGCGCGTGACGAACACCTCGATCGTGTTCGAATCGCGGTCGAAATCCTGGTCGTAGATATGTTCGATCAACTCGGTCCGCGACACCACCTTGCCCTTGTGATGCATCAGATAGCTGAGCAACTTATATTCCTGCGCGGTCAGCTTGACCGATTCGCCCGCCAGCGTGACCTTGCCCGAGCGCGTGTCGAGGCGGACGTCGCCGGCCTCGAGCTCGCTCGACGCATTGCCCGACGAGCGGCGAATGAGCGCGCGCAGCCGCGCGATCAGCTCCTCGGTCTGGAACGGCTTGGCGAGATAGTCGTCGGCGCCGGCGTCGAGGCCCGCGACCTTGTCCGACCAGCTGTCGCGCGCGGTCAGGACGAGGACGGGGAACTTGCGGTCTTCCTTGCGCCAGCGGTCGAGCACGGTGAGCCCGTCGACGATCGGCAGGCCGAGGTCGAGGATGGCGGCGTCGTAGTTTTCGGTCGATCCGAGGAAGTGGCCGTCCTCGCCGTCGGTTGCGAGATCGACCGCATAGCCGGCGGATTCGAGCGTCGATTTGAGCTGCGGCCCGAGCGTGGGTTCGTCCTCGACGATCAGAATGCGCATGGCTGGTCCATCTCCTCATGGGCCGGCCCCGATCGGGTCCGGCGGTGATCAATCATCTAGGGGTTGCGCCGGCCATGTAAAGCCCGCCGCGCCGCGATCGGCAAGGCTCAGCGCGACCGCCCCAGAATACGGCCGGTGCGCGCATCGACATAGACATAGACGACGCGGTTGCCGTCGAGAAATTTGAGCTTGTAGCGCAGGTTGATCGGATCGAGGCCGACGACGCCGAGAAACTGCATGTCGTCATAGGGGGCGGTATTGCGGACCGCCTGGATGATCGCGCCGAGCGGCATCACCTCGCCGCTCTCCATCGCCTCGCGGACGGGCGACAGATCGCTGCGGCTGACCTGGGCGGCGGTCGGCACGGCAAGCGATAGCGCCATCGTCAACGTCAGCGAAGCCGCGGCGAATCGTATCGATCGAGGATGATTGCCTTTTGCCATGGCCCCCTTTTACCCGCGCGCATTGAATGAGTTATGAATGCGCCTGTCAACAACGCGACAGTCGGCGACGAGCGTCGGGAGAAATCGGTGCGCGGGTCGCGGGGGACGTGGTGGGCGCGGCAGGGATTGAACCTGCGACCCCACCCGTGTGAAGGGTGTGCTCTACCACTGAGCTACGCGCCCCGACGGATCGTATCCATCCGGTCAGGTCGCGCTTCCTATGCAAGCCCGCTGCGAAACGCAATCGCCGATGTCGGCCAAGGCGCGATCGGCGCCGCGCGCTCGCGGCAAACGAAAAGGCGGCGCGTTGCCGCGCCGCCTTGTCCGCCGGGCCAGGCCCGAAATCGCC
The DNA here is from genome assembly GCA_009993585.1 of Sphingomonadales bacterium. GTDB lineage: Bacteria > Pseudomonadota > Alphaproteobacteria > Sphingomonadales > Sphingomonadaceae > Flavisphingopyxis. The sequence goes on from JAACTG010000128.1 coordinate 7,900, forward strand.
GGCGCGTTGCCGCGCGCGGCGGGCGATCAGTTGACCGCGTCCTTGAGGCCCTTGCCGGCCTTGAACTTGGGCTGGGTCGACGCCTTGATCTGCATGGTTTCGCCGGTGCGCGGATTGCGTCCGGTCGAAGCCTTGCGCTGCGACGTCGAAAACGTCCCGAAGCCGACGAGACGAACGTCGCCGCCGCTCTTCAGTTCGCTGGTGATGCTGTCGAACACGGCTTCGACCGCGCGACCTGCATCGCTCTTGCTGAGACCGCTGCCGTCGGCAACCGATGAAATAAGATCCTGCTTGTTCATGCCTTGGGAATCCCCTGTCGTGAGAGTTTATGACTTACCAGACTCATGGCGTGGTGGGCGCAATAAGGCCCGATTCCACGCCGATGTCAAAGCAAAAGCGGTAAAAAACCGCGAAAATCGCCGTCAAATCCGTCGCAAAATGAAACCTAGGCGACACGCCGGCGGCTCAGTGGCGCAGCCCCGATTGCGCGTCGCTTGCCGGGTGCGGAAGCGGCTGCGTGGCCAGTTCGTCGGCTTCGGTCCATTCGATCGGCTCGATCGGCGAGGTCAGCGCGACCTTGAGCACCTCATCGACATGTTCGGCCGTCAGGATCTCCAGATTGGCGCGGATCGATTGCGGGATTTCAGCCAGATCCTTCTCGTTTTCCAAGGGGATAATGACGGTTGTTATGCCGCCGCGGAGGGCCGCGAGCAGCTTTTCCTTGAGCCCGCCGATCGGCAGGACATGGCCGCGCAGCGTGACTTCGCCGGTCATGGCGACGTCCTTGCGCACCGCGATCCCGGTGATCGTCGATATCATCGCAGTGACGATGCCGACGCCGGCCGATGGTCCGTCCTTGGGGACGGCGCCTTCGGGCAGGTGGATATGGATGTCCTTGCGCGCGAACAGGCTCGGCCGGATGCCGTAGGAGGGCGCGCGCGCCTTGACGAAGCTCATCGCCGCCTGCACCGACTCGGTCATCACCTCGCCGAGCTTGCCGGTCGTCTTGACCTGGCCGCGCCCCGGAACGGTGACCGCCTCGATTGTCAGCAGCTCGCCGCCGACCTCGGTCCAGGCGAGCCCGGTGACCGCGCCGATCTGGTCTTCCTTGTCGCTGACGCCGTGGCGATATTTGCGCACGCCGATAAAGTCGGCGAGATTGTCGGAGGTAATGCTGACGTTTTCGATCGTGCCCTCGAGGATCCGACGCAGCGCCTTGCGCGCCAGCCGCGCGATCTCGCGCTCGAGCGTGCGGACGCCGGCTTCGCGGGTGTAATAGCGGATCAGGTCGCGCAGGCCCGATTCGGTCAGTTCGAACTCGTCGTCCTTGAGGCCGTGCATTTCGATCTGCTTGGCGATCAGGTGGCGCTGCGCGATTTCGACCTTTTCATCCTCGGTATAGCCCTCGAGACGGATGATCTCCATGCGGTCGAGCAACGGCTGCGGCAGGTTGAGCGTATTGGCGGTCGTGACGAACATGACATCGCTGAGGTCGAGATCGATCTCGAGATAATGGTCCTGGAACTTGCCGTTCTGTTCGGGATCGAGCACCTCGAGCAGCGCCGAAGCCGGATCGCCGCGGAAATCGGCGCCAAGCTTGTCGATCTCGTCGAGCAGGAACAACGGATTCGAGGTGCCGGCCTTTTTGAGATTCGACACGATCTTGCCCGGCAGCGAGCCGATATAGGTGCGGCGATGGCCGCGGATTTCGGCTTCGTCGCGCACGCCGCCAAGCGACTGGCGAACGAATTCGCGGCCCGTCGCCTTGGCGATGCTGCGGCCAAGGCTGGTCTTGCCGACGCCGGGCGGGCCGACGAGGCACAGGATCGGGCCCTTGAGCTTGTTGGTGCGCGCCTGGACCGCGAGATATTCGACGATCCGTTCCTTGACCTTTTCAAGCGCGTAATGGTCGTCGTCGAGCACCTTCTGGGCGACCGCGATATCCTTTTTGAGCTTCGATTTCTTGCCCCAGGGCAGACCGAGCAGGACGTCGAGATAATTGCGCACGACGGTCGCTTCGGCCGACATCGGCGCCATCGCGCGCAGTTTCTTGAGTTCGCCGAGCGCTTTGGCCTTGGCTTCCTTCGACAGTTTGAGCTTGTCGATCTTGGCCTGCAGCTCGGCCAGCTCGTCGCCGTCCTCGCCGCTTTCGTTGCCGAGCTCGCGCTGGATCGCCTTGAGCTGTTCGTTGAGGTAATATTCGCGTTGCGTCTTTTCCATCTGGCGCTTGACGCGGCCGCGGATCTTCTTCTCGACGTTGAGCACGCCGAGCTCGCCTTCCATGAAGGCGAACACCATTTCGAGACGCTTCATCGGATCGGCCTCAGTCAGGATCGCCTGCTTGTCGGCGACCTTGACCGAGATATTGGCGGCAACGGCATCGGCGAGCTTGGCCGGATCGTCGACCTCGGACAGCTGGACCGCGGTTTCGCTCGGCAGCTTCTTGTTGAGCTTGGCGTAGGTTTCGAACTGTTCGGTAACGGTCCGCATCAACGCCTTGCCCTCGACGCTGTCGAGCTCGACCTCGTCGAGCCGCTCGATCTCGCCCGCCTGGTAGCCGTCCTCGTCGACCAGCGCCGTCAGCGTCGCGCGCTGCTTGCCTTCGACCAGCACGCGTACGGTGCCGTCGGGCAGCTTGAGCATCTGCAGCACCGTCGCGACGACGCCGAGATCGTACATGTCGTCGCGGCCGGGTTCGTCTTCGGCGGGGTCGAGCTGCGCGACGAGGAAAATCTGTTTGTCGTTCTCCATCGCGCGTTCGAGCGCGACGACCGAAGCATCGCGACCGACGAACAACGGTACGATCATCTGCGGGAAGATGACGATGTCGCGCAGCGGCAGAAGGGGAAACGTCTCGGTCATGGATACTCCGGCAAGATGTGCCGCAAAGCGCGGCGCTTGGCTGCTATATGTGGGCGGTTTCAGCTGCGTTCAATGCCGCCGCCATAAATGCCGCGTCCAGCGATCGCGCCCTAGCAGACGCCATTTAACAATTTGACCCCGGACGCGCGGTCAGAACGGCATCTTGAACCCGGGCGGGAGCGCCATGCCTTGCGTCGCGCGCCCCATTTCCTCGTTCGAGGCGGCATCGGCCTTGGTCCGGGCATCGTTATAGGCGGCGGCGATCAGGTCCTCGAGCATCTGCTTTTCCTCGACCACGATCAGGCTGTCGTCGATCGCGACGCCCAGGATTCGCCCCTTGGCGGTCGCGCGAATCTTGACCAGCCCGCCGCCGGCGACGCCTTCGACCTCGATCTTGTCGAGCTTGCCCTGGGCCTCGCCCATCTGTTCCTGGATGCGTTGCGCGGCGTCCTGCGCGGCTTTGAGCATTTCTTCCATCGATTTCATGATGCGGCCTTTCTGTCGGATGCGGGTTGGGGCGTAAGAAGCCTCGCGCCGGGAAAATGGTCGAACGCGGCCTTGACCACGGGTATCTCCATGATCTCGGCCTGTTTGCGCGCCGCCGCGGCCTGCTCGCGTTCGAGCAGCGACGGTTCGCCCGGCGCGTCGCCGATCGCAACGGTCCAGCGACGCCCCATCGCCTTGCTCAGCGCCTCGGCGAGCGCGCGGCACAGCGCGTCGTCGGCGCGCTCGCTGCCGGCGATCGTCATGCCGTCGGCCGCGATCGCGATCGGGCGGACGAAATCGTGTGCCTGTTGCGCCAGCCGCCCCTGCCCCGCGCGCCACAGCAGTTCGACGATATCGGTGAGGCCGGGCACGTCGGCGGCCTCGTTTTCCGGCGCTTGCGCGTCGTTGGCAGGCACCGCATCGGGCTTGGCGACGGGTGGCGCAGACGCCGCTCGATCCGGCGCATCGGCGCTCGCTACCGTCGCCGGGACGGCATCGGGCGTAACAGTCGGGGGCTCGCCAACGGGCGCGGTCGAGGCCTGCGCCAGGCCTTGGGCAAGCTTGCCCGGATCGGGCATCGTCGCCGCATAGCAGATTCTGAGCGCCGCCATTTCGAGCGCCTCGAGCGGCATGGCCGCCCGGGCGACCTCGTCATGCGCCTTGAGCAGCAGCTGCCACAGGCGATGCAACGTCGCATAGCCGAGCCTGCCCGCCCAGTCGGTGACTGCGGCGCGATCGGTTTCGGGCAGGCCGGGATCGACGCTGCGGCCGACCTTGGTCAGCGTAACCTGGTGGGTGAGATCGAGCAGGCCGCGCACGATCGCGAGCGGTTCGGCGCCGAGCGCGTAATGTTCCGCCAGCCCGCCGAGCATGTCGCGCGTCTCGCCCGCGATCATATGGCCGAACAGGCGACGCACCGCGCCGCGATCCGACAGGCCGAGCATCGCGCGCACCTGCGCCGCCGTGACCTTGCCGTCGCCGTCGAGATCGGCGTGCGAGATCGCCTGGTCGAGGATCGACAGGCCGTCGCGCACCGATCCCTCGGCGGCGACCGCGATCAGGTGCAGCGCTTCGCCCTCGGCGGTACACGCCTCCTTGGCGACGATCTCGGCGAAATGGGTTTCGAGCATGTCGACCGTGATCCGCCGCAGGTCGAAACGCTGGCAGCGCGACAACACGGTGACCGGCAGCTTGTTGACCTCGGTCGTGGCGAAGATGAACTTGACGTGCGGCGGCGGTTCCTCGAGCGTCTTCAACAGGCCGTTGAACGCGGCCTTCGACAGCATGTGGACCTCGTCGATGATATAGACCTTGTAGCGCGCCGAAACCGCGGCATAGCGCACCGCGTCGATGATCTCGCGGATGTCGTCGATGCCGGTGTGGCTGGCGGCATCCATCTCGATGACGTCGATATGGCGCCCCTCGGCGATCGCCTTGCACGGTTCGCAAATCCCGCACGGGTCGATCGTCGGACCGCCGTCGCCGTCGGGCCCGATACAGTTCAACGCCTTGGCGATCAGGCGCGCGGTCGTGGTCTTGCCGACCCCGCGCACGCCGGTCATCAAAAACGCGTGCGCGATGCGATCGCGCCGAATCGCATTGGCCAGCGTCTGGACCATCGCGTCCTGGCCGATCAGCTCGTCGAAAGTCTGCGGACGATATTTGCGCGCGAGGACGCGATAGGGTTGGGCAGAATCGGTCATTGTCGCCTAGCCTAAGCTGTCCCCCGAAGCTTGTCGAAGGGTGATTGGACTCAGCTGGCGGGAGCGCAGCGCTGCGCTTCGGGATCTCCCGGAATTCATCCCCCGGATCAAATCCGCTCGATGGTGAGAGCCGGAACGACCCGTAGCGAAATCGTTACGGCTGCTTCCTTCCGGACCTGACCGGGTTGGCGAAGACTACGTCCGCCCGACTCTCGATCGCGCATATGGCGTCGGCAGCGAAAAATGGCAAGCCCGCGCCCTCAGGCGGCGCGCATGTCGCGGCTGTCGGGCGGAATCCGCACGGTGAGCGCATCGACTGCCTCGTCGATTTCGATCTGGCACGCCAGGCGGCTGTGCCGCGTGACGCAGGCGGCGAGGTCGAGCATGTCGTCCTCCATCTCGCTGGCGGGCGGCAGGCGCGCGAAATCCTCGGCGGCGACGATGACATGGCAGGTCGAACACGCCATCTGCCCCTCGCAGGTGCCTTCGAGCGGCATGCCCTGCGCCTGCGCCAGCGCCAGCAGGTTGGTTCCCGGCGGCGCATCGGCGACGGTCCGCGTTTCGCCGTCGGCATGGATGAAGGTGATCTTGGCCATCAGACGATCGCCTGCTCGGCGACGGCGGCGTTGATCCGATCGAGCGCGGCAACGAGATCGGCCTCGCTCGTATAGCGCCCGAAACCGAGACGGATCGAGCTGCGCGCCTGTTCGGGAGACAGTCCGATCGCGCCCAGCACGTGGCTCGGTCGTCCCGAGCCGCTGGCGCAGGCGCTGCCGAGCGAAAAGGCGATGTCGCGCAGCTCGGACATCAGCCGCGCGGCGTCGAGTCCGTCGCGCCGGATATTGAGGTTGCCATGATAGCGCCGGTCGATCGATCCGTTGATCGTCCAGCCGGACAGCGCCGGCCCCGCCGCCCGCCACAACGCCTCGACATGGCGCATGTCCTCGCCGCGCCGCGCGAGCGCGAGCGTCGCCGCCGCGCCGAACCCCGCGCACAATGCGGGCGACAGCGTGCCCGAGCGCAGCCCCTGTTCCTGTCCGCCGCCGTGGATCAGCGGCGCGATCGTGACTCCGTCGCGCACCCACAGCGCGCCGATCCCCTTGGGCCCGTGGATCTTGTGCGCCGAAATCGCGATCATGTCGGCGACCTCGGGCACCGCGTAACGGCCGAATCCCTGGACGCAGTCGGACAGCAGCAACGTGTCGTGCGCATGCGCCAGCGCCGCCAGTTCGGCGAGCGGCTGGATCACGCCGATCTCGTTATTGATCTGCATCGCCGCGACGAGCGCGGTGCGGTGATCGATCGCGTCGCGCGCGGCGGCAAGATCGACGATCCCGTCGCCGCCGACCGGCAGCAGCACCGCTTCGTAGCCGAGCGTCGCCATGTGGCTGACCGTGTCGAGCACGGCGGCGTGCTCGGTCGCGATCGTGACGATGCGGTTCCGCGCGCCTTCGGGCGATGGCGGCAGCGCGCCGCGGATCGCCAGGTTGATCGCCTCGGTCGCGCCGCTCGTGAAGACCAGCCGGCCGCCGCTGGTGAACATCGCCGCGATCGCCAGGCGCGCCGTCTCGACGCCCGCCGCCGCGGTGCGTCCGGCCACGTTCGCGCTGTGCGGGTTGCCGTGATTGTCGCGCAGCCACGGTTCCATCGCCGCGAAGGCTTCGGGCGCGAGCGGCGTCGTCGCCTGGTAATCGAGATAGATCATGCCGCGGCCCTGGCGCGCGCGGCGATGGCGCGCCAGCAATCGAGGAACCGGTGGATATCCTCGCGCCGCGTCGCCGGGCCGAAGCTGACGCGAATGACCTCGCCGATCGCGCGATCGTCGAGGCCCATCGCTTTCAACACATGGCTCGGCTTGAGCGTGCCCGACGAACAGGCGCTGCCCGCCGAGACGGCGATGCCGGCGAGGTCGAACTGGACGAGCTGCGCGGTCGCGGCGACGCCCGGCATGCGATAGGCGCCGATCGTCGGCAGCCGCTCGGCGCCTGCCGCGACGACTTCGCCGCCCGCCGCGACGAGCGCATGTTCGAGCTCGCGGCGCAGGTCGGCGGCGCGGTCGATCCAGCCGCGCGGGGCCGACAATGCCGCGGCGAACCCGGCGGCGGCGGGCACATTTTCGGTGCCGCCGCGATAGCCCTTTTCCTGCCCGCCCGACGGCGCCAGCGTAGTGAGGTCGCGTACGAGCAGCGCGCCGATGCCCGGCGGCCCGCCCAGCTTGTGCGCACTGACGGCGATGAAGTCGGCCGCGACCAAAGGCAGTTTTCCTGCGCTTTGCGAGGCATCTACGAGCAGCAGTCCGCCCGCCTCCCGCACCAGCGCACGGATCGCCGCGACGTCCTGCAGGACCCCGGTTTCGTTGTTCGCCGACTGGATCGCGACGAGCGCTGGCCCCTCCGCCTCGGCAAGCGCCGATTCGAGCGCGGCGGGAAAGATACGGCCGTTGCGCCCGACCGGAATGCGCGGCGCGTCGGGGGCCGCGCGCAGCACCGCGTCATGTTCGGTCGCACCGACCAAAATGCGCGTCGTCTTGGCGCGCGACAGCGCCATCGCAAGCGCCTCGCTCGCGCCCGACGTCAGGATGATCTCGCCGTCCCAGCCGAGTGCATCGGCAATCCGCGCCCGTGCCGCCTCGAGCGCGGCGCGTGCCGCGCGCCCCTCGCCGTGCGGCGACGAGGGGTTGGCCCATAGGTCGAGTGCGTCGGCTATCGCGGCGCGCGCTGCCGGGACGACCGGCGTCGTCGCGGCATGGTCGAGATAGAGGCGTTCGGTCATCGCGAAATCGCGCAAAAGCTCCAGTTGCGAAACACGGCGTTGTTTCTCGGGCCCTGTCTCTATATAGGCGCCCCACAGATCGCTACCAGCAAATCGCGGGCCTGCCCCTCAACCGGGTCCCTGTCGAGCCGGGGGGCGATCCCCATTATCATCCGGATCAAGGTAACCGATGCCAGACGTCATTTTTCCCGGCCCCGAAGGCCGCCTCGAAGGGCGTTTCAGCCCTCCCCCGCGTCCGCGCGCGCCGGTTGCGATGATCCTGCATCCGCATCCGCATGGCGGCGGGACGATGAACGACCGCATCACGCTCGCGCTTTACAAGACCTTCGTCCGGCGGGGCTTCGCGACGCTGCGCTTCAATTTCCGCGGCGTCGGCCGCAGCCAGGGCACTTTCGACAACGGCATCGGCGAATTGAGCGATGCCGCCGCCGCGCTCGACTGGGTCCAGAGCATCCACCCCGAAGCATCGACCACATGGGTCGGCGGTTTCGGTTTCGGCGCGCTGATCAGCATGCAACTGCTGATGCGTCGCCCCGAAATCCGCGGCTTCATCTCGGTCGCCGCGCCCGCCAACATGTACGATTTCAGCTTCCTTGCGCCGTGCCCCGCCTCGGGCATCTTCGTCCAGGGCGCGCAGGACGAGGTCGTCACGCCGTCGTCGGTGGAAAAGCTGGTCGAGAAGCTGCGCACGCAAAAGCATATCACGATCCATCACGACGAAATTCCGCGCGCGAACCATTTCTTCGAAAACGAACTCGACGACATGATGAAGTCGATCGACAATTATCTCGACATGCGTCTCGCGCCCGACTGCCCGATCAAATAAGCGCGATTTTGCGGGCGGGTCCGCCTGGATCATTCAGCCGTTTGGGTAACCAGGCTCTCGCCGCGCTGGTTGGGGATCGTCCAGATCGCGACATTGGCGAACATGACGAGCGCCGCAAGCACCATCAGGCCGACCTTTTTCGGCGCCATGCCGCGCCGCCAGCCGACGATCGCGCCGATGACCAGCGCGATCGCCGCGAGCATGAGCAGGGATGGCACGACTTGGGTCATCCCCGCCGAGTAGCGCGCGATCGGCGCCGATGCAAAGCCTTCAGGCGGCGAGGCGCAGGACGAGCGCGAAGCCGATGACGATCGCGCTGCGCGTCAGCGTCTCGACGTCGAGCGTCCGGACCAGGGCAATCGTTCGGGTCATAGGACCCGATTAGATCGTCGAGCTTAGCAAAGTCTTACGATCGCGATATGGCCATTGCCCGCGCCCTCACCTAGGAAGGGCGCCAGACGATTCACCTGCCAGACCGAGGGACGCCCATGCGCATCGCCATCGCTTCCGATCATGCCGCCATCGCGCTCAAGGCCACGCTGGCCGATTGGCTGCGCGGCGAAGGCCATGACGTCGCCGATCTCGGACCCGAAACGACCGACAGCGTCGATTATCCCGATTACGGGTTCAAGCTGGCGCGACATATCGCCAGCGGTCAGGCGACCTGCGGAGTCGCCCTGTGCGGATCGGGTCTCGGCATCTCGATGGCGGTCAACCGCAACCCCGCCTGCCGCTGCGCGCTGGTCTCCGAACCGCTGTCGGCCAGCCTGGCACGCGAACATAACGACGCCAATGTCATCGCCATGGGCGCGCGGCTGACGGGACCCGACATGGCCATCGCCTGTCTCGAGGCGTTTATCGCGACCGAGTTTGCCGGCGGCCGCCACCAACGCCGCGTCGACAAATTATCGGCACCCGAATGCTGAACTGGGAAAGGAATCGCAGTTGACCACCAACGTCAAAGACGCCCCGCAATATACGCGACCAAAAGGCTTTTTTAGCGATGCCGTTGGCGTCACCGATCCCGACGTCGCGGCCGGCATCGCCGCCGAGCTCAAACGCGAACAGCATCAGATCGAGCTGATCGCGAGCGAGAATATCGTCTCAAGGGCGGTGCTCGAAGCGCAAGGATCGGTGCTGACCAACAAATATGCCGAGGGCTATCCGGGCCGGCGTTACTATCAGGGGTGCGCGCCGTCCGACACCGTCGAAACGCTCGCGATCGACCGCGCGAAACAGCTGTTCGATTGCGGCTATGCCAACGTCCAGCCGCATTCGGGGGCGCAGGCCAACGGCGCCGTGATGCTCGCGCTGACCAAGCCCGGCGACACCATCCTCGGCATGAGCCTCGACGCCGGCGGCCACCTGACCCACGGCGCCAAGCCGGCGATGAGCGGCAAATGGTTCAACGCGGTCCAGTACGGCGTCGACCGCGACAGCCACCTGATCGACTTCGACGAGGTCGAACGGCTCGCCAGGGAGCATCGCCCCGGCCTGATCATCGCCGGCGGGTCGGCCTATCCGCGCCACATCGATTTCGCCGCCTTCCGCCGCATCGCCGACGATGTCGGCGCGCTGCTGATGGTCGACATGGCGCATTTCGCGGGACTCGTCGCGGGCGGCTGCCATCCCAGCCCGCTGCCCCACGCGCACGTCGTCACGACGACGACTCACAAGACGCTGCGCGGACCGCGCGGCGGCATGGTCCTGACCAATGACGAGGCGACCGCGAAGCGGATCAATTCGGCGGTCTTCCCGGGGCTCCAGGGCGGTCCGCTGATGCACGTCATCGCCGCCAAGGCGGTCGCCTTCGGCGAGGCGCTGCGCCCCGAGTTCAAGGATTACAGCCGCGCCGTCATCGCCAATGCGCAGGCGCTCGCGGCGCGGCTGAAGGCGCGCGGCGCCGATGTCGTTTCGGGCGGCACCGACACGCACCTCGCGCTGATCGATTTGAGCCCGCTCGGCATCACCGGAAAGGACGCCGACGAGGCGCTCGAGCGAGCGAGCATCACCTGCAACAAGAACGGCATTCCGTTCGACCCGCTGCCGCCGGTCAAGACCAGCGGCATCCGCGTCGGGTCGCCCGCCGGAACCACCCGCGGCTTCGGCATCGCCGAGTTCGAGGAAATCGGCGATATGGTCGCCGATGTGCTCGACGGTCTGCGCGACAAGGGCGAGGGCGGCGACGCGAGCGTCGAAGCCGACGTCAAGCAGCGCGTTCTCGCATTGTGCGAACGCTTTCCCATCTACCAAGGATAACCGACATGAGCGACCATCGCGATCCCAATGGCGAACCCACTCTGGCCGAGGCCGCTGGCGAGGAAATCAAGGGCATGGCCAAGGGCGGCCTTGAGCACCCCTCGACCAAGCCGGTGCTGACCGGCATGGCGGTCGGCGCGGTCGCCGCCGCCCTGCTGCCGGTCGTGACCTGGCCCGTCGGCCTTGCCGTCGGCGGCGGCTTTGCGCTGTGGCAGCGTATCAAGCGCTAGACGATGCGCTGCCCCTATTGCGCCCATGAAGACAGCCAGGTGAAGGACAGCCGTCCGACCGAGGACGGCGCGGCGATCCGGCGGCGGCGCCAGTGCGAGGGCTGCAGCGCGCGTTTCACGACGTTCGAGCGGATCCAGCTGCGCGATGTCATGATCCTGAAATCCGAGGGCCGGCGCGAGCTGTTCGATCGCGACAAGCTGCTCCACTCGGTCTCGATCGCCTGCCGCAAGCGGCCGATCGACGGCGAGCGGATCGAACGGCTGGTATCGTCGATCCAGCGCCGCCTCGAAACCAGCGGCGATTCCGAAGTAGAATCGGCACGCATCGGCGAAATGGTAATGGACGGACTGAAGGGCCTCGACAGCGTCGCCTATATCCGCTTCGCCAGCGTCTACAAGGATTTCACCGAAGCCAAGGATTTCGAGGAATTCGCCGGCAATATCCAGCATCTGGCCGAGGAATGAGCCCGTCCGGCACACCGCCCATGCCCGTCATCGTTCTCGTGCGGCCGCAGCTTGGCGAAAATATCGGCAAGGCGGCGCGCGCGATGCTTAATTTCGGTCTGACCGAGCTGCGCCTGGTGACGCCGCGCGACGGCTGGCCAAATCCCAGTGCCGGCCCGGCGGCAGCAGGCGCCGACCGCGTGCTCGCCGATGCCTGCGTTCACGACAGCCTCGCCGATGCCGTCGCCGACTGCGCCCATGTCTATGCCACCACGGTGCGCCGCCGCGGCGTTTCGAAGCCGGTGCTGACGCCCGAACGGGCGGGCCGCGAGGTGCATGCCCAGCAAGGCCGTAGTGCGTTCGTCTTCGGTCCCGAACGGTCGGGACTGGAGACCGACGACGTCGCGCTCGCCCGCGCCATCGTCACGGTGCCGATCAACCCCGAATTCGGCTCGCTCAACCTCGCCCAGGCGGTGATCTTGATGGCCTATGAATGGTCGAAGGGCGAGGCGCTGGCGCAGCCGCCCGAGGCCGATGGCCTGCCCCCCGCCCCTCAGGCCGAGCTCGAAGGCCTGATCGTCGAACTTGAGACGATGCTCGAACCCAAGGGCTATTTCGAACCCGCCGACCGCGAAACCGCGACGCGGCGCAATTTGCGCAGCCTGCTGACCAAGGCGCGCTGGAACCACCTTGAGGTCCGCACGCTGCGCGGCGTGCTGTCGATGCTCAAGAAGAGCGACCGGCGCTAGCCGCGCGTATCGTCCCAGCGTTCGAACTCGTACGCGATCGACTGCTCCATTAGCTCTTCCCATACCGCGCGCAACCGTTCGGCGGGCAGCCCCAGCGCTTCGGCGCCCGCCGCCACCTTGGCGTGGACGTCGTCCTTGCGCGCCTGGTCGCGGACCGCGCCGCGCGCCGGCTTGATCCGCGCGGCGGCGTCCATATAGCCGAAACGCTTGGCAAGGAGGCGTAGGAGCGCCTGGTCGAGCGTGTCGACGCCGTGGCGCACGTCGGTCATATCGCGACAGTCTTCGGGCGGAACGATCGGTTTCTGCATGGCGTTCGCCTTAGCCGATGCTTGACTCGGTGCAACCCTTCGCCTAGTCGCGCCCTCGCAAATTGACCCCGCACTCCGGTGAAGCGGTGGTCGTATCCGTGCCCCAGGCAGGGATGGTGCGATCCGGAAGATCAGCGAAATCGTTCGCGACACAGCAAATTGGAGACGACTCATGTCGAAGCGCCATAGCGCCAAGTACAAACTCGACCGCCGGATGGGTGAAAACATCTGGGGCCGGCCGAAATCACCCGTCAACCGCCGCGAATACGGCCCCGGACAGCACGGCCAGCGCCGCAAGGGCAAAGTTTCCGACTTCGGCCTGCAACTGCGGGCCAAGCAGAAGCTCAAGGGCTATTACGGCGACGTCACCGAGAAGCAGTTCAAGCGGACCTACGCCGAAGCCGCCCGGATGAAGGGCGATACCGGCATGAACCTGATCGGCCTGCTCGAACGCCGCCTCGACGCCGTCGTCTATCGCGCCAAATTCGCACCGACGATCTTCGCCGCGCGCCAGCTCGTCAGCCACGGCCACATTCTGGTCAACGGCGTGAAGTGCAACGTCGCCTCGCGCCGCATCTCGCTCGGCGATGAAATCACGCTCGGCAAGAAGGCACAGGAAATGGCGCTGGTGATCGAGGCGCAGAGCCTCGCCGAACGCGACATGCCCGATTACGTCGCGCCCGACGGCACCGCCAAGGTGACCTTCATCCGCATCCCGACGCTCGACGAAGTGCCCTACCCGGTCCGCATGGAACCCAATCTGGTCGTCGAATTCTATTCGCGCTGATCATTTGAATGTCCCCTCGCGGGAAACGAAAAGGGGCCGGTCGCGAAGACCGGCCCCTTTCTTTTTGCCTAGCGTCGATCGACCGGTTCGAGGGGGACCGGCCTCACTTCTTGTCGGGCAAACCCAAGGCATTGCGGATCCACGCATCCGAACGAGTCAGCAGTTCGATCCTGGTGTCGCTATCATCGAGTTGATGGTCGAGGTCCTGGTAAATAATGGTATCGACCTTCTTGCCCGCGCGCTTGAGCGCCTTTTCCATTTCCTGGGTATGTCGAACGTTGACGTTAAGATCCGCATCGCCGCTGATCAGCAGGACCGGCGCCTTTATTTGATCGGCATGACGTCGAGGCGAACCCGCTTCTGCCTGTTCGGTCGCGCCAGTATATTTACGCGTTTGCGAGTTCCCCCGATCCCAGTCGTTGGCAAGCATTTCAAGATCGACGACGGGCGCGACGGCAACGATCGCCTTGTACAGATCAGGATCGACGACACTGGTTTGCAACGCAGCGTAACCGCCATAGGACCAGCCGAAGATCGCCATCTTGCCCTGCGCGACGATGCCCTCGGACATCAGCCAGCGCGATCCATCATTGATGTCGCCCATCGCCTTTTTCCATTCCCGGAAGGCGTTCTTTCCCTGAAATTCGGAACCATAGCCGGTTGAACCACGATAGTTAGGCTGCAGGACGGCGTAACCGCGGGCGGCGAAATATTGCGCCAACCAATCATAGCTATAGGTATCGCGCGCAAGCGGCCCCCCATGCGGCATCATGATGCCCGGCAGATTCTTGCCATCGCTCCCGGGGGGTAGCGTCAGATAGGCCGGTATCTCGGTTCCATCGGCGGCCTTGTACTTTACCGGAAGAACCTTGCCGAGCGCGATGCCTTTATGAATGGGGCTGGCATACATCAGCAGCTTCACGGCGTTGCTGTCGCGATCGTAGAAGAAGTATCGGCCGGTGTCCTCGGATGTCGTCGCCATTAGGATAAGCTTACGCTCATCCTCGGTCGCGCTGATAAGCTGAACATCAGGACGCCCGGGAAGCAGCGTCGACATAGTCTTCACGACTGCTTCCAGATCCTTGTCGAAATAAATCTCCTTGGATTTCTCCGCTTGGTAATGCGCACCGATGACGCGACCGCGTTTGCCCAAGGTCATCAACCCATCGACATCGACCTGCGAATCTGAAAGCAACAATTCCTTAGATAGCGAACCGTCGAGACTGACTCGATAGAGTGCGAGCCGACCATTGAGATTTTCGAATGCATAAACGGCGTTTCCGCCCTCTGAAAACGCCAACGGCGTTAAGCCTTGGTCATCGACGACTTCGGAAAAGGGTTTCCAGTCGCGGTTGCCAGGGAGACGATATGAATAGCGTGTGCCTTCTCGATATTCGCCCTTGTTGTCGTTGACCGATTCACCTTTGATCCGAATCTCGCCTTTTTTATCGGCGATATAGGCAACCGCATTTTTATCCGGACGTTCTTCAGTGCCGTATTTTCCTGTGCTCAAAGTCACCCGATCGACGGCATAGCCGTAGTCCTGACTGGTGCTGCGCGTCGGGCCGCCGGAACTTTCCGGTAGATGGTAGCGATGGACGAGGATGGTGTCGTCGTCGAGCCAGGAGATGATCCTTCCGGCGCTCGTCTGATCCCAGACGAAACCCTGCCGCGACTTGCGTTCGAGATCGATGAACCCGTCGCCGTTTTCGTCGAAGGTTACCAATTTCGTGAAGCCGGCGTCATCGCCATCGCGCGTTTTGTCGGTGACGCCATACAAGAGGCAGACGATCCGTTTGTTGGTCGCCCAGTCGCACCAGGATAAACGAAAAGGCTCGCCATCGGTAAACGCGACTTGTTTCGATTTTCCTGTGGCAAGATCGGTCACCATCGCGAGCGAATCGTCGCCCTTGCTTGCGGCGACGAAGACGATCTTGGTGCCGTCCGGCGATATATTGACGCTGTCGTAGCCCGAGCGCATGCCGTGTAGAACCGCTTCGCGCTGGAGCGCTTCATCGGCGTTGGCCACCACCGGGATGGCGCTGAAACTGGCGGCAACGGCCAATGCCGCAATTGTGTATCTCATGATTGCCCCTCGATATATGTCTAATTAGAACAATAGTCTGACAGCAGATCTTGCGGCGGGCAAGATCGCATTTCGCCCGCTTCGCTAAGGCGGGATCGCGTTGAACCGAGCCTTACTATTGTCTACAGCGCGACACAGCCTTCCTTTTCGATCATGTTCCGCGGAGATATTAATGCGCTTTTTGCCTTCGCTCCCGACCTGCTTATCCCCCGTTTTCGCCGCAGCGCTCCTTGGCGCATGCAATTTTGCGCCGACGCAAAACGAAGCGGGCATGACCAATGAGACCTCATCGGCTGTCATCCCCGATGTCACCATCCCCGACCTGTCGCTCGACACGATGAAGACCCTTGTCGGCACGCTTGCGAGCGACGAATTCGAAGGGCGCATGCCCGGCACCGCTGGCGAGACCAAGACGATTGCGTTGCTGAAGAGCCAATTTGCCGCTGCGGGTCTCAAGCCCGGCAATGGCGGCGAGTGGACGCAAGACGTGCCGCTGGTCGAGATTACCGCGAAAAATGTCTCGCCCCTGGTGATCGAAGGCAAGGGCAAGCGAATGAGCCTGCAATACGGCCCCGATTTCGTCACCTCGACCTATCGCGTCACCGACAAGATCGCGCTCGCCGACAGCGAGCTCGTCTTCGTCGGCTATGGCATCGTCGCGCCCGAGAAAAAGTGGAACGACTATGCCGGCGTCGATGTGAAGGGCAAGACCGTCGTCATCCTGGTCAACGATCCCGACTGGGAAACCAAGGGCAACGACGGCGCATTCAACGGCCGCGCGATGACCTATTACGGGCGCTGGACGTATAAATTCGAGGAAGCCGCCCGCCAGGGCGCGGCCGCTGCGATCATCGTCCACGATACCGAGCCTGCCGCTTATGGCTGGAACGTCGTCGAATCGAGCTGGACCGGCGCGCAGAACGTCGCCGATGCGGCCAACGGCCATATGGACCAGACCGCCGCCAACGGCTGGATCCAGCTGGCCAAGGCGAAGGAACTGTTCGCCGATGCCGGGCAGGATTTCGATTCGCTGCGCGCCGCGGCGAAGAAGCCGGGGTTCAAGGCGGTTCCGCTCGGCATGACGGCGTCGCTCAATTTCGACAATACGATCAAGAAAACGCTGTCGAAAAACGTCATCGGCATACTGCCGGGCGACAAGCGGCCCAATGAATATGTGCTCTATACCGCGCACTGGGACCATCTCGGCCGCTGCGGCGAAGACGATAAAGGCGACGGCATCTGCAACGGCGCGGTCGACAACGCGACCGGCACCGCTGCGCTGGTCGCCTTGGCGCAGGCGCATGCGCAGGCGGGCGCGACCGATCGCACGCTCGTCTTCATCGCGCTGACGGCCGAGGAATCGGGGCTGCTCGGGTCACAATATTATGCGGCCAATCCTGTCTTCCCGCTTGCCCAGACCGTCGGCGGCGTCAACATGGATGCGCTCTCGCCGGCCGGTCCGGCGAAGGACCTGGTCGTCATCGGGCGCGGCAAATCCGACCTCGATCGCTATCTCGAAAGGGCCGCGCAGCAGCTCGGCCGCGAACTGGTCGACGAACCGACGCCGGAAAAAGGCTATTATTACCGTTCGGACCATTTCAGCTTCGCCAAGCTCGGCGTGCCGATGCTCTATTTCGAGGCCGGCGAGAACCTGCTCAACGGCGGCGTCGCGGCGGGCAAGCGCGCGGCGGCCGACTATACAGACAACCGCTATCACGCGCCGTCGGACGAGCTGACCGACGACTGGAACTGGGACGGGATCATGGCCGATCTCAAGGTCTATTACGCGGTCGGGCGAATGCTGGCGATGACCGACGCCTGGCCCAACTGGGTCAAGGGCGACGAGTTTCGCGCCGTCCGCGATCAGAACCGCACCGCCAATTGACGCTACGCAGACCGGCCCGATGACGACGATGATGCCGCCCGAATGGGCGCCGCACGAACGCGTGTGGATCGGCTTTCCGCACGACCGCGCCGAATGGCCGGTCGACGCGTTCGAGCGGGCGCGGCGGCAGAGCGCCGATTTCGCCGATGCGGTCGCCGACAAGGGCCGCGGTGAGCGCGTCCACCTGATCGCGAACGACGCCGAATCGGCCGCGGCCGCCAGGCGGTTGGTGGGCGACCATGTCGACGTTCGCGAAATGCCGCTGGGCGACGTCTGGTTGCGCGATACCGCGCCCATCGTCACCGGCGCCGGTGCGGCCCGCCGGGCCCAGGATTTCGCGTTCAACGGCTGGGGCGGCAAGTTCGCAATGGCGGGCGACGAGGATATCGGCGCGCGCCTGGCGCAAGCGTTCGGCCTGCCGCTTGAGGCGCGCGACTGGGTGCTCGAAGGCGGCGCGATCGACGTCGACGGCAGCGGCCTTGCCCTCACTACCGAGCAATGCCTGCGCAATCCCAACCGCAACGGCGCGCTGCAACGCGACGAAATCGAATCGCGGTTGGGCGATGCGCTCGGCGTGCGTTCGGTACTTTGGCTCGGTGACGGGCTCGCCAACGATCATACCGACGGCCATGTCGACAATCTGGCGCGCTTCGTCGGCCGCCGGTTGCTACTGCTGCCGATCCCCAATGGCGACGACGATCCCAATGCGCAGGTCTATTCCGACGCGCGCGTGCGCGCCGACCAGTTCGGCGTCGAGGTCGTCACCATGCCCTCGCCCGGCCGCATCGAGGTCGATGGCGAGATCGTCCCGGCATCGTACATGAACTTCTACATCGGCAATACGGTCGTCGTCATGCCGCAATATGGCGTCGGCGCCGATGGCATTGCGACCGACACGCTGGCCGAACTGTTCCCCGGCCGGCGCATTGTCGGTCTGCCCTCGGACGCGATCCTGACCGGTGGCGGCAGCTTCCACTGTTGCAGCCAGCAGGTCCCGGAGTAGAAGGCGCCATGCGAAACCTGACCGTCGCTGCGCTGCAGCTCGCCCTGTCCGACGATATCGACGCCAACATCGCCGCGGTCGACGCGCTGGTGCGCGAGGCCGCCGGCAAGGGCGCGACTGTGATCCTGCCGCCCGAACTGTTCGAGGGGCGTTATTTCTGCAAGACCGAGGACGAAGCGCTGTTCGCGCGCGCGCGCGCCGTCGGCGACCATGCCGCGGTGCTGGCGATGCAGGCGCTCGCTGCCGAGCTGGGCGTCTTCATCCCGACCAGCTTCTTCGAGCGCGACGGCCATCATTACTACAACAGCCTGGCGATGGTCGGTCCCGACGGCGCGGTGCGCGGCGTCTATCGCAAGAGCCATATTCCCGACGGTCCGGGCTATGAGGAGAAATTCTACTTCCGCCCGGGCAATGGCGGGTTTCGCGTGTGGAATACGCCCGAAGCGCCGGTCGGCGTCGGCATCTGCTGGGACCAATGGTATCCCGAAAGCGCGCGCGTCATGGCGCTGATGGGCGCCGAAGTCCTGTTCTACCCGACCGCGATCGGGTCCGAACCCTATGACGCCGATCTCGACACCACCCGGATGTGGCGCCGCGCGATGCAGGGCCATGCGGTATCGAACTGCATGCCGGTGATTGCA
>JAACTG010000157.1 GCA_009993585.1 Sphingomonadales bacterium
CGTGGGTTCGAATCCCACCCGCTCCGCCATTCCACCCGTCCGCAGGACCGCTCCGACCGCGTCCGAACCGCGCCAGCTTCGCCCGGTCGCCGAGCGGATCTCCGAATACCGCCTACCGGGAGTAATTTGCATCGGCCTGACGCCATCGCCTCTCGCCGCGCTACGGAACTTTACGAATGGGGTCGCGCCTGCCGCCGCAGTAGCATGGGCGCCACCAGACCAATTCCACAGGAGGCCCGGATGGCGGATAGCGTCGAGACGACTTCGGCCGTGATGCCGACAGCGGATCTTTCGAGGATAGCGCGCGAGTATAAATGGGTCCGCTATACCGAATCGCGATCGGGCAGGAAGCTTCACCTGAGACCGGCATGCCCCGCCGATATCGACGGTTTGCGCGCGATGTTCGCCCATGTCCGTCCCGACGACCTGCGTCACAGGTTCCTGACCGGACTGCGCCAGGTCAACGAGGATCAGCTGCGCGACATGGTTCGCGACGATCGTCCCGACGCCGTCAATTTCCTCGCTCTCGACCGGCTCACGGGCGACGTCCTGGCTGCGGCGATGCTGGCGCGCGAAGGCGACGGCGCCCAGGGCGAATTCGCGCTGGCGACGCGGACCGAGGCGCGCGCGCAGGGCATCAGCTGGACGCTGCTCGAACATCTGCTCGAATTCGCCGAGGTCGCGGGCATGACCGAAGTCAACTCGATCGAAACCTGGGACGACCATGTCGCGCTCCAGCTCGAACGCGAAATGGGTTTTGCGATCCACCGCGATCCCGATGATGCGACGCTGATGATCGCGACGCGCAAATTCGGACGCGACGCCTAACCTTCCCCCGCCGCCTCGCGGACGATCAGGACCGAGCATTTGGCGTGCCTGGCGACCTTGGCGGCGTTGCCGCCGAGCAGATAGTCCCTCATCGCCGGCCGGTGCGACGCCATCACGATCAGGTCGCTATCCTTCGCCCGCGCCGTGTCGAGAATGCCGGTATAGACCGTGCCCGAGACGACCATCGTTTCGATCGACGGAAAATCGGGGATATTCTCGGCGACGAGCGATATCAGCCGGGCATCGGCGATATCGTGCAGGACGCGATAGCCGGGCAGCGAATAGGCGACCCCCTGGGCGATCGCCTCGATATCGCGCAACACCGTCAGCACGGTGACCTTCGCCGAAAATGCCTTCGCCAGTTCCCGCGCGGGCGGGAACGCGATCTGCCACGACGACGGCTCGTCGATATCGACGGGGATGAGGATGCGGCGGAATCCCGAAGGACCCGATCGAGGGCTAGACAACGGCACCGACCAATCTCCCGATAAAAGCTGTGGCAAGGAGCGCGATCGCGCCCCAGAAGGTGACGCGGATGACGGCGCGACCGACCGGAGCGCTCCCCGCGACCGCGCCGAGTGCACCGAGCAGGGCAAGGAACAACAGCGCGGCCATCGCTTCGGCCGCGACCAGCCGCCCGAGCGGGACGATCACGACCAGGATCAGCGGCAGCGCCGCGCCCGCGGTGAATGTTGCCGCCGATGCCAAGGCAG
>JAACTG010000129.1 GCA_009993585.1 Sphingomonadales bacterium
AAGGACTGACCGTAACCCGCCCGCAGCGCCGGCCGCCGCCGGACTGCGCATCGACCGGCTGCTCTGGCAGTTGCGCCTGGTGCGCTCGCGCACCGCCGGCACGCGGCTTGCCAATGCCGGCCATGCCCGGATCAACGGGCGCCGCGTGGCCAACGCGCACCAGTCGGTAAAGGCGGGCGACGTGCTGACCCTGCCGACGCCGCACGGCCCGCGGGCGATCCGCGTGCTGGCGATCCCTGCGCGGCGCGGTCCGGCGGCGGAGGCGCGCGCCTGCTACGAAGCGATCGGCGAGAGCGCGGAAATGCGAACCGCTCGCATCAAGCCCGACGATATTGACGCGCGATTCTCTGACGCATAGCAGTCGGGACGAACGCGCCCGACCGGCGTCCCCAGCAAGCGAGAGAGCCGCCCCATGACCTATGTCGTCACCGAAGCCTGCATCAAATGCAAATTCATGGACTGCGTCGAGGTCTGCCCGGTCGACTGTTTCTACGAGGGCGAGAACATGCTGGTGATCAACCCCAGCGAATGCATCGACTGCGGCGTATGCGAACCCGAATGCCCCGCCGAGGCGATCCTCCCCGATACCGAGAACGGGCTTGAGAAGATGCTCGAGATCAACACCATCTATTCGGCCGAATGGCCCAATGTGACGACCAATTCGGGCCAGACCCCCGAAGACGCCGAAGCGCACAAGGGCGAAGAGGGCAAGTTCGAGAAATATTTCTCCGCCGAACCCGGCAAGGGCGACTAGGCCGCCCGCTGCTCTGTCAGCTTGCGCAAGTACATTGTAATTTTATTGCGAATCTGCTATATAATAGCGGAAAGCGCGGGTTTGTGCCCGCTTGGCTGGAGATTTTCGGATTCACGCGCGACGGGGGGTTGCGGCATTCTGGTTGCCGCGCCTTGGTCTTGTGCAGCCCCCTGCATGGCCCGCCACGTCGCCTCACCCCCCTGAAAGGTTGCCCCTATGAGTGCCACTGCCCTGTTGTTCGACGTCGGCGATTATGTTGTCTATCCCAAGCACGGCGTCGGCCGCGTCATCGAACTGCAGAACGAAGAGATCGCGGGCATGCAGCTCGAACTCTACGTCCTGCGCTTCGAAAAGGAAAAGATGACGCTGCGCGTTCCGACCAACAAGGCCGAAAGCGTCGGCATGCGCAAGCTGTCGTCGAACAAGACGCTCAAGGAAGCACTCGACGTCCTCAAGACCAAGCCCAAGGTCAAGCGCACGATGTGGTCGCGCCGCGCGCAGGAATATGAAGCGAAGATCAATTCGGGCGACCTCGTCTCGATCGCCGAAGTGACGCGCGACCTGTTCCGCGCCGACGACCAGCCCGAGCAGAGCTATTCCGAACGCCAGATCTTCGAGGCCGCCTCGTCGCGACTCGCGCGCGAACTCGGCGCGATGGAGGAAACCGACGAAAAGACCGCGCTCGCCAAGATCCACGAGATCCTCAACGAATATGCGCCGCTCTATTACGCCGAAAAGACCGACTGAACCCGGCGCCGCCATGTGGTTCGAAAGGCCCGCCCTGCCCTGCGCAGCGGCGGGCCTTTCCGTCTTTACGAGACCGATTGCGCGGCGATGCGATTTGGTGTATTGTTAGCTTAACACAGCAGGAGATATGCCATGCGTACATCGCTTATCCTTACCGCCGCGGGCGCGCTTTGCCTGGCAGGGTGCGGCCACGCGGCCAGCGAGTCGGCGCCGTCGTCGCGGAACGCGGAAACGGGCCAGCGCAGCTTTGCGCTCGCCAATTTCACCGCGGTCACGCTGGCCGGCCCGCACAACGTCACGATCAATCCCGGCAACGGCTTCGCGGTCGTCGCGACGGGCCCGCAGGACGTACTCGACGACCTCGATCTATCTGTCGGCGGCGGCACCCTCGAAATCCGCAGCGAGCGCAAGGGGAAGTGGAAATTCTGGCAGGGTGACGGCGATGCCCGCGGCAGGGCGACGATCGTCGTGACGATGCCGCGCGTCGATGGCCTGACGCTGGCGGGGTCGGGGCGGCTGTCGAACGGCGCGCCCACCGGCAACACGTTCGCGGCGACGCTGTCGGGTTCGGGCGATCTCGGCACCGGCGCGATCGCCGCCAACGACGTCAGCTTCTCGATCGCGGGATCGGGCGCGCTCGTCGGCGGCGCGATGAATGCGACCAAGACATCGATCGACATCGCCGGATCGGGAACGCTGTCGGCCAAAGGTCGCGCGGGCACGACCGACATCCATATCGCCGGATCTGGCGATGTCGATGCCGCCGGCCTGATCGCCGGCGATGCCGACATCAGCGTGATGGGTTCGGGCGATGTCGCGATCGGGGCCACCGGCAAGGTCGACGTCGCGATCATGGGCAGCGGCGACGTCACCGTCACCGGCACCAAAGATTGCACCGTCAGCAAGGCCGGCAGCGGCAACGTCCGCTGCGGCGGCTGATCGCGGCGGGCGGCGGCATCGCTTTCGCCACGAAAAACTAACGCGCGTTTACCTTGTCTTCAGCGATTGGGGCGCATGATCGGACGATGAAAATCCCGCACTGGCTCATCGCGCTCGCGCTTGTCACTCCGTCCGCCGCCGCCGCGCCCGCGGCAGCGGCGGCGGCCGAACGCACCTTCGGCCTGACCAGTTTCGACCATGTCAGGATCGAAGGCGATTATATCGTCGAGATCAGCGAGGATCGGCACGTCGCCGCCGTCGCCACCGGCGACCGCGACGCGCTCGACCTGCTCGACGTCGAAATCCGCGACCGCACGCTCCATATCCGGCGCAAGCAATACGGCAAATGGGGCAGCGCCGACGGCGTGCTGACGCCGGTTGTCATCAGGCTGACGACCGTGGGCCTGAAATCGGCGACGCTCAGCGGCGGCGGCTCGCTGGCGCTGCGCGACATCGACAGTTCGGACCTGACGCTGCGGCTCAACGGGCCCGGCCGGCTCGATGCCACCGGCATCGCCGCCGATACCATGGCGCTCAGCCTCGATGGCGCCGGCAGCATCGCGATCGCGGGTTCGGCGCGGACGCTGACCGCGCAGATCAAGGGATCGGGCCGCGTCGATGCGCATGATCTCGCGGTCAAGTCGCTCAGCCTCGTCAACACCGGCTCCGCCAGCGCCCGCTTCACCGCCGACCGCGACGCGACGATCATGCCGCGCGGGATCGGCCGGATCGAAATTTCGGGCAACGCGCCGTGCAGGCTGAAGGGCAAGGGTACCGGCAATATCACCTGCGCCAGCGGCCAGCCGCTCGCCGACGACTGAGCGCGCGCCGGAGTCGCGAACGACCCGCGCTGCGGCTTCCTTTTGCAGCACTAAATCTTGCGGAGCGCGGCTGGCGCCATTATGGGGTGCGGCAACCAATTCTAGAGGGGTTCCGCCCCGCCGCTCATCAGGGGTAGTTCTCATCATGCACGATCGCACCAATACCATTGCCGGCTGGGTCCTGTTCGGCGGCATCGCGGCGCTGGGCCTGTCGATCGTCACCACGAAATATTTCCACGGCGAAGAACCCGAGACCCCCGGCTTCGTCATCGAGGGCGGCGAGGAAGCCGGCGGCGGCGACACCGGACCGTCGTTCACCGCCCTGCTTGCCGCTGCCGACGTCGCCAAGGGCGAAGCGGTGTTCAAGAAGTGCACCGCCTGCCACACGATCAATGCGGGCGGCGCCAACGGCATCGGCCCCAACCTTTACGGCGTCGTCGGCAAGCCGCACGGCGCGCATGCCGGTTTCAGCTTTTCGGCCGCGCTCAAGGGCGTTCCGGGCAACTGGGATTTCGATGCGCTCGACGCATGGCTGAAGAGCCCGAAAAAATACGCTCCCGGCACGTTGATGAGCTTTGCCGGCCTGTCGAGCGCCGAGGACCGCGCCAACCTCGTCGCCTATCTCAACTCGCAAGGGTCAAACCTGCCGCTGCCCGCCGCCCCGGCCGAGGAAGCCGCGCCCGAGGGTAACGAAGCGAGCGCCGGCGAACCGGCCGATCCCGCCGCGACCAACGATGCCGACGCGCAGGCCGACGGCCCCGCCGCCGGTGCCGTCAGCACCCAGTCGGCGACCGCCAACGATTAATCGGTCGGCGGATCGGCCGCCTTCTCCTCGTCGCTGTAGAAACGCTGGATGATCGCCCACGCCTCGTCCGCCGTTTCGACGAACTGGAACAGCGACAGGTCGGCGGGACTGATCACGCCCTCTTCGGCGAGCGCGTCGAAATCGACGACGCGGCGCCAGAATTCCTCGCCGAACAACAGCACCGGCATTGGCTTGACCTTGCCGGTCTGAATCAGCGTCAGCAGCTCGAACGTCTCGTCGAACGTGCCGAAGCCACCGGGGAACGCGGCGACCGCGCGCGCGCGCAGCAGGAAATGCATCTTGCGCAGCGCGAAATAATGGAACCGAAAGCTGAGGTGCGGCGTGACGTACTGATTGGGCGCCTGTTCGTGCGGCAGCACGATATTGAGGCCGACGGTCTCCTGCCCCTCGTCGACGGCGCCGCGATTGGCCGCTTCCATGATCGACGGGCCGCCGCCCGAGCAGACGACGAAATGCCGGTCGCCATTGGCCGCGACCGGTGCCTGCGACGCCAGCCGTGCGAGCGCGCGCGCTTCCTCGTAATATTTGGCCTTGGCGGCGAGCCGCTCGGCGACCTTTTTCTCGTAGTCGGTCCGCGCGAGCGAAAGCCGTTCGGCGGCCTGTTCGGGCGAAGGAATGCGTGCCGAGCCGTAGATGACGAGCATCGAGGCGATCCTTGCTTCGTTGAGCAGCAATTCCGGCTTGAGCAGCTCGAGCTGGAAGCGCACCGGGCGCAGATCCTCGCGCAGCAGGAATTCGGTATCCTGGAAAGCGAGCCGATACGCGTCGCTTTCGGTTTGCGGCGTGTGGACGCCGTCCTTGGCGAAATCCACATCCTCGCGGGCATGATGGAAACGCGAGCGTTCGATCTTTTTATCGTCGGTCATGGCAAGCGCGCTAGCGCCTCGTCATCCACGCGTCCATCGCTTTAGCAGCTTGGAATTCAGCGGCAGAAGCCGTTGCCCGACATGTCGAAATGAAAGTGATTGTAATGCGCGGCGTTATAGTCGGGTCCAAGCACGGTCCCGAACCTGCGGCACGCCGATGTATGCAGCGCCTTGAGAAAGGCCCGTTCGCGCGCGCTGCCGTGCCAGTCCCTTTCAAGGCTGATGCGACGACCGTCGGCAAGGATGAACGCCGACACGTCGACCGCGTTGGCAAAGGCGTGTTGCGACAGGCGGCCCGAACGCCCGCCATAGATGTTGCGGCAACTATAGGTGCCCATCGTCTCGATCTTGACGACCTCCTCGCCGAGATGGATGCGCGCCGCCGGCAATACCGCATAGCGCGCCCAGGCGGCGAAATTCTCGGCCAGCGGGCAGGTCATCGCACCGAGATTGGTGGTCGGCGTACCGAAATCGAGCAGCTTGATCGTATCGATCGTCTTGCAGCCGCCGTCCTGCGTCCGATCCTCGAGCGGGGAGAAATTGACTTTGGCGGCCTTCAGTTTCGCGAAACACTGATTTTGTGTCAGCGGCGCCTGATAGGCCGGTCGAGCGGCCGACTGGACCGGGGCGGCGCGCGGCGGCGCCTGTGCGGCGCGGTCGCCTTCGCTGCCGCCGACGCATGCCGCCAGCAGCAGCGGGATGGAAAGCGAAGCCGCGATCGCGACGTTTACGGTTAAGGGGCGCTTAGTCATGACGCCGGTTTGGCAGACTTGGGTTAATGCCGGTCTTCGCGGCATGGTTTACGCGGCGTAAACCACGTTCGCGCCGTCGCTTCAGCCCGCCTCGCGGCGCCGGCGCCAGCCGGTTGCGACCTTCGATGCGGTGCGCTGGCGCAATTCCTCGACGTTGATCGGACGATCGAACTCGACCCCCATCCGCTCGCCGTCGGACCAGCGCGAAACCGCCATCACCTGCGCCTGGTCGGAAAACTCGATGACGAACTCGGTGCCGGGCGGAACATCGGCGAGACCATCGATCATCGCGCCGCGCTGGGTCAAGTTGCGGACCAGTCCCTCGTAGCAATAATCGTCGTGCACGACGCCGACGCGGCGGAAGGCGGTCTTGCGCGGCTCGCGATGGGTCTTGAAGCCATCGGCCGCGATATTGCCGTTGCGCAAATCGAGCAGCGCGGTCGCGGCGTCCGCATCAATCGGCCGGCCGTAAATATAGCCCTGGACATGCGAGCAGCCGAGGCTGCGCACCAGCGCGAGCTCGTCGTGCGTTTCCGCGCCTTCGGCAGTGGTATCCATTTCAAGGGCGTCGGCCAGCGACACGATCGAGGCGATGATCGCGGAGTTCATATTGCCCTTGAGCGTGGCCCCGCGCACGAAGCTCTGGTCGATCTTGATCTTGTCGAACGGGACCTTCTGCAAATAGCCGAGCGCCGAATAGCCGGTGCCGAAATCGTCGAGCGCCAGTCGCACCCCGGTCGCCTTGAGCCGGTTGAAGGTGCGGATGTTCTCGTCGCTGCCGTCGAGGAAAATGCCTTCGGTAATTTCGAGCTCGAGCTGTTGCGGCTGGATACCGTTGGCGGCGATCGCGTTGATCACGACCTCCATGAAATTTTCCGCGGCGAATTGCGTCGGGGACACGTTGACCGCCATTTTGAGCTTGCCGTCCCATTGCGCCAGCTGCGCGCAGGCGGTGCGCAAGATCCACTCGCCCAGTCGCACGATCAGATTGGTTTCTTCGGCGATGGAGATCAGCAGCTCGGGATTGATCGGTCCGCGGGTCGGATGGTCCCAGCGCACCAGCGCCTCGAATCCGCTGATCGTCTCGGTCGAGACTTCGACCACCGGTTGGTAGACGAGATACAGTTCGCCCTTGTTGACCGCGCTGCGCAGGTCATCCTCGAGCTCGCGACGGTCGTTGGCATAGGTATGCATGTCCGCCTCGTAAAAGCGGCAGACCCCGCGGCCGGCGTCCTTGGCGGCATAGAGCGCCAGATCGGCGTTGCGAACCAACGCACTGGCGGCGACCGCTTCGTGGTGGCTGATCGCAATGCCGATCGAGGCGCCGATCCGGACCATGCCCTGGGCGAGCTGATAGGGTTGCGACAGGCGCGCGATGATCCGCGTCGCCAGCTCGTCGAGTTCGGCCTCGAGCGTCAGCTTGGGCAACACGATCTGGAACTCGTCGCCACCGAGACGCCCGACCAGCCCCGTCTTGCCGACCGATTCGGTCAGGCGCTCGGCAACCTGTTCGAGCAAGGCATCGCCGGCCGGATGGCCCAGCGTATCGTTGACCTGCTTGAACTTGTCGAGGTCGACCATGAACAACGCGCATGGCTGCGGCCGGCCGTTGTGGCCGGTCAAGGCGCGCGTGAGCGCCTGGTTGATGTCGAGGCGGTTGGACAAGCCGGTCAGCGGATCGTAGCGGGCGAGCTGATTGACGGTATGTTCGGACCGTTTCATCTCGGTCAGGTCGGTGCCGCTCCCGCGAAAGCCGGTAAAATTGCCGAGGTCATCGACGATCGGTGATCCGGAAACCGCCCACCAGCGCTCTTCGTCGACCAGCGCTTTCAGCGACAGGTCGTTGAACGGCGACCGCAGCGAAAGGTGAAACCCCAAGGTCCGGCCTTCGCGACCGCCGTCGGTACCGTCGTCATTGGCGACCAGCGAGGTGAATTTCTGCCCGATGAGGTCCTCGCGCGGACGGTCGAAACGATCGACCACCGAATCCGAAAGATAGACGAGGCGGCCATGGCGATCGGTTTCCCAGAACCAGCCCAGGCCCTTGCCCTCGAATTCGCGCACGAAGTTGAGCGCGCGCGTGGCGTCGCTCGATTCGCGCGACAGGCGGACGCTGCGCGCGGTCGCGGCCTTGTTGGCGCGCATCAGCACCACGCTGCAGATGCCGAGAAAGCCCGCCTCGACGAACGAGACGGGAGAAAAATCGCCATGAAACGCGAACGGCGCCAGGACCGGCGCCGCGAACAGGATGTCCGGCAAGACAAGGCGATAATTGTTCACTTGGTGGGACTTAAGGCCCGAAGGTTACCGATAGATTGATTTTTTTGCCGGCATTCTCGCGATCCGGGGGCTCTCGCCTTGACCGCTCTTGCGGTTGCTCTATGCCCGTCGGCGGGCCACGCCGTCCCAACGCGGCGCGCGCTCTCTGTGAGGAGAGAATAGCATGACCGACCGACCGACGCGCCGCCCGGCGCGCGCCTGTTTTTCGTCCGGGCCGACCGCCAAGCATCCCGGCTGGAAGCTTTCCGAAATCGATACGCGGGTGATGGGCCGATCGCATCGCTCCACGCTCGGCAAGGCTCGCCTCAAGCGCGCGATCGACCTGTCGCGCGATCTGCTGGGCCTGCCGCAAGACTATCTCATCGGCATCATGCCCGGATCGGACACCGGCGCGCTCGAATGCGCGATGTGGACGATGCTGGGACCGCGCCCGACGACGGTGGCGGCGTGGGAAAGCTTCGGCAATATCTGGGTGCAGGACGCCGCCAGGCAGCTCAGGCTCGACCGGCTGACGACTCTGACCGCCGATTACGGCAATCTGCCCGACCTGTCGCAAATCGACCCCGGCGACGATATCGTCTTCACCTGGAACGGCACGACATCGGGTGCGCGGATTCCGCATACCGACTGGATCGCAGGCGACCGGACCGGCATCACGATCAACGACGCGACGAGCGCGATCTTCGCGCAGGAAATGGACTGGTCCAAGCTCGATGCCACCACCTTTTCGTGGCAAAAGGTGATGGGATCGGAGGCCGCGCACGGCATGCTGATCCTCAGCCCGCGCGCGGTCGAGCGGATCGAAAGCTACGATCCGCCCTGGCCGCTGCCCAAGCTGTTCCGCCTGAAAAAGGGCGACACGCTCAACCGCGCGATCTTCGACGGGGCGACGATCAACACGCCCTCGATGCTCGCGGTGGAGGATTATATCGCCGCGCTCGAATGGGCCGAATCGATCGGTGGCCTGCCCGAAATGATCGCGCGCGCCGACCGCAATGCCGGGATCGTGTTCGACTGGATCGAGGCGACGCCCTGGGCGCGCAACATGGTCGCCGATCCCGCCTGCCGCACCAACACCGGCGTCTGCATCGAGCTCGACGGCGACGATACGCTGCCCAAGGCGATCGCGGCGCTGCTCGAACGGCACGAAGTCGCCTACGACATCAACAATCACCGCGATGCGCCGCCGTCGTTGCGCATCTGGTGCGGCGGCACGGTCGATGCCGAGGATATCGAAGCGCTGCTGCCGTGGATCGAATGGGCCTTTGACACCGCTCGGACGGAGGCGGAATAATGCCCAAAGTCCTCATATCCGATGCCATGTCGCCCAAGGCGGCCGAGATCTTCCGCAGCCGCGGGGTCGAGGTCGACGAGATGACCGGCCAGACGCCCGACGAATTGAAAGCCATCATCGGCACCTATGACGGCCTCGCGATCCGCTCCTCGACCAAGGTCACCAGGGACCTGCTCGAAGCCGCGACCAATTTGAAGGTGATCGGCCGCGCCGGGATCGGGGTCGACAATATCGACGTCCCCGCCGCCTCGGCCAAGGGCGTGATCGTCATGAACACGCCGTTCGGCAATTCGATCACCACCGCCGAACACGCGATCGCGATGATCTTCGCGCTCGCCCGCCAACTGCCCGAGGCCGACGCCTCGACGCAGGCGGGCAAATGGGAAAAGAACCGTTTCATGGGGGTCGAGCTGACCGCCAAGACGCTGGGGCTGATCGGCGCGGGCAATATCGGCAGCATCGTAGCCGACCGCGCACGCGGGCTGAGGATGAAGGTCATCGCCTACGATCCCTTCCTGACGGCAGAGCGCGCGATCGACATGGGGGTAGAAAAGGTCGATCTCGACACGCTGCTCACGCGCGCCGACTTCATCACGCTGCACACGCCGCTGACCGATGCGACGCGCGGGATTCTGTCGCGCGACGCCCTGGCGAAGACCAGGAAAGGCGTGCGCATCGTCAATTGCGCGCGCGGCGGGCTGATCGACGAGACGGCGTTGAAGGACGCGCTCGACAGCGGCCAGGTCGCCGGTGCCGCGCTCGACGTCTTCGCCGAGGAGCCCGCCAGGGACAACCCGCTGTTCGGGACGCCGGGCCTGATCTGCACGCCGCATCTCGGCGCCTCGACCGACGAGGCGCAGGTCAACGTCGCGATCCAGGTCGCCGAGCAGTTGAGCGACTTCCTGTGCGACGGCGGCATCACCAACGCGCTCAACGTGCCGAGCATGTCGGCCGAGGAAGCGCCGCGGCTCAAACCCTATATGGCGCTCGCCGAAAAGCTCGGCAGCCTGGTCGGGCAGCTCGAGGGGGCGGACATCACCAGCCTGTCGGTCGAGGTCGAGGGCGCTGCGGCGCAGCTCAACCAGAAACCGATCACCGCCGCCGTCCTCGCCGGGCTGATGCGCAGCTATTCGGACACGGTCAACATGGTCAATGCGCCGCATCTGGCGAAGGAGCGCGGGCTCGACGTGCGCGAGGTCCGCCATGAGCGCGAGGGCGATTACCACACGCTGGTCCGCGTCACCGCGACCGGCCCGCAGCGGCGGCGCGAGGTCGCGGGCAGCCTGTTCGGCGACGCCGCGCCGCGCCTCGTCGAGATTGCCGGAACGCGGATCGAGACCGATCTCGATGGCGACATGCTCTATATCGTCAATGAGGATACGCCGGGATTCATCGGCCGGCTCGGCATGACGCTCGGCGCGGCGGGGGTCAATATCGGCAACTTCCACCTCGGGCGGCGGCTCGCCGACAAGAACCGGGGCGGCGATGCGGTGCTGATGCTGTCGCTCGACGCGCCGGTCGACGGCGCGGTGCTCGACCAGGTCTGCGCGCTCGAAGGCGTCAAGAAGGTCAAGGCGCTTCGCTTCTGAATGCGTCGCCTCCTCTGAAGAGGAGGGGGAATCCGGTGACATCGCGGATGAGAGCCGCTAGGGCGCTTGCGGTTCTGGCAGATGGACAAACGCGATGGCAAACGTAGCGGTAATCGGCGCGCAATGGGGCGACGAGGGCAAGGGCAAGATCGTCGACTGGCTCGCCAGTCGCGCCGACGTCGTCGTCCGCTTCCAAGGCGGGCACAATGCCGGCCACACGCTCGTCGTCGGCGAGAAGGTCTATAAGCTCTCGCTACTGCCGTCGGGCATCGTGCGCGGCACGCCGAGCGTCATCGGCAACGGCGTCGTCCTCGATCCGTGGGCGCTCAAGGCCGAGGTCGAGAAATTGCGCGGCCAGGGCGTAGCGATTTCGCCCGAGACGCTGCACATCGCCGACAATTGCGCGCTGATCCTGCCTTTCCACCGCGATCTCGACGGACTGCGCGAAGCCGCCAGCGGCGCGGGCAAGATCGGCACGACGCTGCGCGGCATCGGCCCGGCATACGAGGACAAGGTCGGCCGGCGCGCGATCCGTGTTTGCGACCTTGCCCATCTCGACCATCTCGAACCCCAGCTCGACCGGCTGACCGCGCACCACGATGCGCTGCGTGCAGGCTTCGGCGAACCTCCGATCGATCGCCAGCGGCTGATCGACGACCTCACCGAGATCGCCGATTTCGTCCTCCAGTTCGCCGGCCCGGTGTGGAAGACGCTCGGCGAGGC
The DNA here is from genome assembly GCA_009993585.1 of Sphingomonadales bacterium. Taxonomy (GTDB): domain Bacteria; phylum Pseudomonadota; class Alphaproteobacteria; order Sphingomonadales; family Sphingomonadaceae; genus Flavisphingopyxis. The sequence goes on from JAACTG010000129.1 coordinate 11,592, forward strand.
GCGCGCGCGCGGCAAGCGCATCCTGTTCGAAGGCGCGCAGGGCGTGCTGCTCGACATCGACCACGGCACCTATCCGTTCGTCACCAGTTCGAACACCGTTGCCGGGACCGCCGCGGCGGGATCGGGTCTCGGCCCCAATGCGGTCGGTTTCGTCCTCGGCATCGCCAAGGCCTATACGACGCGCGTCGGATCGGGCCCCTTCCCGACCGAGCTCGACGATGCGACCGGGCAGAAGCTTGGCGAGCGCGGCCATGAATTCGGCACCGTCACCGGGCGCAAGCGCCGCTGCGGCTGGTTCGACGCGGTCCTCGTGCGGCAATCGGTCGCGGTATCGGGCGTCACCGGCATCGCGCTGACCAAGCTCGACGTGCTCGACGGCTTCGAGACGGTCAGCATCTGCACCGGCTATCGCCTCCACGGCGAAATCCTCGACCATTTCCCCGCCCACGCCGCCGACCAGGCGGCGGTCGAGCCGATCTACGAGGAGATGAAAGGCTGGGAAGGGTCGTGCGCCGGCGCGCGCAGCTGGAACGACCTGCCCGCGCGCGCGATCAAGTACGTGCGGCGCGTCGAAGAGCTGATCGGCTGCCCCGTCGCCTTGGTGTCGACGAGTCCCGAGCGCGAGGACACGATCCTGGTCCGCGATCCCTTCGCCGACTGAGGGGCCATGACCGGCGCGATGGGGACTCGCGCTTTGCATCGCGTGCGCTATGGTCCGGTCTCAACCAGGGGGCCTGCCATGATCCGATCCATCTCGACCGTCACCGCCGCACTGCTGCTTGCCGGGTGCGCGACGGCACCGATGAGCGTCGCGGGGGGCGTCGACGCCGCGCCGGTCGCGGCAGCGCCAACGAGCGGGGCGGTCCAGACGCCGGGCATAGAGACGCTCGGCATCGCCGAGCTGGCGGCGGCGATGGCGCGCGGCGATACCACCAGCGAGGCGATCGTGCGCGGCTATCTGGCGCGGATCGCGCAGCTCGACGACGCCGGACCGATGCTCAACGCGGTGATCGCGACGATGCCCGATGCGCTCGATCTGGCGCGTGCGCGCGACGCCGAACGCGCCGCAGGCCAGGTTCGCGGGCCGCTCCACGGCATCCCGATCCTGATCAAGGACAATATCGAGGCGGCAGGCCCCGTGCCGACGACCGCCGGGTCGCTCGCGCTCGTCGACAATGTCACCGACCGCGACGCGCCGATGATTGCACGCCTCAAGGCGGCGGGCGCGATCATCCTCGGCAAGACCAACCTTTCCGAATGGGCCAATATCCGGTCGGGCAAGTCGACCAGCGGCTGGAGCGCGGTCGGCGGCTTGACCAGGAACCCGCACGTCCTCGACCGCAACACCTGCGGATCGTCGGCGGGCAGCGGCGCGGCGATGGCCGCCGGGCTGGCCGCTGGCACGATCGGCACCGAAACTGACGGATCGATCACCTGTCCCTCGGGGGTCAACGGCGTCGTCGGCTTCAAACCGACCGTCGGCCTCGTCAGCCGGACGCATATCGTCCCGATCAGCCACAGCCAGGACACCGCCGGGCCGATGACGGGCAGCGTGCGCGACGCGGCGATGATGCTGACCGCAATGGCGGGCAGCGATCCCGCCGACCCGGCGACCGCCGATGCCGACGCGCACAGGGCCGATTTCGCCGCCGCGCTCGACGACGAATGGCTGGCGGGCAAGCGGATCGGCCTGATGACCGATCAATATGGCACCGATCCCGCGATCCGTGCGGTCGTCAACGACGCCATCGCGATCTTCGAAGCGCGCGGCGCCGAAGTCGTGCGCATCGACGACAGCGAGGCGGGGACCGAGGAACTGGGCGATGCCGAGCTCGAGGTGCTGATGGTCGAGCTCAAGGCCGATCTGAACGCCTATCTCGCTACGCTTCCCGCCAGTGTCGCGACGCGCACGCTTTCCGACGTCATCGCCTTCAACGCCGCGCACGGCGACAGCGAGCTGCGCTATTTCGGGCAGGAATTATTCGAACTGGCACAAGGCAAGCCGGGGCTCGACGACGCCGGCTATCGCGCGGCGCGCGAAAAATCGCTGCGGATCGCCGGGCGCGACGGGATCGACCGCTTGCTCGCGACGCACAAGGTCGATGTCCTGGTCGGCGTGACCAACGGCCCGGCCTGGCTCAGCGATCTCGCCGATGGCGATAAATTCAGCGGCCCCAGTGCGAGCGCGCTGCCCGCGGTCGCGGGCTATCCGCACCTCACGGTACCGGGCGGCAGCGCCGGCGGCCTGCCGATCGGGATCAGCTTCATCGCCGGCAAATGGGAAGACGCCAAGGTGCTGTCGGCCGGCTATGCCTTCGAACAGGCGCGTCCGCGCCGCATCACGCCGGGCTATCTGGCGACGCTGCCGCCTCGGCCCGAATGATCCGGCGGCGATCGCGCCACGCGAAATTGGCCTGCCACGCCATCAGCGCGGGGACGACGCCGATCTCCATCGCCAGGCCGAACACCTGCCCGCCCGACGGCACGCCCATCACCGTCATGCCATAGGCGCGCGCGAGGCCGCCGACGACAACGACGATGCCGAGCGTCTGGAAGCGCGCCGTCGCCGTCTCGATCCGCGGGATGCAGCTGGCGAACATGATGCCGATGCCGAGCAGCAGCCCGCTGAGATAGCGGAAATGGCTGTCGAGATCCTGCGAAACGATATTGTCGCCAGGGATGAAATCGGCGCCCCACAGCACGCCCGATCCGCCGGCGTAGAAGGGCACGACGCAGGCGAGGCCGACGACGATCTGCAGCAGGCGGCGTTCGGTCATTTTTCGAGCAGCTCCATCGGCACGTGGATCGTGCGGATCGCGAGCCGCACCTCGATCAGGAACAGCAGCAACGATCCGAGCAGCAGCGTCATCGCGACGATAAACGCCGCTGAAACCGATAGGCCGAGATCGATATGCCCCGCGCCGACGAAGAACAGCATCGCGACCATCAGGCAGACGGTGATGCCGCACGCGACGGCAAGGCCGACCGACCAGTTGATGATGTCCATCCGCCGGTCGAGCAGGCGCAGTTCGGCGACGACGCGGTCGTGTTCTTCGCCGATAGTCTCCTTGTGCTGCGCGATCAGGTTGCGCGCGCGGTCGACGACGCGCGCCAGCCGCCCGGTGACGACGTTGAGGATGCCGCTCGTCGCCACCAGCAGGAAGGCAGGCGCAAGGCTGAGCTGGATCGTCTCGCCGATCATTGCGCGGCTTCGAGCGGAACGGCGACGCCGCGCGCGGCGAGATAGCGTTTGAGCCCGCGTGCCGCCTGGCGGATGCGCTGTTCGTTCTCCACCAGCGCAAGGCGGACGAACCCCTCGCCTTCCTCGCCGAAGCCCGCGCCGGGCGCGACCGCGACGCCGGCATGGGTCAGCAGGTCCTTGGCGAACGCGACCGAGCCCATCTCGGCGAGCGCAGGGGGAATCGGCGCCCAGGCGAACATCGACGCCTCGGGCACGGGAATGTCCCAGCCGGCGCGGCCGAAGCTTTCGACGAGCACGTCGCGGCGCTTCTTGTAGAGCGCGCGGTTGGCCGCGACGATGTCCTGCGGCCCGTTGAGCGCGGCGGTGGCCGCGGCCTGGATCGGGGTGAAGGCGCCATAATCGAGGTACGATTTGACGCGGGCGAGCGCATCGATCAGCCGCGCGTTGCCGACCGCAAAGCCGATCCGCCAGCCCGCCATCGAATAGGTTTTCGAGAGCGAGGTGAACTCGACCGCGACGTCCTTGCCGCCGGGCACCTGGAGGATCGACCGGGTCGGCGTTTCGCCGAAATAGATCTCGGCATAAGCGAGGTCGGAGATGACGATGAGGTCGTGTTGCTTGGCGAAGGCGACGACCTCGCGATAGAAATCGAGGCTGGCGACATAGGCGGTCGGGTTCGACGGATAGCCGATCACGAGCACCTTGGGCGCGGGCACGGTATAGCGCATCGCGTAATCGAGCCGGCGGAAGAAATCCTCGCCCGGCGCGGCGGGGATCGAGCGGATCGACGCGCCGGCGATGATGAAGCCGAAGGCGTGGATCGGGTAGCTCGGGTTAGGCGCGAGGACGACATCGCCCGGCGCGGTGATCGCCTGGGCGAGGTTGGCGAGGCCTTCCTTCGAACCCAGCGTGACGATCACCTCGCGGTCGGGATCGAGATCGACGGCGAAGCGGCGCGCGTAATAATCGGCCTGCGCCTTCCGCAGGCCCTTGATACCCTTCGATGCCGAATAGCCGTGCGCGTGCGGATTGCGCGCGACCTCGGCGAGCTTGTCGACGACATGCGCGGGCGGCGCGCCGTCGGGATTGCCCATGCCGAGATCGACGATGTCCTCGCCGCGGGCGCGCGCCGCCGCCTTCATCGCATTGACCTCGGCGAAGACATAGGGCGGCAGGCGGCGGATACGGTAGAATTCTTCGGACATTAATCGTTACGCCATCGTTATCGGACATAGGCGCGCTTGCGCCGTGGCCGGGGTCTACCGAATCGGCTATAGTTTTCCCCAAGCGGCTGCGCCAGCCCGCGATCACGACGACAGGACATCGCCATGGACCAGGACGCCATCGACATCGACACCGCCGCCATCCCCAGCCTTGCCGACATACAGCACTGGACCGGCGTGATCGGTCGCGCGCAGCAGATGTTGATGACCCACGCGCTGACGTCGTGGGACCCGGCGCAGGCGCAGCAGCTGATGAGCCGGATGACCGATGCCTCCTCGTTGCCGCCCGCGGCGTCGCCGGGCGCCATGGTCGACCAGGGGATGAAGCTGTGGCAGCAGGGCATGGATTTCTGGCTGGGCATGGCGGGCATGGGCGGCAACGCGGCGAGCGCGAGCGAGGCCAGGCCCGACCGCCGCTTCGCCGATGCGGCCTGGCGCGACAACCCGCTGTTTGCCTTTATCCGGCAAAGTTACGAGGCGATCGCGACCCAGCTGGAGCAGGCGGTCGACCGGATCGACGGCCTCGACCCCGAACAGAAGGCGCAGCTGCGCTTTACCACGCGCGGGTTCGTCGACGCGATGAGCCCGTCGAACTTCGCGCTGACCAACCCGGCGGTGCTGCGAAAGACGATCGAGACGCGCGGCGAGAACCTGCTCAAGGGCCTTGAGCACATGCTCGCCGATCTCGACAAGGGCCAGCTGACGCACACCGATAGCGAGGCGTTCGAGGTCGGGCGCAACATCGCGACGACGCCGGGAAAGGTGATCCACGAAACGCCGCTCTATCAGCTGATCCAATATGCGCCGACGACCGACAAGGTGCTCGCCGTGCCGCTGGTGATCTTCCCGCCATGGATCAACCGCTTCTACATCCTCGATCTCAATCCAAAGAAGAGCTTCGTCGCCTGGGCCGTCGCCCAGGGGCTGAGCGTGTTCATGGTGTCGTGGAAATCCGCCGACGCGTCGATGGCCGATATCGCGTGGGACGATTACGTCGCCGCGCAGATCGATGCCATCGACACGATCCGCGACACGCTGTCGGTCGATGCCGTCCATGCCATCGGCTATTGCGTGTCGGGCACGACGCTCGCCGCGACGCTCGCGCTGCTCGCCGCGCGCGGCGAGGCCGACAAGGTCAAGTCGGCGACCTTCTTTACCGCGCAGGTCGATTTCGAACTCGCGGGCGACCTCGCGCTGATGACCGGGACCGAGCATCTCAAGCTGATCGAGAGCATGGAAACCGACGGCTATTTCGACGGCCGCTACATGGCCGCGACGTTCAATGCGCTGCGCGGGCGCGACCTGATCTGGAATTACGTCGTCAGCAACTATCTGCTGGGCGAGGATTATCCCGCGTTCGACCTGCTCCACTGGAATGGCGACACGACCAACCTGCCCGCCAAATGGCATCGCGGCTATCTGACCGACCTCTATCGCGACAACAAGCTCGTCGTGCCGGGCAAGATGGCCGTCGACGGCACGCCGATCGACCTCAGGAAGATCACCACGCCCGCTTATATCCAGGCGGGGCGCGAGGACCATATCGCGCCGCCCGAAAGCGTCTGGCGGATGATGGACCATCTGTCGGGTCCGAAGCATTTCACGCTCGCCGGCTCGGGCCATATCGCCGGGGTGGTCAACCATCCCGAGGCGAACAAATACCAATATTGGACCAACGACGATCCCGATGTCGCCAGCCTCGACGACTTCGTCGCCGGGGCCGAGGAACGTCCCGGCAGCTGGTGGCCCGACTGGCTCGACTGGATCCGCGAACAGGATTATGTCGAGGTCGCCGCCAAGGGCGCGCGCATCCCCGGCAAGGGCAAGAAAAAAGCGATCGAGGACGCCCCCGGCCGCTACGTCACGACGCGCTAGACCGCGCGAGACCGCCTGAATCGGCCGACCTGCGGGTTCCTCGCAATGACTTTGCTGCACTGCACCATTTTTCCTTGCAATCGATCGCTCGGTCGTCTATGTTGCACTGCAGCAAAGGAAGGAGTGTGCCATGGCCACTACCACGAAATCGAAGGCCGCGACGAAGACCGCCGCCGGCAAACTTAAACCCGCGGCCCGCAAGGTCGCTCAGAAAGGAACCGCCCAGATGAACGATACCGTCGAGAAAATCACCGAGACCGCCAAGAAGGTCGGCGCCGAGACCAAGGCTCGCGTCGAAACGATCGTCGCCGACGCCAATGTCCGCACCCGCGAAGCGATGGAAAAAAGCGTGAAGTCGACCGAGGAAATGGTCGAATTCTCGAAGGGCAATGTCGAAGCGCTCGTCGAAAGCAGCAAGATCGCCGCCGAAGGCCTGAAGTCGATCGGCGAAGATACCGCCGAGTTCGCGCGCAAGTCGTTCGAGGAAGCCTCGGCATCGGCCAAGCAGTTCGCCGCCGCCAAGAGCCCGGCCGACATGTTCAAGCTGCAGGGCGATTACGCCCGTTCGGCGTTCGACGCGATCGTCGCGCAGACGTCGAAGAACACCGAAGCCATGCTGAAGCTGGTTGGCGAAAGCATGCAGCCGGTGTCGAACCGCGTTGCGATGGCGGCCGAGAAGATCAAGACCGCCGCTTAAGCGCCGGGGCTTGATCGTCACCGTCAAGCAAGGGCCGCTCCGCCAAATTGGCGGGGCGGCCCTTTGCATGCGGCGGCGCCTTGCCCCCTTGTTTCCGGCGCCCGGCGTGCCATATCTTCGCCGCATGACGAACGTCCACCGCCTCGCCCGAAATTCGGTGCCGCGCGCCGCGAGCAAGCCGCCGCGCATCGACGACGGCGACGGCCGGACCGGCGTCGCCACCAGGACGCGCACGCGGACCAAAAAGCCGTCGATGTACAAGGTGCTGATCCTCAACGACGATTATACGCCGATGGAATTCGTCGTTTACATCCTCCAGCGCTTTTTCAAGATGGACATGGAGGAAGCGACGCAGGTCATGCTCCATGTCCACCAACGCGGCGTCGGCGTGTGCGGAACGTACAGCTACGAGATTGCCGAGATGAAGGCGACGCAGGTCATGGACTGCGCCCGCGACAATCAGCACCCGCTGCAATGCACGGTGGAAAAGGCTTAATTCCGCCTTTCCGGCGCGCGCGCGCCGGTCATGCCGTCCCGCACCGGCGCAAAACTATGGGCGGGCGTCGGGCAGCCAGCTGAAATCGAGGTCGGCAAAGCGGTCGATGTAGTTCGCGACTTCGCGCATCCGCGCCTCGTCGATCACCCGGACCATCGATCCCTTGCGCGAAATCACCTTTTCCTCGGTCAGTTCGCGCAGCATGCGATTGACGTGCACCGAGGTCAGGCCGGTCGCGTCGCCCAGCTCCTCCTGCGTCAGGCGCGGGTCGAAACTCTCGATCGCGTCGCCGGTCATGATCCGCAGGCGCTGCAGGATATCGAGCAGCACGGCGGCAACGCGCGATTTGGCCGAGGTCCGCCCGATCGAGGCGAGACGATCGGTCAATGCCACCCGCTCGGCCTGGTTGAGCGCGAACAGCAGCGCGGCGACGCGCGGATGCTCGCCCAGCAAGGTCTTGAGCGCGTCCTTTTCGAACGGGCAGATGATCGCGTCCTCGGTCGCGACGATGGTCTCGCAGGCCGTGCTGTAGATGGCATTGCCGGTGCCGACCGAATCGCCGGCATAATAGAGGCGCAGAATCTGGCGGCTGCCGTCGTCGACATGGACATAGCTCATCAGGCGGCCATGATTGACGACGTAGATCTCGTCGGCCGGATCGCCCTCGCGCTGCAGGATGTCGCCGCGCTTCATGTCGCGCTTGTTTTCCTCGAGCCGCGCGAGCGCCGCGCGCTCGACCTCGGTCAGCGCGACATAATGGCTCAGATATTCGGCGAAACAGCTACCAGACATTGTACTTTCCCTTGTTCAACGCCGCGCCCCGGCCACGCCCGGCGGGCGTTCGATACTGGCGAAACGCTAGGGCATGGGCGCGGACAAGTCCATCGCCCGGAGCCTTCCCCCGGCGCTTGCACAGCGGTCGCGAGGCGCTATGAGACTGGGATGGACCAAATCGTCATTCGCGGCGGAAACCCGCTCAAGGGGCGCATCCCGATTTCGGGCGCCAAGAACAGCGCGCTTACCCTGTTGCCGTGCGCACTCCTCACCGACGAACCGCTGACGCTGCGCAACCTGCCGCGGCTCGCCGACGTCGACAGCTTCGGCCATTTGCTCAACCAGCTCGGCGCGACGACGATGGTCGAGGGATCGCATCCGCAGGATTTCGGCCGCGTCATGACGATCCGCGCGAGCCGCATCACCGCGACGATGGCGCCCTACGACATCGTCCGCAAGATGCGCGCCTCGATCCTCGTGCTCGGCCCGTTGCTCGCGCGCACCGGCGAGGCGACGGTATCGCTGCCCGGCGGCTGCGCGATCGGCAACCGGCCGATCGACTTGCATTTGAAGGCGCTCGAGGCGTTCGGCGCCGAAATCGAGATCGCCGCGGGCTATGTCAGGGCGACCGCACCGGGCGGGCGGCTCGCCGGCGGCACCTATCGCTTCCCCGTCGTCTCGGTCGGCGCGACCGAGAACGCGCTGATGGCCGCCGCGCTCGCCAGGGGCACCTGCGTCATCGAGAATGCGGCGCGCGAGCCCGAGATCGTCGATCTGTGCAACTGCCTCGTCGCGATGGGGGCGAGCATCGACGGCATCGGCGGCGCGACGCTGACGATCGAGGGACGCGACCGGCTCCACGGCGCGACCTACAACGTCATGCCCGACCGCATCGAGGCGGGCAGCTATGCCTGTGCCGCGCTGATCACCGGCGGCGAGATCGACCTGGTTGGCGCGCGGATCGACGAGATGCAGGCGACGGTCGATGCGCTGATCGATGCGGGCGCGACGGTCGAACAGCGCGGCGATGCGGTCCATGTCGGATCGAACGGCAAGCTGCGCGGCATCAACCTGACCACCGCGCCCTATCCCGGCTTTGCCACCGACATGCAGGCCCAGTTCATGGCGATGCTGACGCTCGCCGAGGGCGCGAGCGTGCTGACCGAGACGATCTTCGAGAACCGCTACATGCACGTTCCCGAGCTTGCCCGCATGGGCGCCGACATCCGGGTCGACGGCCACACCGCGATCGTTCGCGGCGTCGACGGCCTGAAAGGCGCGCCGGTCATGGCGACCGACCTGCGCGCATCGATGAGCCTGATCATCGCCGGCCTCGCCGCCGAAGGTGAAACGCAGGTCAGCCGCATCTACCACCTCGATCGCGGTTACGAGCGGCTCGAGGAGAAGCTTCAGGCGGTCGGCGCCGATATCGAGCGCATCGACGGGGGGTAGAATTTGCGTCCGCCCAATTGCGAACCACGCCAAGACTGTTATCGTTTAAAAATGATGCTCCGGTCTAGAAACGCCACAATTATCGTCGCGACGGTAATCGTTCTTGCTTTAGGCTGGAGCTACTTAAGCACAGTTTACGCCAGAGATATCGGGCGAACCAACCCTTGCGCCGCGGCCAATTTCCAATTGCCGTGGTTCAATTTTTCGGAAACTTACACTGAGGGTTTAGCGCTCGGCGTTGCCGTCGGATCGACGAAAGCCGAAGCCATTCGGTCGGCAGAACAATCTGGAATGCAAGTGGACCCGAGCGGCTGGTCGGATAATCGAGCTGGTGGCGTCGACCTATACGGACCGATGGAATTACATTCAAAAATGCTCCAACAACCTTATTTGATTTTTCACGATCCGGAAAACTTAGAAGGTAGCATGATTATCAACTTCCGGAAAGACAGGGTGTCCAACGTTGAAGTTTACTGCATTAATACTGAAGCTATTTAGATTATCTATTACCAGCCTGCTTTCTATCGGCAAGACCGTGTGCAAGACGGTTCACTCAGATATTCATTCCACCGCCACCGGGGTCATGTTGCCGCTGACGACGGGGCGCGCGGGGCGGGCCTTGAGCGCGATGGCGAGGCCGGCGAAGGCGAGCACGCCGCCGATGATCGCGTTGGGCGTCCAGCGATAGCCCTCCATCACCGTCGAGATCAGCATCGCGATGATCGGCACGAGCATGCTCGACCACGCCGCCTGGCCGGGGCCGACTTCGCGGATGATGCCGAAATAGAGCGGAAAGGCGACCGCGCTCGCGAAAATGCCGAGATAGAGGACGCCGCCGAGATAGGCGGCGTCGGTCGCGATGACCGGCGGGCCCGTCGTGATCCAGGCATAGCCGGCATCGCCGATCGCGCCATAGAGCATCGCCCAGGCCAGCATCACCGCCATGTCCTGCGCGCGGGCAAGGCGGCTACCCTGGGTGACGTTGGCGATCGAGGCGGCAAGCACCCCCGCCAGCGTCAGGCCGATGCCGAGCAGCACCGCGTCGCCGCCGGCAGCGCCGCCGGTAAGCGCCATCGCGCGGTATTCGCGCACGATCATCAGCGCGACGCCGCAGATCGCGATCCCCGCGCCGACGAGAAAACGCCGCGACAGGCCGCTACCGAGAAAGATTCGCGATAATATGGTATTCGGCACCATCAGCAACGCGAACAGCACCGCCACGAGCCCCGAGGTGACGTATTGTTCGGCGCGATAGACGAAGTTGAAATTGCCGACGAACTGGGTGAGGCCGATCAGCATCGCGAGGCCGTGGCCGCCAACCGTCAGGCCGAGCGGCTTGCGCTTCCACGAAGCGAAGGCGAACATCGCGGCCGAGGCGACGAAGAAGCGATAGGCGACGCTCCACGTCACCGGCACCTCGCCCAGTTGCCCGCGAATGACGATCCAGGTCGAACCCCAGATCAGCGTGCAGATGACGAACGGGATGAGGACGCGCGGGGTGAGGAGCGTCGGGGTATCGTGACCCGATTCGCCGCGACCTTCGCTCACAATGCGCGCAACGCGTCGGCGAGCGGGGCGACGGCGGCGGCATCCTGGTCCCAGCTCGTTACCAGGCGCGCGGCGCCGGCGCCCCAGTCGTAGAAATCGAAGCCCTTCGCGCGCAGGCTGGCGGCTTCGTCGGCCGAGAGACGAACGAACAGTTCGTTGGCCTCGACGGGGTGCAGCAGGCGGTCGCCAGCGGCTTCGGCGATGAGCGCCGCCCCGGCATTGGCGGCGCGCGCGTTGGCGAGCCACAAATCGTCGTCGATCATCGCGAGCAACTGCGCTGCGGCGAAGCGGCCTTTCGACATCAGATGGCCGCCGCGCTTCCTGAGTTCGCGCACGCCCGACAGATCCTGATCGCCGAAAAAGACCAGCACCTCGGCATTCATCCCGCCGTTCTTGACGAAGCCGAAGCTGAGCGCGTCGACGCCTGCGCGGCAGGTGACGTCGGCGGGCGACGCGCCGGTGAAGGCGACGGCATTCGCGAAGCGCGCGCCATCCATATGGAGCCTGAGGCCGTGCGCGCGGCACGCCTCGCCGACCGCAGTCACCTCGGCCGGGTGCCAGGCGAGGCCGTATTCGGACGCATTGGTGATCGACACGACGCTGGGCTGGACCTGGTGGACGTCGGCGCGAATCCCCGCGCATTTTTCGGCGATGGCCTCGGGCGAAAGCTTGGCCCCCTCGCCGCCCGCGAGGATCAGCTTGGCGCCGCCCGAGTACATCGCCGGGGCGCCGCATTCGTCGACCTCGATATGCGCTTCCTCGTGGCAGATCACCCCCTGCCAGGGGCGCGCATAATGCGCGAGCGCGATCGCATTCGCCGCCGTGCCGGTGGTGATCCACAATGCGGTGCAGCGCGTTTCGAACAGGTCAGAGAACGCATCGTCGAGCTTTGCCGACAGCGCATCGCCGTCATAGGCGGTGTCGACCTGGTTGGCCGCCGCGACGGCCTCCATCACCTTGGGGTGAACGCGCGCAGCGTTGTCGGAAAAGAAGCGAGTCGCGGTCATTTCGAGCCTAGGTCCTTCCCTGCGGCGTGCCCTTGCGGATCTTCTCGCGGTTGCGGCGGCCGAGCAGCTGGAGGCGCAGCGCGTTGAGCTTGATGAAGCCGTGCGCGTCCTTCTGGTCGTAGCTGCCAGCATCGTCCTCGAAGGTGACGACGTCCTTCGAATAGAGGTTGAAATCGACATCGGCGCGGCGGCCGACGACCTGGACGCTGCCCTTGTAGAGCTTCAGGCGGACGTCCCCGGTGACATCGGCCTGGCTGCGGTCGATCAATGCCTGGAGCATCTCGCGTTCGGGGCTGAACCACAGGCCGTTGTAGATGAGCTCGGCATAGCGCGGCATCAGCTCGTCCTTCAAATGCATCGCGCCGCGGTCGAGCGTCAGCTGCTCGATCCCGCGATGCGCGGCGAGCAGGATCGTGCCGCCCGGCGTTTCGTACATGCCGCGCGATTTCATCCCGACGAAGCGGTTTTCGACGAGGTCGAGCCGGCCGATGCCGTGGCGCTTGCCATGCGCGTTGAGCGCGGTGAGCAAGGTCGCGGGGCTCATCGCCTCGCCGTCGATCGACACCGGATCGCCGCGTTCGAACCCGACGACGATGTATTCGGGCGTGTCGGGCGCGTCCTCTGGATTGTCGGTGCGCGAATAGACATGATCGGGGACCTCGTCCCACGGGTCCTCGAGCACCTTGCCCTCGGACGAGGTGTGGAGCAGGTTGGCGTCGGTCGAGAAGGGCGCTTCGCCGCGCTTGTCCTTGGCGACGGGGATATCGTGCGCTTCGGCGAACTCGATCAGCCGCGTGCGGCTGGTGAGGTCCCATTCGCGCCACGGCGCGATCACCGCGATGTCGGGATCGAGCGCGTAATATCCCAGCTCGAAGCGGACCTGGTCGTTGCCTTTGCCGGTGGCGCCGTGCGCGACCGCATCGGCGCCGACCTCGCGCGCGATCTCGATCTGGCGTTTCGAGATCAGCGGCCGCGCGATCGCGGTGCCGAGCAGATACTGTCCCTCGTAGACCGTGTTGGCGCGGAACATCGGGAAGACATAGTCGCGCACGAACTCCTCGCGCAGGTCCTCGATATAGATATGCTCGTCGGCAACCCCGGCCGCCTGCGCCTTGCCGCGGACGGGCTCGAGCTCCTCGCCCTGGCCGAGGTCGGCGGTGAAGGTGACGACCTCGCAGCCATATTCTTCCTGCAGCCATTTCAGGATCACGCTGGTGTCGAGCCCGCCCGAATAAGCGAGCACGACCTTCTTGATCCGGTCGCGTTTGACGGGCTGGTTCATCGCGTGAAATCCTGCTGCAATTGACCATCGAGCGCCTATCAAGCTGGACAGGTCGGCGCAAACCAATACCATCGCCGCCGACCCGTCGAATCGTCGACCATGACCCGCAAGAGGACCCTTCGATGCAGACCAAATCGCTGGCGCTCGCCGCTGCCGCCCTGCCCGTCATCGCGCTTGCCGCCGCGCCCGCACATGCCGACGAGGGCATGTGGACCTTCGACCAGTTCCCCACCGAACAGTTCGAGGCGCAATATGGCTGGGCGCCGAGCCAGGCATTTCTCGACCGGCTGCAGGCATCGGCGGTGCGGCTGACCGGCGGCTGCTCGGCCAGCTTCGTTTCGGGCGAGGGCCTGATCCTGACCAACCAGCATTGCGTCGCAAGCTGCCTCGAAGACCTGTCGAGCAGCGACGACGACCTGCTCGCCAAGGGCTATAACGCGAGCGGCGACCGCGCGCGCGAGATGAAGTGCGCGGGCCAGCAGGCCGAAGTCGTGACCAGCATCGCCGACGTCACCGGCGATGTGAAGGCGGCGATCGGCAGCGCCACCGGCGAGGCGCTGGTCAAGGCGCGCGACGGCCGCATCGCCGACATCGAGAAATCCGCCTGCCCCGACACCGCGACGACGCGCTGCCAGGTCGTCTCGCTTTACGGCGGCGGCCAGTACAAGCTCTACCGCTATCGCAAATATTCCGACGTCCGCATCGTCTGGGCGCCCGAGGCGGCGGCATCGACCTTTGGCGGCGATCCCGACAACTACAATTTCCCGCGCTTCGCGATCGACGGCTCGTTCCTGCGCGCCTATGAAAACGGCGTGCCGGTCAAGACGCCGCAGCACCTGACCTGGACCGGGCGCGAGCCCAAAAAGGGCGAGACGATCTTCGTCATCGGCAACCCCGGCTCGACCCAGCGGATGCTGACGCAAAGCCAGTTCGCCTATGAACGCGAGGTCAACCTGCCGATCACGCTGGCGACGCTCAGCGAGCTGCGCGGGCGGTTGATTTCGGCGATGAAGGTCAGCCCCGAGCGCGCGCGCGAAGGCGAAGGCACGCTCAACGGCGTCGAGAACAACCTCAAGCGCGCGATCGGTCGGACCAAGGCGCTGGGCGATCCCGAATTCAACGCGATGCTCGCGCGCAACGAGGCAGCGTTGAGGGCCAAGACCGCAGGCAATACGGCGATCGGCGATCCGTGGGCGAGCGTCGCCGCTGCGGTCGATGCCCAGCGCGAAATCGGGACGCGCTATCGCTACGCGCTGCCCGACAGCGACCTGTTCGGCTATGCCATGACGCTCGTCCGCGCCGCCGCCGAGCGCGCCAAGCCCAATGCCGAGCGGCTGCCCGGCTATACCGACAGCGCGCTGCCGCTGACCGAGAAACGCCTGCTCGACGCGCGGCCGATCTACCCCTGGCTCGAACAGCTCGAAATGGAATGGAGCC
>JAACTG010000019.1 GCA_009993585.1 Sphingomonadales bacterium
GATCGCCCTGATCCGCGCGATGACGAGCCGCGGGCTGAAAGGCTTGGCGATATAGTCGTCCGCCCCCATGGCGAGGCCCAGCGCCTCGTCGATCTCATCGTCCTTCGATGTCAGGAAAATGACCGGCAGCGCGCTTTTCTCTCGCAGGCGCCGGAGCAGTTCGAGCCCGTCCATGCGCGGCATCTTAATATCGAAAATGGCGAGATCGGGCGGATCGGCGAGCAGGGCGGGGAGCGCAGTCTCGCCATCGGTGTACAGCCTCGTCGTATAGCCTTCGCTTTCAAGATGGACCTTGAGCGACGTCAGAATGTTGCGATCGTCGTCGACCAGGGCGATCGTCGGACTGTGCGTAGGGGGAGCTGGGGGCGGCGTCATGCCTGCGGTCTGGCCTTGCTGGTGGCGGGCGAGCTGTCGTAATATCATGGCTAGCCGCGCCGGCGATAATCGGCAAGCGCGACGAAAAATTGTGCGCCGGGCTTTGACGGATGCGGGCCGAAACAGTAACGAACGCCCAACCGCCCGCATGTCCACAAGTGAAACAAAGGCATAGCCCGCATGACCGAGATTCGCCTGCCCACCGACACACGTCGCAACCTTGGCTCCGACGCCCTTGTCGAGGAGGCGCTCGCCAATGGCGAAGGCGTTCTGGCGAAACACGGGCCGCTGGTGGTCGAAACCGGCGCGCATACCGGCCGCTCGGCCAAGGACAAGTTCACCGTCCGCGATGCCGAGACCGAAGACACGATCTGGTGGGGCAAGACCAACGTCGCCATGACGCCCGATCACTTCGCCGCGCTCAAGGCCGATTTCCTCGACGCGGTGGCAAAGCTCGACAAGGCCTATGTCGCCGACCTGTTCGGCGGGTCGCAGCCCGAATATCGCGTCAACGTGCGCGTCATCAACGAGCTCGCCTGGCACAATTTGTTCATCCGCACGCTGCTCGTGCGACCGACCGCGGATGAACTCGAAGGGTTCGTCCCCGAGTTCACGATCATCGACCTGCCGAGCTTTCGCGCCGACCCCGCGCGTCACGGTACGCGCAGCGAGACGGTGATCGCGGTCAACCTGACCGAGAAGCTGATCCTGATCGGCGGCACGAAATATGCCGGCGAGATGAAGAAGAGCGTGTTCGGCATCCTCAACTACCTGCTCCCGCCGCAAGGCGTGATGCCGATGCATTGTTCGGCCAACATTGGTCCCGACGGTGACACCGCGGTGTTCTTCGGCCTGTCGGGCACGGGCAAGACGACGCTGAGCGCCGATGCTAGCCGCACGCTGATCGGCGATGACGAACATGGCTGGTCGGACACCGCGGTGTTCAATTTCGAGGGCGGCTGCTACGCCAAGATGATCCGGTTGAGCGAAGAGGCCGAGCCCGAAATCTACGCGACGACGCGGATGAAGGGCACCGTGCTGGAAAACGTGGTGATCGATGCCGACGGCAATCTCGACCTCGACGACGCCAGCCTCGCCGAAAACACGCGCGGCGCCTATCCGCTCGAGGCCATCCCCAATACCTCGGCCGAGAATATGGGGCCGGTGCCCAAGAACATCATCATGCTGACCGCCGATGCGTTCGGCGTGCTGCCGCCGATCGCGCGGCTGACCCCCGACCAGGCAATGTATCACTTCCTGTCGGGCTATACCGCCAAGGTCGCCGGGACCGAAATCGGCGTGACCGAGCCCGAAGCGACCTTTTCGACCTGTTTCGGCGCGCCGTTCATGCCGCGCCACCCGAGCGTTTACGGCAACCTCCTCAAGGAACGCATCGCCAAGGGCGGCGTCACCTGCTGGCTGGTCAACACGGGCTGGACCGGGGGCAAGTACGGCGTCGGAAAGCGCATGCCGATCAAGGCGACGCGCGCGCTGCTCAACGCCGCGCTCGACGGTAGCCTGAACGATGCCGAGTTCCGGACCGATCCCAATTTCGGGTTCGAGGTGCCGGTGTCGGTCACCGGCGTCGACGACGCCATTCTCGACCCGCGCTCGACCTGGGCCGACGGCGAGGAATACGACCGCACCGCGCAAAAGCTCGTGCAATTGTTCGTCGACAATTTCGCCGATTTCGAAAGCCATGTCGATGAAGGTGTCCGTCAATCGGCGCCGCGAGCAAGCGAAACCGCCAACTGAGAGGCCCGATCGTGCGGGCCAGCGAAAGGCCCGCAAATGACCGACGATTCGCCAAGACCGTTCGCCAGCGATGCTGCGATCCGCGACCTGGGTGAGGGGCTGTTGGCGTGCGCGCTGCCGCGATCGGCGTGGACGCACGAGGCGCATCTTGCCGCGACGCTCTATCTGGCGCTCGAACGGCCTGAAATCGACCTCGAGCGCGACCTGCCCGGCATCATTCGCGCGTTCAACGAGAGCGTCGGCGGGGTCAACGACGACACTCAGGGCTATCACGAAACGATCACGCAGGTCTTCCTGCGCGGCGTGCGGCTGCATATTGCCGCGACCGGCACGACGATCGGGCTAGCCGACTGCGTCAACGCCCTGTTGGTCGATGAAAAGGGGCGGCGCGACTGGCCGCTGCGTTTCTACACGAAGGAACGATTATTCAGCAGCGCCGCGCGGCGGGAGTTTGTCGCTCCCGACCGCGCGCCGTTGCCGAAAGTCGATTAGTCGAGCATCGCGGCGGGCACGCGCCCGCCGTTCTTTTCCAGCTCGCGCATCGTCGCTTTATGGAGCCAGATGTTCATTTCGGCCGACCCGTCGAGATCGCCGGTATAGCCCAGTTCCTGCGCCAGCGCCTTGCGATTGGTCAGGCTCGAATCGATCCCGACCAGCTTCATCAGGTCGACGATCGAGCTGCGCCAGTTGAGGTCCTGCTTGCTGTCGGCGGCTTTCGCTTCGAGCGCCGCCTCGACATCGACCGGTTCGCTGCGTCCGGGGGCGATGCCGGTCGCCTGCCCGGACGGCACCGCCGGCGTTGCGGCGGTATCGTCCTTATGACCGAAAATCGCGTCCTTGATCGATGAAAAGATACCCATATCGTTGCTCCCGTGAATGTGTCTGCGGGGTCAACGTGCGGCGGGCAGGTTTTGGTCCGTCGGCGGCGCGATTTTAGGCTCGACGATCAGGCAGCCGCTGTCGCAGCCCACGATGACGACCTGCGCGCCGACCGGCGCATCGGGGCCGCGCGCGCTCCATTCGCTGTCGGCGACGCGGACGCGGCCGCGCCCGTCGACGATCGGCGCGACGACGCGCACGGTGTCGCCGATCAGCCGCGCAACGCGGTCGTTGAGCATGTCGTCCTCGGCATCGACGGGATGCGCGTTGTACCAGCTGCGCCCGGCATAGACGCTGATCAGCGCGAGCACGGCGAAGAGGATGAACTGCCCCGCGGTATCGATCGGCGTCGTCGCGGCGAAAACGCCGGTCGCGGCGGCGGCGATCGCGATCCAGATCAGGAACACGCCGGGCGCGAGCATTTCGGCGCTGGCGAGCAGGATCGCCGCGATCAGCCACCAGCCATAGGGTTCGATTCCGGCGAACAGGTCGCCCATCATTCGCTATCCCGCTTGACCGCGGTGCGGCTGCGCGTGACCGGGATCTGCGTACCGCTGTCGCTCGTCGCGGCCTTGTCAGCCTGGCCGAAGGCGTCGCGGGCGAGTTCGCCGATGCCGCCGAGCGTCCCGATCAGCTGCGTCGCCTCGACGGGGAACAGGATCGTCTTGGCGTTGGGCGAGGTAGCAAAGCCGCTGATCGCCTTCACATAATCCTGTGCGATGAAATAGTTGATCGCCGCCGCATTGCCGTTGGCGATCGCGTCGGACACGACCTGCGTCGCGCGCGCCTCGGCCTCGGCCTCGCGTTCGCGCGCTTCGGCATCGCGAAAGGCGGCTTCCTTGCGGCCCTCGGCCTGCAGGATCTGGCCCTGTTTCTCGCCCTCGGAGCGCAGGATTTCGGAGGCGCGCGCGCCCTCGGCATCGAGGATGTTCGCGCGTTTCTCGCGCTCTGCCTTCATCTGCCGCGCCATCGCGTTGACGATGTCCTGCGGCGGGCGGATGTCCTTGATCTCGATGCGCGTGATCTTGACCCCCCAGGGCGTCGTCGCGTCGTCGATCACCGACAGCAGCCGGGCGTTGATCTCGTCGCGTTTCGACAGCGTCTCGTCGAGGTCCATCGATCCCATCACAGTGCGCAAATTGGTCGTCGTCAGGTTCATGATCGCATTGTACAGGTCGCTGACCTCGTACGCCGCCTTGGCCGCGTCGAGCACTTGAAAGAAGACGACGCCGTCGGTCGAAATCATCGCATTGTCCTTGGTGATGATTTCCTGTCCCGGGATGTCGAGCACCTGCTCCATCATGTTGACCTTGCGGCCGACGCCGTAGAAAAACGCGGGAAAGAAATTGAAGCCGGGACGCGCGACGGTGGTGAAACGGCCGAAATATTCGATCGTGTATTGATAGCCCTGGCGGACGATCTTGATGCTCATCATCACGTAAAGGATCGCCATAACGGCGGCGAGCAGGGCGAGAATTTCCAGCATGACATTTCCCTCAATTGGCGTTTGGGCCATTATGCGGTCTGACCCCCTCGGCTCCAAGCAGAATCGGATCACTCACTTATGACGCGCCTTGCCGCATCCGCGCCGGTTTCGCTCCTCTATGTCCCCGCGCACAAACCGCGCGCGATCGCCAAGGCGCGGACGCTGGCGTGCGACATGGTCATTCTCGACCTCGAAGACGCGGTGCCCGCCGGCGACAAGGACGCGGCGCGGTCGATCGCCGCCGACGCGCTGGCCGAAGGTTTCGAGGGCAAGCTGGTCGCGCTGCGCATCAACCCGGGCGAGCGCATGACCGACGACCTCGCGGTGCTACGCGCTGGCACCGCGGACTATGTCGTCGTGCCCAAGGTTTCGTCGCCCGCCGACCTTCCGTCGATTCCGCCGCTGCCGGTGCTCGCGATGATCGAGACGCCTGCTGCAATCCTTGGCCTGGCGACGATCGCCGCCGATGCGCGGGTGGCGGGGCTGATCGCGGGGCTCAACGACCTTGCCGAAGAGCTGCGCCTGCCCGGCGGGGTCGATCGCGCGGCTATGAGCTATGGCCTGCAAGCGATCGTGATGGCGGCGCGCGCGCATGGCGCATGGTGTTTCGACGGTGTCTGCAACGCGATCGACGACGCCGATGCCAGCGCCGCCGAGGCGCGCGAAGCCTATCGCCTGGGCTATGATGGCAAGAGCCTGATCCATCCCGGCCAGATCGCGAGCTGCAACGCCGCCTGGCTCCCCGACCCTGCCGATGTCGATGACGCGCGCCGCATGGTCGCTGCCGCCGCCGACGGCGCCGAACGCTTCGACGGGCGGATGATCGAGGCGATGCACGTCGCCGCCGCGCGCCGCCTGATCGCGCGCGCGGACTTGTCAGCGCGGCGCTGATCCGGCACGGACCGTAGCATGAAGACAGGACATATGCTCACCGCCGCCGGCGCGCTTTGCGCGCTCGCCTTCGCCACCCCGCTCTGTGCCCAGGCCAGCTCGTCCGAACCGGTCAGCGAGGCCGAGCTTCGCGAGACGATTTCGGTGCTAGCGAGCGACGAATATGGCGGTCGCAAGCCGGGCACCGGGGGAGAGACCCAGACGCTCGCCTATATTGCCCACGCGTTCCACGACGCTGGCCTCGGCGGCGGCGCCAAGGACGCCTCGCGCTGGTACCAGCCGGTCGATCTCGAACGCGCGGTGCCCTCGCCCGGGTCGTTCGTCGTCATGGCGAACGGCGTGCCGGTGACACTGGCGAGCGACGAAGTCGTCGTGACTGCCGAGGCGGCAAACAGCAGCCTGGCCGCGTTGCCGATCGTGTTTTCGGGCTATGGAGTCGATGGCGAGGGCCAGGCGATTGGCGAGGTCGCCGGGGCGCTAGCGGTCATGATGGGTAGCGAGCCGCCCTATGAGCCCGGCAGTGCCGAGCTCAAAAACTATAATCGCCGCATGGCCGCCTTGTTCGATGCCGGGGCCAAGGCCGTGCTCGTCGTGCTCGACAGCGAAACGCCGTTTGCGATGGTAAAATCCTATCTCGCGCGCGGAACGACGCGATTGGCGGGTGCGACGAAGCGACCCGACAGGGTCCGCGCCTCTGCCAGCGAAGCCTATGCCGCCCAGCTCTTCGCCGCGGCGGACCGCGATTACGCCGCGCTTTCCGCGGCCGCAAAAGCCGACGATTTCGGCGGCACCCCATTGGGCGTAACCGCTGATCTTGCCACCGCCAATCGCACCGAGGCGTTTCGCAGCTACAACGTGATCGCCAAGCTGGGCGGCACCGACCCCGCGGCGGGCGCGGTTTTCTTCACCGGCCATTGGGATCATCTCGGCACCTGCCTGCCCGAGGGCGCCGAGGATCGCATCTGCAACGGCGCGGTCGACAATGCGAGCGGGATCGCGGTGCTGATCGCGACCGCCAAGCGGCTCGCGACAATGGGGCCGTTCGACCGCGACATCTATTTCGTCGCAACGACGGCCGAGGAAATGGGCTTGCTCGGCGGCTATGCGCTCGCCGAAGATCCGCCGGTGCCGCTGAGCGACATCGTCATCGCGCTCAACGTCGATACCGTCGCGATCGCCGATCGTGGCGCCAAGGTCGCGATTATCGGTCGCGGCAAGACCGACCTTGAGGACGAGGTCGAGCATGTCGCCCGCTCGATCGGCCGGACGGTCGACGAAAGCGACGAAGCCAATGCCTTCATCCAGCGCCAGGACGGCTGGACTCTGCTGCAAAAGGGCGTGCCGGCGCTGATGGTCGGCGGGTCGTTTTCCGACCAGGCGCTGCTCGGCAAGTTCCTCGCCGGGCCTTATCACAAGCATGACGACGAGCTGACCGATGCGGTGCCGCTCGGCGGCGCGGCCGAGGATGCCGATCTGCACGTTGCGCTCGGCGCGTATTTTGCCGACAGCGATCGCTACCCGGGCAAGGGGCGCGAATAACCGCGCCGCGCCCTAGCGTGTTCGCGGGCGAGTGGTTACATGGGCCGCCACTCGACCGATTCGCATATCGACAGGACGATCACCCGTGGCGCACACCGAAATCCCGCTTGGCCTGACCTTCGACGACGTGCTGCTGCAGCCGCTCGAATCGAGCATGCTGCCGAGCCAGGCCGACCTGTCGACGCAGCTGACGCGCGGCATCCGGCTCAACCTGCCGATCCTCTCTGCGGCGATGGATACGGTGACGGAGGCCGATATGGCGATCGTCATGGCGCAGCTCGGCGGCATCGGCGTGCTCCATCGCAACATGGAGGTCGGTGAACAGGCGGCGGCGGTGGCGCTGGTGAAGCGGTTCGAATCGGGCATGGTCGTCAATCCGATCACGATCGCGCCCGACGCGCCGCTGGCGCAGGCGCTCGAATTGATGGCGACGCACAAGATATCGGGCGTCCCGGTGGTCGAGGCATCGGGGCGGCTCGCGGGCATCCTGACGCATCGCGACGTCCGCTTTGCCGAAAATCCGCGCCAGCCGGTCAGCGAGCTGATGACGAGCGAGAACCTCGCTACCGTCGGACCCGGCGTCGCCCAGGACGAGGCGCGGCGCATCTTCCATAATCGCCGGATCGAAAAGCTGCTCGTCGTCGACGACGATTTCCATTGCGTCGGCCTGATCACAGTCAAGGACATGGACAAGGCGATCAGCTATCCAAGCGCGACCAAGGACGAGGCCGGGCGGTTGCGCGTGGCGGCCGCCACCACCGTCGGCGACAAGGGGTATGAGCGCGCCGAGGCGCTCGTTGCGGCGGGCTGCGACGTCATCGTCGTCGACACCGCGCACGGCCACAACAGCAGCGTCGGCGAGGCGGTCGGGCGCGTCAAATCGCTGTCGAACGCGGTCCAGGTGATTGCGGGCAACGTCGCCACCGGCGATGCGACGCGCGCGCTGATCGATGCCGGGGCCGACGCGGTCA
>JAACTG010000130.1 GCA_009993585.1 Sphingomonadales bacterium
TCTTTGCCCGCCCGCTGCGCCCCGGCGTGCGCGTGCGGTTGTTCCTCGCCGGGCTGGCGACGATGGCGGTCGCGTTCGGCATCTGGATCCTCGACCAGAACGGGACGCTGTGCGCGCCGCACAGCCTGGTCCAGGGCCATGCGGTCTGGCATTTGCTCGGCGCGACGTCGCTGGGGCTGCTCTACGCCTACTACCGCAGCGAGCGGGCAGGCGGCGAGGCGGCGTAGCGCGCGCGGCGGGGCGAAGCGCTTTCCTATCGTTTTCGCGTAGATGCGTCGTTGCGGCGCGACCGCGGGATTAACATATGTTTATCGTGTCGCCGCTACACCGGCGCGATGACAGCGGGGATCGAGCGCAGAACGAGGATCGCGGGGGCGAAGGCGGCGCGGCTGCCGTCGGCCGCGCGGCTGTCGCGGCGCAGCGCCTGGGCGATCGTCGCCGCGGGCAGCGTGCTGGCGGTGGCGGGCGACGCGCTGACCGGCACGCAGGCGTGGTTCGGGCCGATCTACCTCGCGCTGATCGGGCTGGCGGCGCTGTCGCTCGGCGGGTATCATGCGATCGCGCTCGGATTAGCCTTTCTCGGCGCGGCCTATCTGGTCAACGGCGATACGCTCTACCCGTTCGGCGGCGGGGCGGTGGCGTGGAACATGGCGATGCGCGTCGTCGGCGTCAGCTTCATCGTCTGGCTGCTCGTCAGGGTGCGGCGATCGCATGCGCAGCAATGGCTGCTCGCGCGTACCGACCCGCTGACCGGCGCGCTCAATCGCCAGGCGTTTTTCGAAACCGCGCCGCGGCTGGCGCGCAGCACATGCTGGGGGCTGATCGCCTATGCCGATATCGACGGGTTCAAGGCGCTCAACGACATCCACGGCCATGCCGCCGGCGATGCGGTGCTCAAGGCGTTCGCCGACGACGTCCGCCGCGCGATCCGCAAGACCGACCTGCTCGCGCGGATCGGCGGCGACGAGTTCGTCATCTATCTCGAGGCCGCCAGCGAGGCCGACGCACGCGCCATCGCGCAGCGGCTGCACCTGCGGATGAACGCGGTGGCGCGCGCGGGCAGCGGGGCGATGCGCTGCAGCCTCGGCGTCCTGCTGGTGCCGCCCGGGCCGGCCTCGCTCGACGCCGAGATCCGCCTCGCCGACATGCTGATGTACCAGGCCAAGAGCGAGGGCGCCGCGCTCGTCGTCGCGACCGCGCGCTGGCACGACGGCGCGCTGCGCGTGCCCGACATGCCGGTGCCCGAGAGCCCCGCCAGATTCCGTCTCGTCGCCCGCAACGACCGCGCCGCCTGACGCGACGACACGCCGCGCGGGTTGGAATGCACGCCGCGCCGCGCTAGGCGCTGGGGGCATGGATATTCAGGCGATCGTCGAGCAGGTGTGGGCCGAGCTGGCCGAGCGGCGCGGCAGCGGTGCCGTGGCCGACTATATCCCAGCGCTGGCGCGGGTCGACCCGCGCCGGTTCGGGATCGCCGTCGCCACGCCGGATGGCGGCTTTCATTGCGCCGGCGACGCCGACGAGCCGTTCTCGATCCAATCGATTTCCAAGGTCTTCGTGCTCGCGCTGGCGCTCGATCGCCACGGCGCAAGACTGTTCGACAAGGTCGGGCGCGAGCCGTCGGGCGACCCGTTCAACTCGATCGTCCAGCTCGAACGCGACCAGGGCATCCCGCGCAATCCGTTCATCAACGCCGGCGCGATCGTCACCACCGACCATTTGATCGACGATCGCCCGGTCGACGAAGCGGTGGCCGAGCTGCTCGCGCTGCTGCGCAAGATGGCGCGCGATCCGGGCATCACGATCGACGGCGAGGTCGCGATGTCCGAATCGACGGCGGGCGACCGCAATCGCAGCCTGGCCTATTTCATGGCGAGTTTCGGTGTCCTGACCAACGCGGTGCCCGACATCCTCGACGGCTATTTCCAACAATGCGCGCTCGCTTTGAGCTGTCGCAACCTGGCCGAAGCGGGCCTGTTCCTCGCCTTCGACGGGACCGACCCGGTGACGGGCGAACGCGTCGTCTCATCGGCGCGATGCCGCCGGATCAATGCGCTGATGCTGACCTGCGGGCATTACGACAATTCGGGCGAATTCGCCTATGACGTCGGCTTTTGCGGCAAGTCGGGCGTCGGCGGCGGCATATTGGCGGTGGTGCCGGGACGCGCCTCGATCGCGGTGTGGTCGCCGGGTCTCGGCGCCGGCGGGACGTCGTTGCTCGGCGCGGCAGCGCTCAAAGCGATCGCCGAACGCACCGGTTGGTCGATCTTCGGCTGAACGCGTCCAACGGCGCCGCTAGCGAATATAATAGCGCCTGAGATGACGGCGCTTGCGGGCTTGTCTTTTGCGGTGGACGACGACCATCGCGATCATCGCCAACAGCATCGCGACGATCAAGACATAGGCGAGCAATCTTCGGACTTCAGGGTCTGCAAGCATATATTCGGCCCTCACCAGAAAGTATCGCCAGCGACACCGCGCCAGCAACTTGCTTCCCTCCGACTCGAATAGCACGAATACGATAGATGGTAAGCCAGATCAATCGCGCCTGCTTTTGCCGCGTGACTTGTTTCAATGGCGGGCAGCGGAGACGGCTTGAAGTAATCGACTACAGGGCCGCGACGATGATCCAGATCGCCAGCGCGGCATTGGCGAGGTTGAGCACCAGTACCGCGGCGCTCGACATATCCTTGACGATCCGGATCGCCTCGTGGCGGTCGGCGTGGAGATGATCGGCAAGCGTTTCGACCGCGCCGTTCATCAGCTCCATCGCCAGCGCGGCGGCGAGCGTGGCGAGCAGCAGCGCAGACCAGATCGCGGGCGGCCGGACGATCGCGAGCATGACGATCGCGAGGACGATCGCGATCGATTGCTGGCGAAACGCCTTTTCGCGGACGAAGCCGTCGCGGATGCCCGCCAGCGCAAAGAGGATGCGGCGATGCAGCCCGGTGTTCTTCATCGCGCGACCTAGTCGGCCACAGGTGCGGGCGGGGCGGTGTCGCTGCCGCTCAAGGCATAGGCCCTGGCGCGATCAAAGGTCGCGGTGACCGCAGTCGATGGCGCGGGCGTCGCCTTGCTGACGATCCAGATGGCAAGACCCGAAGCGATGAAGCCGGGGACGATCTCGTACATCGTGTCGCTGAGCCCCATCGCGATCCAGGCGATGACGACCGCTGCGCCGACGACGATGCCGGCGAGCGCACCGGCGAGCGTCGTACGGCGCCACAACAGGCTGAGCAGGATCAACGGGCCGAAAGCGGCGCCGAAGCCCGCCCAGGCGTTCGAGACGAGGCCGAGGATCGAGCTGTCGGGATCCATCGCGAGCAGCGCCGCGACGATCGCGACGACGAGCACCGCGCCGCGGCCGATCGTGACGAGCTGGCGATCGCCGGCGTCGCGGTTGAACAGCCGGTAAATGTCCTCGGTCAGCGAACTCGACGAAACGAGCAGCTGGCTCGAGATCGTCGACATGATCGCGGCGAGGATCGCGGCGAGCAGGAAGCCGGTGACCAATGGGTGGAACAGGACCTGGCTGAAGAAGATGAAGATCGTTTCGGAATCGACGATGCTGGCGCCGGTATTGCGGACATAGGCGGCGCCGACATAGCCGGTGGCGAGCGCGCCGACCAAGGCGACGATCATCCAGCCCATGCCGATGCGGCGCATCGTCGGGACGTCGCGCACCGAGCGCACCGCCATGAAGCGCACGATGATGTGCGGCTGGCCGAAATAGCCGAGCCCCCAGGCGGCGGCGGACACGATGCCGAGCGCGGTGGTGCCGGTGAACAGGCTGGAGAAAGCGCCCGGAGCAAGCCCCTTGTCGGCTTCGACGCGGCCGATCGAGGCGGCAAGATCGGACAGCGAACCGAACTGGTCGAAGGCGACGATGGGGACGAGGACGAGCGCCACGAACATGATGCAGCCCTGGACGAAATCGGTCAGGCTGACAGCGAGAAAGCCGCCGAACAGCGTATAGGCGACGACGACGGCGGCGGTCATATAGATGCCGGTGGCGTAATCCATGCCGAACGCCGATTGCGCGAGCTTGCCGCCCGACACCATGCCCGCCGAGGTGTAGAGCGTAAAGAAGACGATGATGACGACCGCCGAGAGAATGCGCAGCGTATGGCTGCGATCCTCGAAGCGTTCGGCAAGATAGTCGGGGATGGTGATCGCGTCGCGCGCGACCTCGGTATAGGTGCGCAGGCGCGGGGCGACGAGCAGATAGTTGGCATAGGCGCCGACGACGAGGCCGATGCCGATCCACGCCTGGCTGAGGCCCGAAACGTAGATCGCGCCTGGCAGGCCCATCAGCAGCCAGCCCGACATGTCGCTGGCGCCCGCGCTCAACGCCGCGACGCCGGGACCCAGGCTGCGTCCGCCGAGCATGTATTCCGCGGCATTGCTGGTCGACTTGCGCCAGGCGTAGAGGCCGATGCCGAGCATCAGGACGAAATAGGCGATGAGCGAGATGAGCGTGCCGGTTTCCATGGCGTGAGGGGTACGGACAGAGTGGTCGCGGTGCAAGTCTTGCAAGTCCGCGCGGCCCCGATCCCGCACCGCGGTCGCGAGGCTTGCCGGCGAGGAACTCTTGTCGGGCTCGACGGTTATCGATCGTGAAGGAGACTTGCCATGACCGACGACAGGACCACGACCGACCAGGACCGTAAGTCCAAGGACGAGCAGCTGATCGACGAACGCCGCATGGACGACATGGCGGTCGCGCCCGCCGATCCCAAGGGACCCGCACATTCGAAACCGCGCGCCGACGACGACGGCATGGCGCAGACACCCAAGGAAGAGCTGGAAGACGCCGATCGCGACGAGGAAAACCTGGAAGAAGGCATCGAGGATTCGATGGACGCGTCGGACCCGCCATCGTCGATCCAGCCGTAATTACGCGGTTCCGCACCGGGAGGTAGGCAAGGCCTCCCGCGTGGATGGCGGTCGGCGACGATGTCGCCGGCCGCTTTTTTATGGCGCCGGTGCGCATCGATCATGCGCGATCAATCGGCTTTCCATCGCGCGGCAAAGATTATAGCGTGACGACCGCAAGGCGCAGTCGAAAGGACGCATCATGCCACAACGCGAATATCGGACTTTTGGCGAATTCTGGCCCTTCTACCTGCGCGAGCATTCGCGCCCGGCGACGCGCGCGCTGCATTATGCGGGCACCACGTTGGTCGTCGCGCTGATCGTCTTCGCCGCGATTACGGGCCATTGGCTGTGGCTCGCGGCGCTGCCGCTGATCGGGTATGGCTTTGCCTGGATCGCCCATTTCCGCGTCGAGCGGAACCGTCCCGCCACCTTTACCTATCCGCTGTGGTCGCTTGGCGCCGATTTCAAGATGTGGGGGCTGTGGCTGGCGGGGCGGCTGCGCCCCGAGCTCGAGCGCGCCGGGGTGACCGAGCGGCCGGAGGCGGCGCGATGAGCGGCCCCGTCCACGTCGCCCTGCCGCACACGCTCGGCAAGGACGAGGCCCGCCAGCGGTTGAAAACGCGTATTGGCGATTTGCCCGACCATATTCCCGGCGGCGTCGCGAGCGTGCAGAGCGAATGGCCGTCGGACGACGTCATGCAGCTCAACGTCGCGGCGATGGGCCAGCAAGTGGCGGCGAAGATCGTCGTCCTCGACAACGCTCTCGACGTCACCATCGACCTGCCGCCGATGCTCGGCTTTTTCGGCGACATCATCCGCAAGGCGGTCGAGGCCAAGGGCGGGCAGTTGCTGCTCGACGACGACAGCAAGCGCGATCGCTGATGCGAAAGGAGAAATGACGATGAATAAATATCTCGCGCTGACCGCGCTGTTGCTCGTCGCCGCGTGCGACAGCGGCCCCAAGACGCCCGCCGAGCAAGCCATCGATACGTCGAAGACCAAGGCGGGGGCGATGGAAGAACGCGCCGAGGCTCTGCGCGCGGAAGCTGAGAGCCTCGACAAGCAGGCCGACGCGGTGCGCGCCGAGGGCAAGGTCGATGCCGCCACGCTCGAGCGCGAGGCAACCGCTGCGGCAGAACGCAAGGCGGCGGGCCAAGCCGAACAGGAGCGCGCGCGCGCATCGCAGCGGGCCATCGTTCGGGCCCCGGCGCGCAACGAGGCCTCGCCCGCGCCGGCACGCATCACCGACCCGCCGCGCGAACCGGTCGGCGTTCCGACGCCGCAGTAGCGCCCGGCCTAGCCAACCTTGCGGATCGTGACGCAGCCCGCCGAATAGCCCGCGCCGAACGAACAGATGACGCCGGTATCGCCGGGCGCGAGGTCGTCGCTGTGCCGGTGGAAGGCGATGATCGACCCCGCCGAGCTGGTATTTGCATAGCTATCGAGCACGGTCGGGCTCTCGTCTTCGCTCGCGTCGTGGCCGAGCACCGATTTGGCGATCAGCCGGTTCATTCCGGCATTGGCCTGGTGCAGCCAGAGCCGGCGGAGCGAGGGCGCGGCGAGGTCGAGGCGATCGAGTTCGTCGGCGATCATCCGCGCGACCATCGGCACGACTTCCTTGAACACCTTGCGGCCCTGCTGGACGAAGAGGCGGTCGGTCGAACCGTCGGCGCCGGGCTCGTGCGGGGGCTCGGCGCGGTTGAGGAAGCCGAAATTGTTACGGATATTGTTCGAAAACTCGGTCTTGAGCCGGGTGCCGAGGATGTCCCAATGCGCGGCGGGGGCGACATCGGCGGCCTCGACCAGGATCGCGGTGGCGACATCGCCGAAGATGAAATGGCTGTCGCGGTCGCGCCAGTTGAGATGCGCCGAACAGATTTCGGGATTGACGATCAGCACCGAGCGCGCCGAGCCCGAGCGGACGAAATCGGCGGCGACCTGGATCGCGAAGGTCGCCGACGAGCAGGCGACGTTCATGTCGAAGGCGAAGCCGCCGCCGCGGTTGGCGCCGATGCCGAGCGCATCCTGCACCTCGACCGCCATCGCCGGATAGGCGCGCTGCATGTTCGAGGCGGCGCACAGCACCGCGTCGACGTCGCCGGCATCGCGACCGGCGCGGGCAAGCGCGTCGCGCGCGGCGGCCACCGCGATCTCGGCGAGGGCCGATATCTCTTCGTTGGCGCGCGCCGGCAGCGCCGGGCACATGCGGCCGGGATCGAGGATGGCGTCCTTCGACAGGACGAAGCGCGACTTGATGCCGCTCGCTTTTTCGATGAACTCGACCGAGCTGGGCGCGATCGGTTCGACCTCTCCGGCAGCAATCGCCGCGGCGTTGCGCGCGTTCTCGCCTTGCGCCCAGGCATTGAAGCTGGCGACCAGTTCGGCATTCGAAATGCTCTCTGGCGGGGTGTAGAGACCGGTCGCGCTGATGACCGGGCGGGGGCTGTCATGGTGCATGGCCCCGCGTTACCGCCGCGCGCCCGACCATGCAATCGGCACCGGCTGAACCGGTGTTGCGTGGAAACAACATGTCCCAAATGATCGATGAACCGACATAAAGCATCGCGTTAACGTATTGCTAACCACGTCTGGTGCATGTTTGATGCCGGACGGGGATGGCTTTTGACGAAGCCGAGAGCGGGAGACGAACGATGACGACCAGCGCAAGACCGGCCATGGGCGAGCTGGCAATCCAGGAAATGAAGGAATTCGCGGGGTTTCCCGCGGGCACGCAGCGCTATATTCGCCGTGCGCTCGACATCGGCCTCGACCGCGACGACGCGATCGCCCTGTGGTCGCGCGACGTCATCGAGGAAACGAGTATCAAGGTGCAGGCGCGCGTCTATCGCAAGCTCGACCGGATCCGCGGGCAAGTGCCCGAGGATAGCGGCATCGAGACCGTCGAGGCATTCATGGCGCCGTTGGTGTCGGTCGCGGCGTTCGACCTCGGACAGAACCGGATCGACGATTTCGCGGCGTTCCGGTTTCTCTACGAGCGGCTGATCGGCGCGTCGGCGCGGCCATGGCTGCCGGGCGCGTTCTGTGCGGCGGCGGCGTTGCCGCACATCCATCCCGACCGGCGCCGCGCGCTGCTCCAGTCGATCAGCGAGGCGGCGGCGACCGCGCCGGGCTGGTCGAACCGCGAGCCGAGCTTCTATCCCGCATGGGTCGACAAGGTCGATACCAGCAAGGCGGCGCACTGAGCGGTCAGCCGACTGCAACAAGCCCTTGGGGGCGAGGGCTGGGGCCGGTCATGCGCATGCATGGCCGGCCCTATTGCTGGGACAACACCTTCCGACAGGCGATTGAATCGCCTTAGTAATCGGCCGACCCGCGATCGGTTAGCGGCAAGATCGCCGGCAGCGCCCAAGCGCTTCGAATTTGCGCCCGACCGAATTACGCGCGCTCAGCGCCGCCGGTAGCGGAAGTACCAGACCTCGTGGCCCAACCGGCGCGCCTTGGCTTCGTAGCGGGTTTCGGGCCAGCCGCCGGGGCGGACGAGGAAATCGCGAGGGGTGTTCGCGAGCCATTCGAAGGGGGCGTCGCCATCGTCTCCGCCATGCCCGAGCAGCGGCTGCATCTGCATCAGCGCCCAGCGAAGATAGACCGGATGGTCGGTGCCGAAACGAAACTCGCCGCCGGGCCTGAGCTTGGCCGCGATCATCGCGAGCGGGCCGGGGTTCATCATCCGCCGCTTGGCATGGCGCGCCTTGGGCCAGGGATCGGGGTGGAGCAGATAGACGAAGGCGAGGCTGGCGTCGGGGATGCGCGCGAGTATTGCAAGCGCATCGCCGTGGTGGATGCGAACATTGCCGTGCGTACCCACCGCGCGGCCGGCCTGGACATGACCGAGAGCCTGCGCGACGCCGTTCAGGAAGGGCTCGGCGCCGATGAAGCCGTGATCGGGCAGCAGGTCGGCGCGGCCCGCCATATGCTCGCCGCCGCCGAAGCCGATTTCGAAATGGAGCGGGCAGTCGCGGCCGAACAGCGCGGTCGCGGTGATCGGGCCATCGGCGGGCAGCGCCAATGCGGGGAGCAGCGTCTCGACCAGGTCCTGCTGGGCGTCGCGCAGCTTTTTGCCCTTCGAGCGTCCGTAAAGGCGGCTGAGCGTGGTTGGGTCGCCGGGTTTGTGTGCGGTCATGGGCCGGGCGGTTAGCGCGGGTTGGATCAAATGCCAAGCGTCGCCCCATAGGCCGCGAGGGAACAGCCATGGCGCATGGCCCGTTGGAGAGACGAAGGAGCCGATATGACGCGCGATAGCAACGACAAGGAAATAGCCGACCCGATCGACCAGCCCGAGGGGATCGTCGAGACCGCCAGAAGCATCGCCGACATGGGCGACCATCTACGCCTGCTCGCGGTCAACGGCGCGGTGCTGGTCGCCGGGCTGGTGTTCCGCAAGCCGCAGATGGTGCGCGCAGGCGTGCGCATGACGGTGTCGCAGGGGATCGCGCTGGGGTTGCGCACATTACTGACGACACGCGTCCACGCCGCCGGCCTGGCCACCGAAAGCGACGTGTCGCAGGGCAAGGTGGCAAGCGAGAGCGCCGCCGAAAGCGCGGTGGCTACCGGCAGCAGCGCGGCGACGATCGCGGCGTCGAAGGCAGCCGCCGACGGGACCGGCCTGCCCTATGTTCCCGCGCGCCTAATCGGGCTGGCGGTGACCGGCGGCGATCGGCCGAAGAGCGCCAACGTCCTCGCCGATTTCGCCGTCGGCAGCGCGATCGGCTTCGTTGCCGAATGGATCGGCAGCCGCCTGATCCCCGATCGCAGCCCCGACGATCCCCCGATCCGGTCGACTGAAACGGGCTGACACGTCGTCGCATCGCGGCCATAAGCGAGTGATGGAAGATAGCTATGATTGCATCATCGTGGGTGGTGGGCCGGCTGGGCTGACCGCTGCGACCTATCTCGCGCGCTATCGGCGTCGGGTGCTGCTGATCGATGCCGGCAGCAGCCGTGCCGCGATGATTCCGCGCAGCCACAACCATGCGGGCTATCCCGATGGCGTCGAAGGCCTCCGGTTGCTGCGCGACATGGCGGTGCAGGCGGCGCAGTTCGGCGTCGAGCTGCGCAACGGCTGCGTCGCGAAGATCGCGCGCGGCGACGAGGCAGGCGCCGACGGCGGGTTTATCGTGACGCTGGCCGAGGGAGAAACGTTGCAGGCGCACGCGGTGCTGATCGCGACCGGCGTCGTCAACCGGCGGCCGCCGATCGAGGACGATGTGCACGATGCCGCGCTGGCGGCCGGGACGCTGCGCTATTGCCCGATCTGCGACGGCTATGAAGCAGGCGGCTGGGACGGCGAAAGCGGCGGCGGCGAGCGGCGCATCGCGGTGCTCGGGGCCGACGGTCACGGGGTTGCCGAAGCGCTGTTCCTCAAGACCTATGCCGATCACGTGACCTTGCTGACGTTGATCGCGTGCGACCTCGACGAACACGACCGCGCCGACCTGAAGCGCGCAGGGGTAACCTGGGAAACGCGCCCCGCGTCCGCGTTCGCCTTTGCCGATACCGCGGTGACGGTGACGCTCGACGATGGTGAGGAGCAGCGGTTCGATACGCTCTATCCCGCGCTGGGTTCGAACGCGAACAGCGAACTGGTCGAGCAGCTCGGCCTCGACCTCGACGAGGAGCGCTGCATCATGACCGATCGCCACCAGCGGCTGGGCATGAAAGGTCTCTATGCGGCGGGCGATATCGTCGCCGCGCTTGACCAGATCAGTGTCGCCATGGGGCACGCCGCGATCGCCGCGACGACGATCCACAACGATCTGAGAAAGGCAGAGGGCAAGACGCCCGACCGCTGAATCGATTAACAAAACAATGCGGGGGCATTTACCTAAACTTTGTCAGTTTGCGGTAGCTCGATCGTCATGTCGGCTTACTTTTCCCTGCCGTGGCTGATTCCGGCCATCGCTTCGCTGCTTGCGATCGCGTTCGCGGTGGTCGCCATGGCCTATCGGGACGTTCGGTCGCCCCGCTGGGCGGCGGCCGGGCTCGGCGCGATGGCACTGGCATCCGCGATCGACCTGGCGCACCCACATCCGACCGGCACGTCGCTTTGGCTCGCTGGCAGCGGGCACTGGATCGCGGCAGGGTGCGTCCTGCAGGCGATGCTCGAACGCCATCATCGGTCGCTGCCGCAGAATCTCGTGCTGATCGGTGTCGCAATCATGGCGCCACTCCATGCCTGGTCGATCTTTCCAGCCGATATGGGATATATTCGATCGATCGTGGTCAATGCAGGCGCGTTCGGATTGTTTGCGCTGGCGTTCATCCGTTCGAGCGGGACGGCGCTGACCGTGCTCGACCGGATTCTGCGCGGTCTGGTCGGGATCGGCCTGCTGCTCTATCCGATTCGCGTTTTCGTTTTCCTGATGTCGCCGTCCGCCCCTGGCGGCAACGTGATGTTGTCCGACCATATGACGATGCTGTTCGTCGCGGTCGGGGTGCTGGGTTTTGGCTTTTCGCTGACGCTGCTGCTGGCGACTGGGGCCGATATCATCAACCTCCATCGCCGCGAAAGCGAGCTCGATCCGTTGACCGGCATCGCTAATCGCCGGGCGCTCGACCGCGAGATCGCCGCGTGCGAAAAAAACGGCGGCTGCGGCGCAGTCCTGCTCGTCGACCTCGACCATTTCAAAGACGTCAATGACAAATACGGCCATGAATTCGGCGACAAGGTCCTGATCGCGGTGGCGCGCGAACTCGAAGCCAAGATGGCGGGATTCGGCATCGTCGCGCGCGCGGGTGGCGAAGAGTTCATCATTCTCCTCGACCGCTGCGGCGCCGACGCATCGGGTGCACTGGCGCTTGCCGCACGCCAGGCGATCGCCGCGATCATCCTGCCGCCGCCGCATGACGAACTGCGGATCACCGCCAGCGTCGGCGTCGCCCACCACATGACCGGCGAGCCGTTCAGCGAAACGATCCGGACCGCCGACATCGCGATGTACCAGGCCAAGGCGGCCGGTCGCGATCGCGCCTATGCCGCCGCGCGCGCCAACGGCCTGCTCGAACTGCGCAGCGTCGCCTGACACGGCAATCGGCAACCTAAGGCGGCCCAGCGGGTTGGTATCGCAGACCGGACACGGCGGTGGAGATCCGCCCCAAGTCGTGCCCAGCGTTCCATACCCGCTCGAGGAAATCCGCTATGTCCAAGAATCGCTCGGCCCCCGCAGGAAACGATCCCGGCGATCAGTCGCGATTGGCGGCAGGGCGACTCGGCGCGCTCGAAATCGCGATGGTCGAGGCCGCGGCGGCGGAAAATTACGAAGAGGCTGCGCGGCTGCGTAATGCGATCCAGGTCGCGAAATAGGCTGGCATGACGGCTGCCGAGCAGGGTTATGCGACCGCAGACGAGAATGAGGTAAATGACGAGGAGGCCACCGACTTCGCCGGGCTCAGCCGGCAGGAGCCGGGCAAGATGGGGATCGGCAGTCAGGTCCCAAGGCGAAGTCCGCCCGCGGGATGGACGCCGCCGAAAAAGCCCGACCCGATGACCGCGGGCCACAAGCGCGGGGGTCGGCGCAAGGGCTAGCGCGGATCGGCAAGGCGATCGCGTTGCCGCAGCCCCTCGCCCCCAGGCGCTTCCAGCACCAAGGCATCATAATCCATACCCGGTCGCGGGAAGGGATTTATGCGAGGGCCGCTTTCAGATCGTCGATCAGGTCGGTCTTTTCCCACGGGAAGAGGTCGCCTTCGGCCCTGCGGCCGAAATGGCCGTAGGCGGCGGTCTTGCGGTAGATCGGCTTGTTGAGGCCGAGCAGGGTGCGGATGCCGCGCGGGGTCAGGCCGCCGAGGCGGGCGATCTTGCCGATTGCGGTTTCGAGCGCGGCGTCGTCGACGGTGCCGGTGCCGTGCGTATCGACATAGAGCGATAGCGGTTCGGAGACGCCGATCGCGTAGCTCAACTGGATCGTACAGCGCTTGGCGAGGCCGGCGGCGACGATGTTCTTGGCGAGATAGCGCGAGGCGTAGGCGGCCGAACGATCGACCTTGGTCGGGTCCTTGCCCGAGAACGCGCCGCCGCCGTGCGGCGCGGCGCCGCCATAGGTATCGACGATAATCTTGCGCCCGGTCAGGCCGGCATCGCCGTCGGGGCCGCCGATTTCGAAGCTGCCCGTCGGGTTGATATGCCAGACGGTAGCGTCGGAGATCAGCCCGTCGGGGAGAATCTCGCCGACGACGCGCTTGACGTAATCCTTGAGTTCGGTTTCCTTCGCCCCGGTGTCGTACCCCTTGGCGTGCTGCGTCGAGACGACGATCGCGGTCGCCGCGGCGGGCTTGCCGTCCTGGTAGCGCAGCGAGACCTGGCTCTTGGCGTCAGGTTCGAGGAAGGGCGCGGTGCCCGACTTGCGATCGTCGGCGAGGCGTTTGAGGATGCGGTGGCTGTAATGCAGCGCGGCGGGCATCAGTTCCTCGGTCTCGTCGCAGGCAAAGCCGAACATGATGCCCTGATCGCCGGCGCCTTCATCCTTGTTGCCATGCGCATCGACGCCCTGGGCGATATGGTCGGACTGGCCGTGGAGATGGTTTTCGAACGACAGGCTCTCCCAATGGAAGCCGTCCTGTTCATAGCCGATGTCGCGCACGACGCCCCGCACCGTCGCCTCGATCTCGTCGCGCGCGCCGGGTGCCCAGCCGTGCGTTTCGGGCCAGCGGGCGGTGTCGTAGATCGGCTTGCAGCGGATTTCGCCGGCGAGCACGACGCGCTGGGTCGTCGTCATGGTTTCGCAGGCGATGCGCGATTCGGGATCCTTGGCAAGCATCAGGTCGACGATCGCGTCGCTGATCTGGTCCGACACCTTGTCTGGGTGGCCTTCGGAAACCGATTCGGAGGTGAAGAGATAGTTATCGCGCATGATCGAAGCTACGTCCTGTGAGCTGGAACGGGCGGCTCGGCGAGAGCCCTTGGCGGGTCATATAAAGAAAGCTTTATATGACGGCTAGGGTTTTCTGCGCGCAGCGACGACTGGCCAGCCGATGCCCAGCAACAGCAGGAAAGCGGCGAAGAGCAGCGGCACGATATTGCCGTGGCGCGCGAAAAAGGTGGGAGCGTGCGCCGGCGGGAGCGTCGCATCGATGCGGCCCGCCTTGCCCATCGGGAGGCTTTCAACGACGCGCCCGTCGGCGTCGATGATGCCGCTGATCCCGGTCGGCGTCGCGCGGACGACGGGCAGCCCCTCTTCGATCGCGCGCAGGCGGGCTTGCGCAAAATGCTGTGGCGGGCCCGAGGCGCCGAACCAAGCGTCGTTGGAAGGGTTGAAGATGAAATCGGGACGGTTGGCGCGATCGACGACTTGGCCTGAGAAGATCATCTCGTAGCAGATCTGGACGCCCATCTTGCCGAAGCCGGGGAGATCGAGCGTACGCGGTCCCGGGCCTGGCCAAAAATCGAGATCGCCTGGGACGAGCCGCGACAGGCCGATCGCCGAGAGCAGCGGGCGCATCGGGAGATATTCGCCATAGGGAACGAGGTGCGACTTGTCGGCACTGCCGATGATGCGCGCATCGGGGGTAAGCACGGTGACGCTGTTGCGTGCACCGATTGCGCGCGGACCGCCGGGGCCTTCGGCGATTTCGAGGTCGGCGCTGCCGGTGACGAGCAGGTCGCCGGGTGCGAGCAGGCTGGCGAGCCGCGCGCGCGATCGCGCCGCATTGCCGCCGCCGAGATTGACCATGTCGTAATAGCGCAGCGGATAGCCGTCCTCGAGGAAATCGGGGATCGCGGCTTCGGGCCAAAGCAGGAGGCGCGCAGGCCGGTCGGGTCGGCGCCCGCTAAACCTGGCGAGCTTGTCCCAGTTGAGCGCGTCGAACGCGGGGTTCGCCTTGGTCTCCTGCGGGATGTTGGGCTGGACGACGGTGACCGGGATCGCTGCTCGCGAAGCGGATGGCGGCGCGCCTGGCGCCAGTGTCGCGACCGCAAACACGACGCCGACGCCGAGCACGCCGAGCGGCGCCGCCGCGGCGCGCCAGCGGCGGGTGGCGGCGAGGACGATGAGGCCGGCGGCGATACAGACGAGGCCGCCGAGACCATAAGTGCCGACGACGCGCGCGGGGCCGGCCAGGCCGGGCGCGACAAGCGCGACGCCGAGCGGGTTCCAGACGAAGCCGGTGAAGACCCACGAGCGCAGCCATTCGGTGACGATCCACGTCGCGGCGAAGGCGAGGACGAGGATCCCGTCGGGCCGCTCGCAAAATCCGCGAGCGCAGCGCCCGATCGAGCACGCGCCGAGGGTGGCGAGGGCGGGGTAGAGG
This sequence comes from Sphingomonadales bacterium, assembly GCA_009993585.1. Lineage (GTDB taxonomy): Bacteria > Pseudomonadota > Alphaproteobacteria > Sphingomonadales > Sphingomonadaceae > Flavisphingopyxis. Next base: position 15,142 of record JAACTG010000130.1, read on the forward strand.
GCGAGGTAGAGCGACAGCGCGACGACCGCGATCCAGCCGAGCCAGGCGGGCATCGCGGCCTGGTAGGTGAAGGCGGTGGCGATCCAGTCGTTGCCCAAGGTGAACTGGCCGACGCCGAACAGATAGCCGAGAACAAGCGAGCGTTTCCAGCTAGTTGCGCGGGCGATCAGGGCGATCAGCAGAGCGTAGGCGAGGATCGTCAGCGGCCACAGCGACAGCGGCGCGAAGCCGGTCGCCGAAACGATGCCGGCGGCAAGCGCGGAGATGCGCGGATAGGCGAGCAGAGCGGCCGCGGCGCGGGTCGGCAGGTCGGTACGGGCATCGGTCGTGGCGGGGGCGGTCATGCGGTGGCTTGTGGCGGGTTCGCGGGCCGGGTGCAATATGCAGGTGCGTGGCGGGACTAGGCGGAGCGATCGCGGCGTGGCACAAGCGGGGCATGAGCCTGCGACCGTTTCATTATGCCTTCGTCGTCGACGACCTTGGCGCGGCGCGGACATTCTATCGCGACGTCATCGGCTGCGGCGAGGGACGGTCGAGCGCGCGCTGGATCGATTTCGACATGTTCGGGCACCAGATCGTCGCACACCTGGGCGAGACGGCGAACGGCATCGCCAATCCCGTCGACGGGCACGCGGTGCCGGTGCCGCATTTCGGGGTGGTGCTGACATTGGCAGATTTCGCCGCGCTGGCGCAGCGGATCGACGATGCCGGGATCGCGTTCGTCATTCCGCCGACGGTGCGCTTCGCCGGCAAGGCGGGCGAGCAGCGCACGATGTTCCTGCGCGATCCCGCGGGCAATGCGATCGAGTTCAAGGCGTTCGCCGGCGATGCCGCGCTGTTCGCCGTGGATCGCGCCTGAGGCGCCGCGCGCGGCGGAACGAAACGGGCACCAAATCATTGGTCGGGTGAGAGTTTTTTCATCACCGACCAAGGACGACCGCCATGAACCGCCCGACCAGCAAGACCATTTCCGACATCGCCGACAGTGCCAGCGAACTGGCATCGGACGCCTCCGCGCGCATCGGCGCGACGGTCGGCGAAGCCGCCGACAAGATCGGCGCGCTGTTCGCCGGATCCGGCGACGGCTTCACCGACACGCTCATTGCCAAGGCGAAGGCTGTCGAGCCGCGCAATTACGTGCCTTCGCGCCAGACCGTCGCCAAGGGCGGCGCCGGTGCGGGGCTGGTCCTGGCCGGGACCGCCGCGGTCGCCGCCGGCGCGTTCGCGCTGTATTACTGGCGCGAGCGCAACCAGGAAGAGGCGCGTTTCGACCTGATCGCGCAGGAGGCCGGTTTCGAACTGCGCCGCTACCAATCGCATCTCGTCGCCGAAACGGTCGTCAAGGGCGACCGCGACGAGGCGCTGTCGCAGGGATTCAAGCGGATCGCCGATTATATCTTCGCCAAGCCCGGCGGCCGGGCCGACGGCGACGATAACGAGAAGATCGCGATGACGGTGCCGGTGAGCACCAGCGCCGAGGACAATCGCACCTGGACCGTCCGCTTCGTCATGCCCGCGCAGTACAAGCGCAAGGACCTGCCCACGCCCGCGGCCGGCGTCAGCATCGCCCAGCGTGCCAAGCGCCATGTCGCGGTGCTGCGCTTCAGCGGCAAGGGATCGGACGACGCGCTCGTCGCGGACAAGCGCCGCGAGCTGATGGCGTGGGTCGAGGAGCGCGGCTTCAAGCCCGTCGGCGAGGTCGAATATGCGTTCTACAACGCGCCGATCGTGCCCGGCTTCCTGCGCCGCAACGAAGTGTGGATCGCCGTCGAGCCGGTGTGATAGACCGCTGCCGATGAGCAGCAATCACCAGCCCAACAAAAATAACGGCCACAATCATGGCCACAATCATGGCCACAATCATGGCGCGCCCGGACATTTCGGGCGCGCCTTTGCCATCGGCATCGCGCTCAATATCGGGTTCGTCGCGGTCGAGGCCGGCTATGGCCTGGTCAGCGGGTCGCTCGCGCTGCTGGCCGATGCCGGGCACAATCTGTCCGACGTGCTCGGCCTGGTCGTCGCCTGGGGCGCGGTGGTGCTGGGGCGCAAGGCGCCGACCAAGCGCTTCACCTACGGGTTTCGCCGCAGCTCGATCCTGTCGGCGCTGTTCAACGGCGTGCTGCTGCTCGTCGCGGCAGGCGCGATCGCGCTCGAGGCGGTGCAGCGCTTCGGCGATCCGCAGCCGGTGCCGGGGACGACGATCATGGTCGTCGCGGGCATCGGCATCGTCGTCAATGCGGCGACCGCGGCGCTGTTCGTGCGCGGGCGCAAGGACGACATCAACATCAAGGGCGCCTTCCTGCACATGGCCGCCGACGCGGTGGTGTCGGCGGGTGTCGTCGTCGCCGGGCTGGGCATCGCTTATACCGGCGCCAACTGGATCGACCCCGTCACCAGCCTGGTGATCGTCGCGGTGATCCTGTGGAGCACCTGGGGGCTGTTGCGCGACGCCATCGTGATGTCGCTCGACGCGGTGCCGGCGACGATCGACACGCGCGACGTCGAGGCCGCGCTGGCCGAGCTGCCCGGCGTGACGCGCGTCCACGACCTCCACATCTGGCCGATGAGCACGACCGAGACCGCGCTGACCGCGCATCTCGTCCGGCCCGGCGCGGCGATGTCGGCGCGAAGCGACGACGCCTTCCTGTGCGATGCCGCCGACATGCTGCACGACCGTTTCGGCATCGAGCATGCGACGCTGCAGGTCGAGAGCGGGGAGTTGCGCTGCCGCCTGCATGCCGGGGGTGCGTGAGGCGGGGGGTGTTGGGGGCGGTCCCCTCATCCAACTTCGCGTAACTCGCTTCGCTCGTAACGCTTCATATCCTTCTCCCGCAGGCGGGAGAAGGATGGGGAGGCTTAGCGAACGTTAGTGAGCTTAGCCGGAGCTGGATGAGGGGGCGAGCGCGGCTGCGATGACCGCGAGGACCCCTTCGAGGTTGGTCAGGATATCGTCGTTCCATAGTCGCAGGACGCGCCAGCCCTGCGCTTCAAGCCAGGCGGTCCGACGAGCGTCGGTGGCGCTCATCGCGTGCTGGCCGCCATCGCATTCGACGATGAGGCGCGCCGCGATGCACGCGAAGTCTGCGATATAGGGTCCGACCGTTGCCTGGCGGCGAAATTTGCGACCGTCGAGCTGGCGGTTGCGCAGCGCCTGCCAGAGCGCGCGTTCGGCGTCGGTCATGCAACGTCGTAGGGAACGGGCGCGGGGGCTGGTTGGGCGCACGGGGTTTCCCCTTTTGCAGCGGATGGGCATTCCCCCTCATCCAACGGCGACTAAGCGCCTGACGGCGCTAAGTCTTTGTATCCTTCTCCCGCGGGCGGGAGAAGGAATTATGGCATCGCGTCGAGTTGTTCGATGCTGGTGACCGTGCTGCATTTGTCGGCCTTGTCGCCGTGGCCGCCGGTCATCGCGCTGGCGAGGAAGAAGCCGCCAACGACGAGGACGATGAAGCCGCCCGCGACCCAGCCGAGATATTTGTCGATGAAGGTCTTGATCGGCGCGCCGAAGAAATAGAACAGCGCGCCGACGAGGACGAACTGGAAACCGCGGCTGGCGATGCTGGCCCAGATGAAGGTGAACAGGTCGAGGTGGATGAAGCCGGCCGTCAGCGTGATCAGCTTGAACGGAATCGGCGTCGCGCCCTTGATCAGGATCAGCTCCCAACCGTATTCGCGCAGATAGCAGGCCGCGCTGGGGAAGCTCGACGCGAGGCCGAGCGCGCTCAGGATCTGCGTCCCGACCGCCTCAAACACGAAATAGCCGATGGCATAGCCGAACAGCCCGCCCAGCACCGAGGCGATCGTGCAGACGAGCCCGTAGCGAATCGCGCGGTCGGGGCGCGACAGGCACATCAGCCCGAGCAGCGGGTGCGGCGGGATCGGGAAGAAGCTCGATTCGACGAAGCTGATGATCGCGAGCCACCACAGCGCGTGGCGGTGCGCCGCCTTGTCGAGCGTCCAGTTGTACAGGCGGCGCAGGAAGCCGGGCGGGTTGTGCGAGATGAAGGGCGCTTCGGTCATCGCAGCGCTTTAGGGGCGCAGGGGGTGGCGCGCAATCGCAAGAAGCGAGCCGGCAACGCCGCGCTTTTCCCCTCATCCCGCTTCGACTAGGCTGCGCGCAGCCAAGTCTTCGCATCCTTCGCCCGCAGGCGGGAGACGGAGCCACCGGGAGCGCCGCCATGATCATCTACGGTTCGAGTTTTTCGCCTTATGTTCGCAAGTTGCTGGCTTATTGCGAGGAGCGGGGGATTGCGTTCGAGCTGAAGGCGGTGGGGATCGGCGATCCCGACCCGGGCTATGCCGCGGCGAGCCCGCTGAAGAAGATGCCGGCGATCGACGACGACGGCTACCGCCTCGCCGATTCGAGCGCGATCATCCATTACCTCGAGGCGCGCGACGGGGCGAGCGGGCTGATCCCGGCCGAGGCGCAGGCGCGCGGCCGCGCGATCTGGTTCGAGGAATTCGCCGACACGGTGATGGGCGCGTGCGTCGGCGCGATCTTTTTCAACCGCATCGTCGCGCCGGTGTTCCTGAAACGCGAGGGCGACCTTGCCGCCGCGATCGCCGCCGAGCGCGAGCAATGGCCCGCGATCCGCGACTACCTCCAGGCCGAACTGTCCGACGGCCGCAGCTGGCTGGTCGGCGACGCGTTCGGCCTGGCCGACCTCGCGGTGGGATCGGCGCTGCACAACCTGGCGCATGCGGGGATCAAGTGCGGCGACGAAAGCGACCCGCTCGGCGCCTATTTCGAGCGCATCAAGGCGCGCCCGAGCTTCGCGCGCTGGACGAAGAAGGAATATGCGCTGCTCAGCGCGATGACCGCGGGGGGCTAGGCGACGGGGCCGGCGCGGGCGCGGGCGCGGGCGATCGGGCCGCGCCGGGCCGCGGCGGCGGCGCCGGCGGACGGTGGGTGATGCCGAAGGGCAGCCGCGCCCAGACGCGTTCATGGACGAAATAGAGCAGCATCTTGGTGAACACCTCGAGCCCGCCGATCGACAGCGCGGTGGCGATGTTGCCGGTGTAGAACCAGGCGAGCGCGATCGTATCGAGCGAGGCGATCGTGCGCCACGAGACGGTCTTGGTCGTCGTCCGGCGCAGCGTTTCGCGGCGGCGCCCGGCGGGGCCGACGAAGCTGCCCCAGCGCACCGCCGCCCAGCCGCGTTCGTGCAGGTAATAGAACACCATCTTGGTCGCGACTTCGGTGAGCGCGATGTAGCTCGCGGTCTCGAGCGCGTCGCCCTCGCTCACCGCGAGGCCGAGCAGCGGGCCGAGATAGGTGATGAGCAGCCACGAGAGCAGCAGCGTGTCGAGCGTGCCGAGCGTGCGCCACGAAATCGCCTTGGCGACCGAGCGCCACCATTTGATGCGCGGCGGATTGGGCGGATCGAGCCTGGGCGTCTCGGGACCGAAGACAGGTATTTCAGGGGCTTCGCGCATGGGGGTCTGTGGCGGGTTATGGCGCGCGTGTCGAGGGGGGTGGGGGTTAGGTTCTAATCCGCTTTAGCCTTCGCAGTTACGCAAAAGGCGATCAACCAAATCGCTCAACTCGCGCGCTCGGGCCGAATTTCGAAAGCCCAGTTCATTTTTAATGATCAGTAATTCGTCGCGCTCGCGCATATTGTCGCGTGTATCGGCTTCTAGTTGATCAATGGAAATATGCGCGAGAGGACGCCCGCTTTTTCCGCCACTACGGCGCATCGCCACCCTCCGTATCAAGAGGCAGTTCAATTTCCTTCATGATCCGGTCGGTCTCGATCAGGATTTTGACGATCTTCTGATAGTGGCCGATGTCATCGTAGCTGAGGGCGCGGCCCTTGCGATCCTTGAGCCATTTCTGCGCGGGCTGGTAGCCCCCGATGTGGAAACCCCAGCTGATTGCGGGGACGTCGGCGAAATACTGATCGGGGTTGATGTAGACGCGGCCTACCCCTCCACCGGCTTCGCCGGTCCCCCTCCCCGGTTCGGGGAGGAATTTCGGATGACCGCTCGCTACCACGTCGTCGCCGTCACCGTGATAGGGATAGTTCGTATCGCCGATCGCGGGCGCTTCCATCAGGTGGAGGCGGCGCAGTTGCTCGCCCTTGTCGCTGACATGCGCAAACACCTCGGGGCTGGCCGGATAGGGAATGCGCGGGAAGTCGATCTTGAGGAATTCGGCGAAGGTCGCGCGGTAATCGGGCGAGTGCAGCACGCCGTAGATATAATCGAACACCTTGACCTCGCTCGGCCGCGCATCGCCGGCGGGGCTGCGAAAATCGTTGTCGGGTCCTGCCTGATCGGCGGGGTCGATCCCGGACGCCTTGCAGATGGCGGCGTAGAGGCTTGGGTCGAGGTTGAGGGTGCGTTCGGTGGGAGCGAGAGCGTCGGCTTGGTCGGCAGATTCGTCGGGGTAGAGGTAGAGAGGGAATATATAATTTCCCTCTTTCATCGAAAGCGCATGGTGAACCATTATTCCGTCAAGTATCAGGGAGTGAGTCCAGTCCTGATCGACATCCGCCTTGCGAATGGTCGTGAGACACAAGTTTGGTTGGAGCATGTGACGCCCAACGTCATATACTGGGTATGCGAGAAATCCTCTCGAAAAATCAGTATAATAAGTGAATCGATAATCGAATGGTCGATAGAGAATGGGACGAATATGATTTTCGCCGTGAAGACGGAGATTTTCTTTAATGCCAGATAAGTGCCAATCTCGTGCGTCGTGAATGCCTTCATACTGTGTTTCTAGAACCTCTCGTGAAAGCAATCGAAAGTCAGAAATCTTCTGCTTAGCTTCCAATGCTGTATCTGAGATTGCAATGGTGTCACGCTTGGTCATTACACCCATCGAATTCACAGGGCATAGACGACTCAATGTCGGCCATTGGCTTATTTGATCAAGTAATTTGTAATCCCTTATCTCAAGCGGATACTCGGGTGCACGATGGTCAATCATATTGGACGTCAACGAGTAGAGTTTTCCCTCTCCTAGTGTCTCGCTCTTAGCTTTCCGGCTCCCCCACAAATCTCCACGCCAAACCTCTGCTAGTTCATCGCTTTCCGCCCTCGTCCGCACGGCGATAATCAGGGCAACGCCCTGCTGGATATCGAACACGTTCTTGTCAGGAGAGCCGTCGGGGCTGACCTCTTTCTTCTTCGAATTCCCATGAAGATCGAACACCCATATTTTGTCGAAGGTTTTGAGCAAATGCCAACGCATCCCGCGAAAAGTCGGGTTATCGAGATAGCCATGATTGGTAATGAAACCGAGCACACCACCTGACGGGTTCTTGGCGATCAAATCCTCGCTCATGCGAATGAACTTGACGTAATCGTCGTTGATCCATTTGGGGTTGCGCTCTTTGAGCCGTTCCTTCCCACCCGGCTCCATCTTGTAGGCTTCCATCAACCCCATGATATGGTCGCCCTTGTTGGCGCTTTCACCGGAATATGGCGGGTTGCCGATCACGCACATGATTGGAGACTGGCGCTTCACCTCGTTGGCGCCACGGGCTTCGTCGGCAAGTTGCTGGAAAAACAGGTCCTTGACCTCGCGCTCGGCGGGTTCGAGCGCATTGGTGAGCCAGACCGACAGGCGCGGCGGATTCGTGCTCGGCACATAGCCGCTCTCGGTCAATTGCATGTCGAGCTTCATATGGCACATGGCGTAACTTGCCATTAGCAGCTCGAAGCCGTGCAGGCGCGGCAGTAGGTCTTCCTCGACATAGGCCGACCATTTGCCGGGCGCGCGCGCCTTCACCCGGTCGGCGATCGTCTGCACCGCCTTGGCGAGGAAAGTGCCCGTGCCAGTCGCAGGATCGAGAATCTGGACGCGGTGAACGTCCTTTCTGATCGTGACCGGCTTGCCGTTCTTCGTTTCTCCAGTGTCCCAGTCGACTGTGACCTTGCTTGTGTCTGCCAAGCCGGCATCCAGTCCGAACTCGGTTCTGAGTACATCGTCGACCGCGCGAACGATGAAATCGACAACGGGTTCGGGGGTGTACCAAACGCCGCGCGCCTTGCGTTTTTTCGGATTATAGGCGGCGAGAAAGGTTTCGTAGAAATGGATGAAGGGATCGTTGCGCGCGGTGAAGTGTCCGAACTTTGCGAACAGCGAATGAGGATCACTGGCGCGCAAAACGGCGGCAAGATCGTCCACTACATAGACCAAGCGCTCGGGAATATCGTAGCCGGCAATATATTGGAACAGCCCGCGCAGGAACGGATTCGACTTAGGTAGTTTTTCGAGCGCTTCCCGTCGGCTGAAGGTCTCGAGTGTATCGTCGTGCAGTCGAGCAGCGAACATACCGTAAGTGATCGTTTCGGCATAGATATCTGCAAACTCGCCCGGCGTGAGATTGGGGAGAAGATTGTCCTTGAAGCTGGTAAACTGACGTCCCAGTCCGCTGCGGAAGTCAGCGTCGTCCTCCAGCGCGATGCCGACTTCGTCCTTGATGATCGCCGCCTTGCCCGCCATCATTTCGGCGAGCTTCTGCGCCGAACGGATGCTGATCGGTTTCTGCTGAGCGAACAGTTTGAGCTGGCGCTCGAGTTCGTCGAACTTGTCGGGCAGAGGCTGCAGCCCACCGAGCTGACCCATGAAGTCGGCGATCGAGGTGAGGTGGACAACCTCCTTGTCGCGGATGAACTGGAAATCGACGCCGTTGGTGTAGATCAGATTGGGATAGGCGTTTTCGTAGCGCTTGCGTTGCTCGATCGAATAACCCTTGAGCTTGATGACATCCTTGTCGATGTCCTTTGCCTCGGCCCAGCCGAAGGCGACGCCGTTGCGCTGAAACAGGAAATCGGGCATGCCGCCTTCGGAGCGCTTGGGTTCGTTGATGACTTCGATCGCGGGATCGATCGACTGGAACAGCCCTTCGAGTGCGGCGCGATAGCTGTGCTCGGTCGCGTGGCCGCTGGCGAACTTGTCGCGCACCTGTTCCAGATAACCCGCAATATTCATGGCTTTCCCCTTGTCCACTTCCTGCCCGATGGCGGGGGGCGGGGGCAAGGGGGTTGGTGGGCGGGGTAGCCGAGGGTTCAGGCCGTCAGTCGCCCTTGTCGCCCTGGTTGCGGGGCTTTTTCTTTTTTGCGTGTTGCTTCACGTCCTTCGACAGCGATCTGGACTGGTCGTCGCTGTCGCCCAGCGTGCCGTCGTCGTTGCGCCGTTGATAGCGTTTTTCGTGCGGGGCGATGAGTTCGCGGTCACCGTCGCTGTCTTTCTTCTTTGCCATGATCGGTTCCTTTTGAAGGGTGAAGATCACAAGCATAACGCGACAGCCGGTGCGCGGGTTCCTGCGCTGCGTCCGGTCGCGACCCCTCTCCGCTGCGACTAGTTCGCTCCGCTCACAGTCTCGCTGCCTCTCCCCTGAAGGGGCGAGGGCCAACTTCAGTTCAGCACCCACAGGCCGATCGCGACGACGAGGGCGCCGGCGCTCAGCACGGTGGCGATGGCGCGCAGGTTGATGCTGCCGAACTGGGCGACGTGGTGCGCGTCGAGGCGGGAGAGCACCTTGCAGCTGCGGCGCTCGGCGGCCCAGAAGACGAACACGCCGATGAGGATGAAGGCGGTCGCGACCGCCTTTGGCACCCAGGTCGGCGACATCTCGTCGAACAGGACGTTGAAGCCGACGCCGATGCCGACGCAGGCGAGGCCGGTGCGCATCCAGCCGGCGAAGGTGCGCTCGTTGGCGAGGATCGTGCGGTCCTCGGCAAGGTCGGTGCGCTCGGCGGCGAGTTCCTGTCCGTCCTGGCCGTCGTGATTGTCCATGCGGGGGTAACGGTTGCGGGGGCGTAACGGTTCCCGGACCGGGCGATGCGGCGACGGTGCGACGGCGCGCCGCCCCTCTCCACTTGCCTAGGCAGCAAGCTGCCAAGGCGACGTTGCCTCTCCCCAGCGGGGAGAGGGACGCGAGAACCCATCTGGTAAAAACTTGTTGACATCGTCACGCTGTTAGGGTACATAAGGCGAACATCGAGATAATGCGATTCGCCGGGAGGGCGGGGCGCGGACGGGCCGGGCGGCGACGCTTCGGCCCGTTCGCGTTGCGCCGCCGTCGGCGGGCGCGAGGAAGCGAGGGCGGGGGCCTATGGCGATGGACGAGAGCGAGGCGGCGGACGCGGGCGAGACGGTGATCGAGCCGCAGCGCGACCGGCCGCTGCAAAGGAAGAAGGTGAAGAAGAACGGCTGGACCAAGGAGCGGCGCAAGATCTTCCTGCGGACGCTGGCGGCGACGTGCAACGTGTCGCGATCGGTTGCGGCGGCGGGCAAGTCGATCGGCACCGCCTATCGCCTGCGCCATCGCGACGAGGAATTCGCCGCGCAATGGCAGGCGGCGCTGCTCGTCGGATACGAGCGGCTCGAGGCCGCGCTGCTGCGCCGCGCGATCGAAACGGTCGAGCACGACGCGTTCGCGATGCTCGACGACGAGGAGGACGGCGAGAGCGAGGGCGGCGGGGGCGAGGCCGGCAAGGACAGGAACGAGGCCAGGCGCGGCGACGGCGCGGCGGAGGCGGAGGCGGAGGCGGCGCCGCTGTCGGCGATGTCGGTCGACCAGGCGATCAGCCTGCTGGCGCGGCATCGCGCCACGCTGATCGAGGGGACATTGCGGCCGCGCCGCCCGCATGCGCGGCGCGTGCCGACGGCGGAGGAAACCGACCGCGCGCTGCTCGACCGGCTGGCCAAGATGAAGCGGATGCGCGCGGGGCTGCATGGCGAGGAGTGAGCGCGCGGGCGCGGGCGCGATCGACGCGCTGCTCGCGCTCGACCCCGCCGACCAGGCGCGCGCGCTGCGGTCGCTCAACCTGTCGCAGCGGCGCGAGCTGCTCGAGCGCTGGTACGGATGGGAGCATGACGGCCAGCGCGAGCCGGCGGGCGACTGGCGCGTGTGGCTGATCCGCGCGGGGCGCGGCTTCGGCAAGACGCGCGCCGGCGCCGAGTGGACGAGCGAGATCGCGCGGCGCATGCCGGGCGCGCGGATCGCGCTGGTCGGCGCCAATATGGACGATGCGCGCCGGGTGATGATCGAGGGGCCGAGCGGCCTGATCGCGGTCGCGCGTTCGCACGAGGCGGTGCGATGGCGCAAGGGCGCGGGCGAGCTGACCTTCGCATCGGGCGCGGTGGCGACGCTGTATTCGGCCGAGACGCCCGACATCCTGCGCGGGCCCGAGCATCATGCGGCCTGGTGCGACGAACTCGCCAAAGGGCGGCGCGGCGAGGAGGCGTGGGACAATCTGATGCTGGGCCTGCGGCTG
>JAACTG010000020.1 GCA_009993585.1 Sphingomonadales bacterium
GTCGGCGCGATCGCCATCTTGCAGCTGAAGCGCTCCATCACGCCGACATCGGCGGCATCGGGGCACGGCCCGCGTTCGTGGGCGAGCATCATGCTCGCCTCCGACGCCTTGGCGTGGATGTGCTTGAAGATCTTGAGGTTCCAGCTCTTCGCCGGGGCGCTTTCGAAGCCGAGCCCGCGCGCCTGGAGGAAGCTGTGGAAGCCCATCACGCCGAGGCCGACCGAGCGTTCGCGTGTCGCGGAATATTTGGCGCGCGCCATTTCGTCGGGCGCGCGGTCGATATAATCCTGCAGGACGTTGTCGAGGAAGCGCATGACGTCCTCGATGAACTGCGGCTCGCCGTTCCACTGGTCCCAGGTTTCGAGGTTGAGCGACGACAGGCAACAGACCGCGGTGCGATCCTGCCCAAGATGGTCGACGCCGGTCGGCAGCGTGATCTCGCTGCACAGGTTCGAGGTCGAGACCTTGAGTCCGAGGTCGCGATGGTGCTTGGGCATCATCCGGTTCACCTGGTCGGAAAAGACGATGTACGGCTCACCGGTCGCAAGGCGCGTTTCGACGAGCTTCTGGAACAGCGAGCGCGCATCGACGGTCGAGCGGACCTCGCCGGTCTTGGGCGAGGTCAGGTTGAACTCGGCGCCGGCGCGGACGGCTTCCATGAACTCGTCGGTGACGAGGACGCCGTGGTGGAGGTTCAATGCCTTGCGGTTGAAATCGCCCGACGGCTTGCGGATTTCGAGGAACTCCTCGATCTCGGGATGCGAGATGTCGAGATAGACCGCCGCCGACCCGCGCCTGAGCGAGCCCTGCGAGATCGCCAGCGTGAGGCTGTCCATGACGCGCACGAAGGGAATGATGCCGCTGGTCTTGCCGTTGAGGCCGACGGGTTCGCCGATGCCGCGCACCGCGCCCCAATAGGTGCCGATGCCGCCGCCGCGCGAGGCGAGCCAGACATTCTCGTTCCACGTGCCGACGATGCCGTCGAGGCTGTCGCTGACCGAATTGAGGTAGCAGCTGATCGGCAGGCCGCGCCCGGTGCCGCCGTTCGACAGGACGGGGGTCGCGGGCATGAACCAGAGCCTGGAGATATAGTCGTAGAGGCGCTGCGCATGGGGCTGATCGTCGGCATAGGCCGCGGCGACGCGCGCGAACAGATCCTGGTACGATTCGCCGGGCAGCAGATAGCGGTCCTGCAGCGTGTCCTTGCCGAAATCGGTCAGCAGGTCGTCGCGCGAAGCGTCGGTGACGACGGCGAAGCGGCGATCGTCGATCTTTTTCGAATCGTCGCTGGCCGTGTCCTTGCCCGCCGTGGCGGCGGCGCCCTTCCTGGCGGCCTTCGCTGCGACCGGCGCTGCGGATGCGGCATCGCCGGCTGGCGTTGCAAGATCGCCGCCGCTGCGTTCCAGGGTCTCGCTCGCCATGTCCACCATATCGTTCCGCTCCGGTTCTCTTAAATCCATCTTGCCCTCCGCTGACCGCGCAATTCCACCGTGCGCTTGTTCGCTATTCGTTCGAATCGGAAGGACGAAATTCCTTCCTATCATTTTTGGGGTCGGCGCGGGGAAAAATTGTCCGCGTCGCGGCAAAAATATTGTCGCGCGGACACCGATTCCCAGGGCGCAGCAAGGGAGCGCGCGGGAAACCCGCGTTTGCGCTCCACCACTACGTCTTGGGGTGCCCCCCGGCGACGACCCACCATGGATAGTGCCACATCGATTCCACGATGCAAGTCGGTAAATTGGATTTTTACCAATTTGTGACCGACCCGAAGGAGAACAAAAAGAGTCTGCGCGATTCCCAAACCGGCCTGTGCTGCGGGCTACAGGAATCGCGTTGCAACGCAGCACCAGTGAGCAAATTTTTTTTGCCGCGCCGGGTCATTTCGGGACCGTCATTGCCAGCGGCAAAATCGACGCTAGGATTCGGTGCGAACCGGACCCGCAGACGCACAAGGATATCCTGCCATGATCAACATCATCTCCACCATCGTCGTCGGACTGATCGTCGGCGTGCTCGCGCGTTTTTTCTATCCGGGCGCGGTCGACATGGGATTGCTGATGACGATCCTGCTCGGCATCGGCGGCTCGTTGCTCGCCGGCCTCGTCACCGCATCGCGGCGCCCCGGCGGCATCGGCGGCGGATTCCACCAGGCGGGATTCTTCGCCTCGCTCTTGGGCGCGATCGTGCTGATCTTTTTGGGGCGGCTGCTGCTGTAGGGGGCCCCGCCCAATGGGGATCAGGCAAGCCGAACTTCGACTCGCCGCATAACTTTCCATATTGGAAAGATTCCACTTGCGAAGTTGGAAAGTCATGCTACTTTCCAAATCGGAAAGTGAGAAAACGATGACCAATCCCAATCCTGAAGACGCCTTGGCAATGATCGAGGAGGCGCGCGCGGGAGCGACCGGATCGCTCAAATATCCAATCGGCTATGACATCCTCTATGGCAGCGTCTGCGCGTTGCTCGTTTCCGCACAGGGCTTGCCGCAGCCGTGGCCGATGCCGGTCCTCGCCGTCGCCATGGCCGGACTGGTCTGGATGATCATGGCGTGGCGCAGGCGATTTGGCTGGTGGGTCAGCGGCTATTCTCCAGACAAGGCCCGTTGGGTCGCATTTGCCATGGTCGCGGTGTTCCTCGGCCTGATCGCGCTGACGTTATATGGGCGCCATGAAGGTCCGAAGTGGCTGTTCCTCGTATCGGGCGGGCTGGGCTTCGTCGCTTCGATCGGGGGGAGCCGGCTGTGGATGCGGGTCTGGCGCAGCGAGCTGAATGCGGGGATGAAATGACGGTCGCCCCCGTCTTCGATCCGGTCATCCACGCGCCCGGGCGGCTGCAGATCTGCGGCCTCCTGTCGGGCGTGGACGATGCCGAGTTCGCCCTTATCCGCGACCGGATCGCGGTATCGGATTCGGTCCTGTCGAAGCATCTCAAGCTGCTTGACGAGGCCGGTTACGTCAAGCTGACCAAGGCTCCGTTCGAAGGGCGGCAGCGGACCTGGGTCAGGCTGACCCGTCGGGGCCGCTCGGCATTCGCCGCGCATGTCGCCGAACTGAGGCGCCTGGCCGCCGGCTGACCTCGGCTCAATCGGTCATCTTGCAGCGATCGCATTCGTGTCTCAGACGTGTCTGCGTTGCATGGCATCGGACTAAGATGTAGGCGCCCCGCCATGACCACGACGATCGCCGAAGCCGACCTGATTGAGAGCGTCGCCGACGCGCTCCAGTATATCAGCTATTTCCATCCGATGGATTACATCCGCGCGCTCGGCGATGCTTATGCGGCGGAAGAGAGCCCGGCGGCGAAGGATGCGATCGCGCAGATCCTGACCAATTCGCGCATGTGCGCCGAGGGCCACCGGCCGATCTGCCAGGATACCGGCATCGTCACCGTGTTCGTGCGCTGGGGGCAGGGGTGCCGGCTGGCGAGCGACCGATCGCTGCAGGAGGTGATCGACGAGGGGGTGCGGCGCGCCTACCTCCACCCCGACAATCCGCTGCGCGCCTCGATCCTCGCCGATCCGGCGTTCACCCGGCGCAACACGAAGGACAATACGCCGAGCGTGCTCCATGTCGAGCTGGTGCCGGGCGCGACGGTCGGCATCGACGTCGCGGCCAAGGGCGGCGGCAGCGAGAACAAGTCGAAGTTCAAGATGCTCAACCCGTCGGACAGCATCGTCGACTGGGTATTGGAAATGATCCCGCAGATGGGCGCGGGCTGGTGCCCGCCGGGCATGCTCGGCATCGGCATCGGCGGCACCGCCGAAAAGGCGATGCTGCTGGCGAAGCAATCGCTGATGGGCAGCATCGACATGGCGCAGCTGAAGGCGCGCGGACCGCAAAGCGACCTCGAGGAGCTGCGCATCGAACTGTTCGACAAGGTCAACGCGCTCGGCATCGGCGCGCAGGGGCTGGGCGGGCTGAGCACGATCCTCGACGTCAAGATTCTCGACTGGCCGACGCACGCGGCGTCGAAGCCGGTGGCGATGATCCCCAATTGCGCCGCCACGCGTCACGCGCATTTCGTCCTCGACGGATCGGGGCCGGCGTTCCTCGAACGGCCCAATCTCGCCGACTGGCCCGATGTGAATTGGACGCCCGACAAGGCGGCGAAGCGGGTGCGGCTCGACACGCTGACCGCCCAGGAGGTGCAAGGCTGGCAGCAGGGCGACCGGCTGCTGCTGTCGGGCAAGATGCTGACCGGGCGCGATGCCGCGCACAAGCGGATCGCCGACATGATCGCCCGCGGCGAGGAGCTGCCGGTCGATTTCAGCGGGCGCGTCATCTATTATGTCGGCCCGGTCGATCCGGTCGGCGAGGAAGTGGTCGGACCGGCGGGGCCGACGACGGCGACGCGGATGGACAAGTTCACGCGGATGATGCTGGGCCAGGGCCTGCTGGCGATGGTCGGCAAGGCCGAGCGCGGCCCCGATGCGGTCGCCGCGATCGCCGAGCACAAGAGCGCGTACCTGATGGCGGTCGGCGGCGCGGCGTATCTCGTCAGCCGCGCGATCAAGGGCAGCAAGGTGGTCGGTTTCGCCGATCTCGGCATGGAGGCGATCTACGAATTCGAGGTCGAGGATTTTCCGGTGACGGTCGCGGTCGATTCGGCGGGCGCCAACGTCCATGCGCTCGCCCCGATGGTGTGGCGCGAGAAGATCGCGGCGATGGCGACGGCCTGACTGGATGCAGCGCGATGCTGGCCGTTCGGCGGCCAGCGCCTATATCGGGGGCATGAGCCTGTCGCTGATCTTCATCTTCCTCGCCGGGATCGGCAATTTCGCGATGCACCGCGCGCTCGTCGAAAGCCGAGACCCGATCGTCCAGGCGGCGGTCGCGCCGATGCAGCGCGCGGTCGGGCGCTATACCAGCTTCGTCTTCGAATTCGCGCTGCTGGTGGCGGCGATGTGGTTCTGCCAGCTCAGGCCGATCGCGGCGCTCATTTTCTATGGCCTCTACACGATCGTCGACGTGATCGTCTTCACGCTGCTGACCAATCGTCCGCGATCCTGATATTGATCAATGGAACCGGGCGCTTGGCGGCGGGTTTCAACTGGTGTCACCGGAGGCAAACTGCATGTCTTTCACCCAGCTCGACCCGCCGATCCCGATCCATGTCCTCGAACGCGGCAACGGCCTTGCCATCGCCGTGATCGATTACGGACCCGAGCATAACCTCGTCTGGGTCACCGCGATCGACGCGACCGGCGAAGTCTGGTGCGCGCCCAATCCGAAGGTGCGGATGCAGGACAATTGGTCGATGGGACGCAAGGTGCCGCGTGGCGGCGCCGTCGACAATGCCAGCGACGACAATGTGACGCCGATCGCGCCGACCGGCTGAGACGCATTGCGCCGCGGTTCGGGCATGCTATCGCTCGCATATCGAACAAGGCGAGCGGGGATCAGACGATGACGGCATTACGCGCGGTGTTACGCTGGGCGGGAGTTGCGCTGCTGTGGCTCGTCGTCGCCCTGTGCCTCGCGGTGACGATCGTCCCGCGCTTTCTCGACCGAGTCTATTACGAGGGTCCGGCAGACGGCAATTTCGACGGTGCGCATTTCTTCAATCCCGACGAGGGCGCGGGCGAATCGCCGATCGATCCGACCAAGCAGGCGCGGCGCGGCGGCACGCGCGGACCTGGCGGGTTTCTGCTGCGCTGGATCACCGGCGCCGACGAACGGCCCCCCTGGCCCGATCATGTCGCGGTGACGCAGGCGAAACCCAAGACGTTGCCGCCGCTAAAGCCCGGCGAGATGCGCGCGACCTGGGTCGGCCATGCCAGCGTGCTGATCGAAACGCCGGGGCTCAATATCCTGACCGACCCGATCTGGAGCGACGTCGCCGGGCCGTTCGGCATCGGGCCGCACCGTGTTGCAAAGCCCGGGATCGCGTTCAACGACCTGCCGCGGATCGACCTGATCGTCGTCAGCCACGCGCATTACGATCATATGGATCTGGCGACATTGAAGCGGCTATGGCAGCGCGACCGACCGGATATTATTACAAGTCTGGGTAATGACGCGATTCTGGCGAAAGCAGGAATAAGGTCGCGCGCTTTCGACTGGGGCAGCAGCCTAAATTTCCTATGGCCTGACGGAGATTGCAAAACAGCTAAGCGATGTATTAGCCGGCCGGGTTGGGTCAACGTTACCCGCAATCACCACTGGTCGAGCCGCTGGGGCACCGACCGCAACCGAGCGCTTTGGTCGAGCTTTGTTATAGGTACGCCTTCGGGGAACATCTTCTTCGCCGGCGACACTGGACCGGGCGACATGAAATGGCCCGATGAAGCCTGGCCAGGGCTCGGGGGATCGATCCGTCTTGCGATCATCCCGATCGGCGCGTTCCGCTTTGCTCCGGGGCAGATGTGGTCGGGATCGCATATCGGGCCGAAACATGCTGTCGAGGTGTTCAAGCGGCTCGGCGCGACGACCGGGCTGCCGATCCACTGGGGGACGTTCCGCCTGTCGTGGGAGGCGTACGATACGCCGCCGAAGATGCTCGCGCTCGAGGCGCAGTGCGCCGGGCTGCCCGCCGACCGGTTCGCCGCGCATCGCATCGGGGTGCCGTTCATGGTGCCGGCGGCCGGACGATCTGAAGGAAATCGCGCGGCGCCCAAGGCGCCATGCGACCGGGCGGCGATCGATGCCTTGCCCTAGGAGGTGGCGGTCTCGCCCTTGCCCATGAAGCTTTTGGCGAGGCCGTTGTAGAGCTTCTCGCGGCAGACCAGCGCGCTCGCGCGGTCGGCGATCAGCGCGGTCGCCATCAGCGGCAGCATCAGCCCGCGCGCGGCGGTCGTATCGGTTAGGATGAACACTGCGGTCAGCGGCGCGCGCACCACGCCGGTGAAGTAGGCGACCATGCCGAGGACGACGATCGCGCTGACCGACTGACCCGGAAACAGCCAGGTGAGGATGTTGCCGAAGCCCGCGCCGGTGGCGAGGCTGGGGGCGAAAATGCCGCCGGGAAGCCCTGCGATCGCGGTCGCCAGCGTGGTGGCGAACTTGGCCGGGCCGAACCACCAGGGCGAGGCGCCGCCCTCGATCATCATCCGCGCCGCGCGGCGTCGTAGCCTGTCCCCCAGGTCAGCTTGGTGGCGATACCGAGCCCGGCGACGACCAGGCCGCACAACCCCGCGGTCAGCACGGGGGCGCGCTTTGCCGCGCGCATCAGCCGCGTCGTGCCTTGGGCCGAGGCGAGCACGAGCCGCGCGAACCAGCCGCCGGTGAGTCCGCCGAGGATTCCCGCAACAGGCGCGATGATGAGCACCGAGCCGAAGTCGAGCGTGCTGCTGACGATGCCGAAATAGACGTAATCACCACCGATGCCGAGCGCGACCGCGCCCGAGATCAGGATCGCGGTCATGACGAGCAACGCCATGCGCTGTTCATAGGCCGCGGCGAGCTCCTCGATCGCGAAGGCGATCCCGGCGAGCGGCGTGTTGAACGCGGCGGCGACGCCGGCCGCGCCGCCCGCGATGATCACCGATGCGCGCAGCGGCAGGCGCAGCAACCGGTGCCACGCGGCCATCACCGCCGCGGCGATCTGGACGGTCGGTCCCTCGCGCCCGGTCGACGCGCCGACGAGCAGCCCGGCGAGCGTCAGCGCGCCCTTGGCGAACGCGGTCGGCAGCGACAGTGCGGCGCGCACCGCTCCATCGGGATCGCTGCGAGCGGCGATCACTTGAGGGATTCCAGACCCGCGCGCGTCGGGGGTAAAGCGCA
>JAACTG010000158.1 GCA_009993585.1 Sphingomonadales bacterium
CGCGGATCGCCCCGCACATCGCCGCGAGCCCGGGCGCCGCATCGGCCGACGCGCCCTATTCGGCCGATCGCCTCGCCGCGCTGCGGGCGAAGGACGCGCCGGTCTTCGTCTATTTCACCGCCGACTGGTGCGTGACGTGCAAGGCCAACGAGGCCGCCGCGATCGACCGGGACGCGGTCCGCAAGGCATTTGCGAGCCAGGGGATCGCGGTGCTCGTCGGCGACTGGACCGATGGCGACCCCGCGCTGACGCGCGCGCTCGCCAAACAGGGCCGCAATTCGGTGCCGCTCTATCTGTGGTATCCCAAAGGCGGCGGACAGCCCGAGGTGCTGCCGCAGATCCTGACCCCGGGGATGCTGATCGACCGGGCGCAGCGTGGCTAAGGTCCGTGCCGACCAGCGGATCGTCGAGCTCGGCCTTGCCGAGAGCCGCACGCGCGCGCAGGCGCTGATCCTCGCCGGCCTCGTCTTCATGGGCGATCGTCGCATCGACAAGCCGGGACAGCAGATCGCGCCCGACGCCCCGCTCGACGTGCGCGGGCGCGACCATCCCTGGGTCTCGCGCGGCGGGCTCAAGCTCGTCCATGCGCTCGACGCGTTCGAGGTGGATGTCACTGGCATGACCGCGATCGACGTCGGCAGCTCGACCGGCGGCTTTACCGACGTGTTGCTGACGCGCGGCGCGGTCCGCGTCTATGCGGTCGATTCGGGGACCAACCAGCTTGCCTGGAAATTGCGCCAGGACGACCGCGTCGTCGTCCATGAACGCACCAGCGCGCGCATCCTGACGCGCGACCATATCCCCGAGGCGGTCGACATCGTCGTCTGCGATGCGAGCTTCATCGGCCTGGCCAAGGTGCTCGACCGACCACTCGATTTCGCCCGCCTCGGCGCCTGGCTCGTCGCGCTGATCAAGCCGCAGTTCGAGGCCGCGCGCCACGAGGTCGGCAAGAAGGGCGTGGTGCGCGATGGCCAGGTTCACGAAAGAGTCTGCAACGCGGTCCAAGACTATCTGGTATCGCGCGGCTGGGACGTGGTAGGCGTCACGCCAAGCCCGATCACCGGCCCCGAAGGCAATGTCGAGTTCCTCATCGCCGCGCGCAACGCGGGCGAGACCAATGCGGAGAGACCATGAACGAGATCGCTTCCCCCGGACAGTTGCGCATGTCGTTCGTGCGCTGGGCATTGGTCACGGTGCCGCTGATCGTCATTCTCGGCAGCTTCATGGGCTATATCTCCAATTCGGGCTACGACAACGACTGGTTCGCGCGGCTCGCCAAGCCCGACCTGACGCCGCCCGGATGGGTATTCGGCGTCGTCTGGCCGGTCCTCTACCTCATGCTCGGCCTTGCCATCGCGATGATCCTCAACGCGCGGCGCGCGGCGGGACGCGGACTGGCGATCGCGCTGTTCGTCGCGCACATGCTGCTCAACTTCGCCTGGTCACCGATTTTCTTTCGCCTGCACCAGGTCTGGCCGGCGTTTTTCGTCATCGTCGCGATGCTGGCATCGGCGATCGTCATCACCGCCCTGTTTGCGCGGATTCGCAAGGCGGCGGCGTGGCTGCTCGTGCCCTATATGGTCTGGCTCGGC
>JAACTG010000159.1 GCA_009993585.1 Sphingomonadales bacterium
CGCGATCGCCGCGTCGTAGCTTTCCTGCGATTGGCTCCGGCATCCGCCCAACAGCGGATTTTGACCGCGATACAGGCGCTGGATATAGGCGTTGTAGGCGTCCGACGATTCCTTGTCGGTCGTCATGAAGTCGAGCCGGGTCGCGGGCGCAAACTCGAAGAAGCGTGAATAGACGGCCACTTTGACGACACGATTCATGTCGTCGTTCGACAAATCCCAATAGTTCCCCGGCAAAACCTCGGCCCAGCACGCCCCCACGTATACCTGGGTCTGTGCCGATGCCGGCACCGACGCGATGATCGCAGTCGCCAGCGCCGCAGTTTTGAAAAGGATTCGCGAACTGCACCGCGCTCGCCTGTCTGTCACGATCATCGCCCGCTCCCAATGATGACGCCTATTCTTGTGCTTCCACTCCCGTTCCAAGTATAGTCTATCGGTTACGTACCCGCGCGCAATAGTCAAAATACGCGACACACACTTCCGACACTTCCGGTATTGCAGGTTACCGGCTTTGCCCGGCACCCACAGGAAGTCGCCCTCTTCGCTCGCGTTGACTAGTCTCGTCATGACGAAGAGGTGGTCGGAGAGGCGGTTGAGGTAGTTGAGTGCGGCGGGGTTGAGGCGGCGTGCCTCTCCTGCCGTGACGGCGCTGCGTTCGGCGCGGCGGGCGATCGCCCTGGCCAAAGGCAGCGCGGCGGCGGCGGGGGTAGCAATTTCCAAGCCAGGGGAACATGGCGCCCGCCAAACGTTTTCCTACGATGGATAGCCCGCTTTTCGGCTTTGCGCCGTATCACCTCCTCCTCGCCGGCTGCGGCCTCGTCATCGTCGCGGCGTACTGGTTGCCGCGCTTCGTCAAGGGGCGCGAGCCCGCCGCGTCGGGCCTGCTCATCGTCGGCGGGCTCGCGGTGTTCGGGGTGCTGCCCGGCGTGCCCGAGGCGATCAGCCCGCTCGACCGGCCCCGATTGTGGGAAGCGGCGGCCGAATTCGCGGTCATCATTGCCCTGTTCGGTACCGGCATCCGCATCGACCGCGTCCGCGGCAAGGGGTTGTGGAGCCCGACGGTGCGGCTGCTGGCGATCGCGATGCCGGCGTGCATCATCGCCGTTGTACTGGTCGGGGCGGCGGCGGGGTTGACGCTGGCGGGCGCGGTGCTGCTCGCCGCGGTGCTCGCCCCGACCGATCCGGTGCTGGCGGCCGACGTCCAGGTCGGCCCGCCGCTCGAGGGCGGCGAGCATCCGATCCGGTTCGCGCTGACGACCGAGGCGGGGCTCAACGACGGGCTCGCCTTTCCCTTCGTCTATCTCGCGATCTTCATCGTCGGCGCGAGCGGCGGGGCGGGCGCGTGGCTGGGCGAATGGTTCGGTTTCTACCTCGTCTACAAGGTCGCGGTCGGCGCGGCGGCGGGGGCGGCGGCGGGGTGGCTCCTAAGCAAGGTCCTGTTCGGCCTGCCGCGCGGCAATTCGCTGGCCGACAGCGGATCGGGGGTGATCGCGCTGGCGGGCGTGTTGCTGACCTATGGGGCGACCGAGCTGATCGAGGGCTATGGCTTCATCGCGGCGTTCGTGATGGGGCTGGCGCTGCGCCGCGA